>JAUIFP010000038.1 GCA_030430365.1 Alphaproteobacteria bacterium | reverse complement strand
AGAGAATTGCGTCTAAACACCATGCTTCCCCCAAAAAGGGGAAGGATTGATCCACAGGAAAGTAGAACCAGAAAAATGCTTCGTGACAGCATCAAGTCGGCGCAGGTCGCCGCGATGAAAGAAGGCGACAAGACCCGCCTGGCCGCAATTCGCCTGATCCTGGCCAAGATCAAGGATCGCGATATCGAACTGCGTACCGGCAATGCGCCCGATGACGACGACGCCCTGGTTATCGATGTATTGCAGAAGATGGCCAAGCAGAGGCGCGAATCAATTCAGATGTACAAGGATGGCGGGCGCACGGAACTTGCCGACGCGGAAGCGACCGAACTGGCCGTGATCGAGGAATTCCTGCCTGCGCAAATGTCCGAGGACGAGGTCAAGGCCGCGATCGAGGCAATCAAGGCGGAGGCCGGTGCGGAATCGATCAAGGATATGGGCAAGGTTATGGGTCTGCTTAAATCCCGCCACGGCGCGGAGATGGATATGGGCAAAGCCAGCGCGCTCGTGAAGGCAAGCTTTGGATAAGTCGTGCTGCGATCTCGACTCGAAGGCATGCTGACGGCACAATAAGGCGTCGCAAATTCCGTCTGCACCCTAAGCGGACGGCGAAATGGTCCGATCTATGCTCAGTCCACAGTGGCTTGACGAACTTCGCGCTCGCATCACGCTTTCGAGCGTGATTTCGCGCACCGATAAGCTGCAGAAGGCAGGGCGCGAATGGAAAGCATGCTGCCCCTTCCACAATGAGAAAACACCCAGCTTCACCGTCAATGACGAAAAGGGCTTCTATCATTGCTTCGGCTGCGGCGCCCATGGCGATGCGATCCGCTGGATGACGGACCAGCGCGGCCTTTCTTTCATGGATGCGGTGAAGGAACTGGCGGCCGAGGCGGGAATGGACGTCCCCGCCCCCGATCCGCGTGCAGCCAAACAGGCGGAAGAGCGCGCCGGGCTGCACGATGTGATGGCCGCGGCGCAGGACTGGTTCAAACAGAACCTCGCCTCTGCCGATGGTGCAAAAGCACGGCAATATCTTCATTCCCGCGGCTTCGATGCACACACACTTGAGCGGTTCGGCTTCGGTTTTGCGCCGGACAACCGCAATGGCATCAAGCAGGCGCTGGGCGAGCGGTTCGAGCCGCAGATGCTGATCGAAGGCGGACTGCAGATCCAGGTCGATGACAAGCAGCCCTATGACCGGTTTCGCGGGCGGCTGATGCTGCCGATCGAAGATGCGCGCGGACGCGTCATCGCGTTCGGCGGCCGCATTCTCGATTCCAACAAGAGCGACGCACCCAAATATCTGAATTCGCCCGATACGCCTCTCTTCGACAAGGGACGCACACTCTACAATTTGCACCGGGCCGGCCCGATCTCGCGCCAGTCCCACCGGATAGTGGTTGTCGAAGGCTATATGGATGTCATCGCGCTTGCCGCTGCAGGCATAGGCGATGCCGTCGCCCCCCTGGGTACTGCGCTGACGGAAAGGCAGATCGAGCTCCTATGGCGGCTCGTGGACGTTCCTATACTGTGTTTCGACGGCGATGCGGCAGGCCAGCGCGCCGCGATGCGTGCAATCAGCCGCGCCCTGCCCCTGCTCCGCCCAGGCCATTCGCTTGCGATTGTGCGTCTTCCTTCAGGCCTTGATCCCGACGACTTGCTCAAACAGCAAGGCAAAGGCGCGATGGAGAAGCTGCTGGCTGATCCGAAGTCCCTGCTTGAAACCTTGTGGGAACATGAACGCGATGCGCAGGAGCTGAGGACACCGGAGGACAAGGCCGGCTTGAAGGCGCGCCTGCTGGAGCATGCCGACGCAATCCAGGACACCGATATCCGCTCGCTCTATCGCCGCGAATTGCTCGACCGTTTTTCGGCCTTTGCTTACCCTCCCCGGCCGCCGCGGGAGCGGGGCAATTGGCGGGATAACAAGCGGGCTCCGCAGCGCCTCTCATCGGAGGCAGCCGGAATACTGCGCCGGGCCAGCTCCGGCAGTGCCCGCGACACATTGACTGCGGCAGTGATCGCCGGTTTGGTTCGCCATCCCAACGAAATCCACCGGCATGCGGAAGCCCTTGGAAAGCTATCTTCCGCCGACGATGCAGTCGGCAAAGCGATTGACGGTCTGCTCGATGCTGCCGATACGCTTGAAATGGGCGAGCAATCACCCATATCCGCGTTTGAACACTTCGCGGCGCCGCCGGATAACACCCGCTTCACCTTCCTGACGGAAGGAACCGATCCGCAGGCCGCGCGCGAAGATTTGGCCGAGGCAGTCGCCTTGCTGGTCGAACGACCGGCCTTGGAGGCTGCTCTTGCCGATGCCACCGCCCGGTTCGAACAGACATTCGAACAGGACGCTTTCGACGAACAGCAGCGGCTGCTCAAACGAAAGCTGGAATTTGAGCGGCGACTCGGGCAAATGGCCAGCAAACGCGCCGCCGCAATGGCACCGGAATCAATATCGTCCTCGCTTTCCGAAGAAGCGGTGGATGAAGGGAAATTGGATTAGAAGCGACTATGGCGTCAGAAGCGAAGACGAAAAAAGACGACGATGCTCCGCTGATCGACCTCAACGAAGCCTCGATCAAGAAGCTTATCGCGAAGGCGAAGCGCCGCGGCTATCTCACTTATGACGAACTGAACGAAGCCCTGCCGCAAGACCAGATGTCTTCGGAGCAGATCGAAGACGTGATGTCCGCGATCTCGGAAATGGGCGTCAACATCGTCGAGAATGACGAAGACGCCGAATCGCAGGACGATGAAGCCGGCGTCGAGGAAATCAGCGCCTCGGAAGACAGCAACGCCACCCGCAATGTCGCTGAGACTCCCAAGAAGACGACGACCGAGCGCACGGATGACCCCGTGCGGATGTATCTGCGCGAGATGGGCGCAGTGGAGCTGCTTAGCCGCGAAGGTGAAATCGCCATCGCAAAGCGGATCGAGTCCGGCCGCGATACGATGATCATCGGACTTTGCGAGAGCCCGATAACCTTCCACGCGATCATTCAGTGGTCGGAAGCGCTCAACAACGAGGAAATGCAGCTTCGCGAGATCCTGGATCTCGACGCAATGTTGTCGAAGGAACCCCCCGTCGAGAAGATGGAGGAAGGCGAAGACGACGATAGCGGCGAAATCAGCGAAGCGACCGCCGGACCTTCCTACAAGGAAGACGACGACGAGCCCGAAGAAGAGAGCGACGACGAAGAGGATGAGGACGGCGAAGGCTCCAGCCGCCGGCGCGACGATGATGAGGAGGAAGACAACACCCTTTCCCTCGCTCAGATGGAAGCCGCGCTGAAGCCCGACGCACTCGAACGTTTCGCGAAGATCACTCAGCTGTTCAAGAAGTTCGAGAAGCTTCAGGCGGAGCGCGTCGACGCACTGGGCAGCGGAGACGAGTTCCCTGCCGCCAAGGAAAAGAAGTACGAGCAGCTGCGCGAAGAACTGACCGCCGAGGTCGAAAGCGTGCAGTTCCATGCGACGAAGATCGAATTCCTCGTCGACAATCTCTACGCTTTCAATCGCCGGCTGACTGCACTTGGCGGCCAGATGCTGCGCCTCGCGGAACGTCACAAGGTCAAGCGCGTCGATTTCCTTCAGGCCTATGTGGGCAACGAGCTGGACGAAACTTGGCTCAAGGCCATGGCGAAGAAGGACAAGAAATGGGCCGCCTTTGCCGAGAATGAGGCTGATGGCGTGGAGCGCATCCGTGCAGAGATCGCCGATATTGCCAGCCAGACCGGCATGAGCCTGGGCGAGTTCAGGCGCATCGTGAACATGGTGCAGAAGGGCGAACGTGAAGCCCGTATCGCCAAGAAGGAAATGGTGGAGGCCAATCTGCGCCTCGTGATTTCCATCGCCAAGAAATACACCAATCGCGGCCTGCAGTTCCTGGACCTGATCCAGGAAGGCAATATCGGCCTGATGAAGGCGGTCGATAAATTCGAATATCGCCGCGGCTACAAATTCAGCACCTACGCCACCTGGTGGATCCGGCAGGCGATCACCCGCAGTATTGCCGACCAGGCGCGGACCATCCGTATTCCGGTCCATATGATCGAGACGATCAACAAGCTGGTGCGGACTTCCCGCCAGTTCCTGCACGAACAAGGACGCGAGCCTACACCGGAGGAAATGGCCGAACGGCTATCCATGCCGCTGGAAAAGGTCCGCAAGGTGATGAAGATCGCCAAGGAGCCTATCTCTCTCGAAACGCCGATCGGCGACGAGGAAGACAGCCATCTGGGCGATTTCATCGAGGACAAGAATGCCGTCATCCCTGTTGATGCAGCCATTCAGTCCAACCTGAAGGAAACGGTCACCCGCGTGCTTGCCAGCCTGACACCGCGTGAAGAGCGTGTGCTTCGCATGCGCTTCGGCATCGGCATGAACACCGATCACACGCTGGAAGAAGTCGGGCAGCAATTCTCGGTCACGCGTGAACGTATCCGCCAGATCGAAGCCAAGGCGCTGAGGAAGCTCAAGCACCCGAGCCGCTCTCGCAAGATGCGCAGCTTCCTGGACCAGTAAGACGAAAGGCCCCGCTTCGGCGGGGTTTTTCTTGTCCGCCTTCCCAGCTGGGAGCATACCCAGTCCATGGAGAGGGCATATGATTATATCGTGATCGGCTCCGGCTCGACCGGTGCGGTAGTGGCCGCGCGGCTGAGCGAAGACCCGGACGTTTCCGTTCTGCTGCTGGAGGCGGGGCCGCGCGACAGGCATCCCCTGCAAGTGATGCCCTTGGCATTTGCGCGGGTGGCCTTGGGCAATATCGGCACCTGGCAATTCGAATCCGAGCCTGAACCCGGCCTTCACGGCCGTAAGCTTGGCCTCCCAAGAGGCCGAACGCTGGGCGGAACTTCATCGATCAATGCAATGATTGCTGTACGCGGCAACCGGCGCGATTTCGACGATTGGGCTGCACGGGGTCTCCCTGGCTGGGGCTTCGAAGACGTGCTGCCCTTTTTCAAGAAGCTGGAAAGCCATTGGCGCGGCGAAGGCCCGTGGCACGGCGGCGATGGACCCATAGCCATATCGCGTATGGAAGGCCCAGACCTGCTGTGGGAGCCTCTGCTTGCTGCTGCCGAAGCGGCGGGCATACCCTATTGCGACGATCCCAATGCCGCCGAACAGGACGGCATCTCCCGCATGGAATCGAATGTCGCAAACGGCCGCCGGGCCAGTACCGCTCGCGCCTATCTGCGGCCGGCTGCGCATCGTTCCAATCTCACGGTCGCGACGAACGCACTCGTCACTCGCATCGTCCTGCGCAGCGGGCGGGCAGAGGCGGTGGAATTCGTTCAAGGCGGGCAGCTTCATACGGTGCCAGCGACGAACGAGATCATCCTCTCGGCCGGGGCATATGGCTCGCCCCAGATTTTGATGCTTTCGGGCATCGGACGCCCGGACGAGCTCCGCGAAGCAGGGATCGAGCCGCTGCACGAGCTGTCCGGAGTCGGCCGCAACCTCGCCGACCATCCGGTGGTCGTGAACGAATATGAGCTACGCCGGGACAAGGGCCTGACACGTTATCTGCGGCTGGACCGGGCCGCCATAGCCGCAGCGCGCTGGTATATGAGCGGCGCAGGTCCGTTCGCCTATACGGGCACCGTCGCCAACATTTTCCTGCGCTCTCAAGAAGGCCTGGACCGGCCGGACATGCATATGATGTGTCTGCCGCTCAGCAGCGATGCTCAGATGTGGCTGCCCGGCCTCCAGCGCAGACAAACTGCACGGCTATCAGTGCGCACAGGCTATCTCCCGCTCAAATCGCGCGGCTGGGTCCGCCTGCGATCCGCCGACCCGCGCGATCCTCCGCGCATCTTCACCAACACATTCGGCGAACCCGGAGACCTGGAAGGCACGGTGCGCTCGCTCCAACTCAGCCGCGAAATCTATGGCCAGAGCCCGCTTAGCGAACTCATTGCCCGTGAATGCATGCCCGGTGCGGAGCTAAGCAGCGATGCCGAACTGGCCGAATATGTCCGTCAGAACGCGGCAAGCCGCGCGCATCCCGCCTGTTCGTGCAAGATGGGAACGGATGACGATGCGGTCGTCGACGCTTCACTGCGCGTGCATGGTATCGCGGGCCTGCGCGTCGCCGATGCCTCCGTCATGCCCAGCTTGCCGCGCGGCAATCCCAATCTTGCCTGCATGATGATCGGAGAGAAGCTGGCGGACATGATGCGCCAAGGCTGATCAGCGCCGGGAGCCGCGGCACAGCTGCTCACTGCGCCCCGGCGTCCCGTTACAACCGATCTGGCCTCAATCGGCCGGCTGAAGCTGAAGGCTTTCCACGACGCAGCCAACATGGCGCAGATCGGTGCCGCAGCAACCGCCAAACACCTTCAGGCTAGGCAGCATTTGCGCAAGCTTCCCGTGCAAATGCCCGAATTCCTTCGGATCGCCCTGATCCAGTTCTTCGGCAACATCCAGCTCTTCATGGCTCAACCGGGAAGCATTGGCCCTGACGCCCCCAATGCGGTTCGTCCATGCCTCTCCATTGGCGATCGCATCGCGAAAATGGTCCGGATGAGCGCAATTGACCATGTAATAGGCCGGCACGCCGTCGGTGGCCGCATCAACCGCCTGAATGGCTTCCCCAAGCTTGTCCCCTGTCGGGAGCCTGCCGTCGGTCTCAACTGTGAAGGATATGACAACAGGCAGGCCGGCCGCTTTGGCCGCGCGAGCGATCCCCGTGGCTTCACCGATATTCGTCATGGTGATCGCCGAGATCATGTCCACGCCTTCTTCCGCAAACACGCGGATTTGCGGCGTATGGATCGCTTCAGCTTCAGTTGCGGAAGGCAATGCGCCGGGGCGATAGCCATCGCCTGCAGGCCCAACTACGCCGTTCACGAGGATTGGAGAAACACGATCCGCCCATTCCTCGCGAATGGACTTGGCGAATTTCACGGCGTCCGCATTCAGCTCCAGCAGTTTGTCTTTGCTAACGCCGAGTTTCGGCGCCCATTCCAGACAGCCGCGCCATGTATCCGTATCCAGCACGAAGCCAGTATTCTGCGTCTGGGCGAGTTCCAGAAAGCCAGCGAAATAGCGGCGCAAGGCTTCTCGCGCCCGTTCATCGTCCAGCAGGACGATCGCGGCGAATTCCGGCGCTTCGAAACCTTGCTGGAAAAACAGCCAGGTCTCCATTCCGCCATCGGTCAGATAAGGGCGGCTCGCCCCCATCAATTGTTCAAATTGTGACATCTCTTCCATCCCTCTTCTCATTCGAAAATCGATAATCGCTTATGAGGATGAGAGCGCCCCAATAACTAGTCGACTCATGGTACGGTTGGCCAAATTATCGATTTATCGCAGTGTTTCAGAGACATAATCGGCAATGATGCAGTTTTCGGAAAAGTCGCTATTGCTCGAACTGTACTGAAGGTACTGTACCACCAGTGCGGTTCTGAAAGGAATTCGGCGTGGCGCGTGGCAGCCAGACCCGGCAGAGAATCATGGACGTTGCGCAGGAAGCGGTCCTGGACAAGGGTTTCGATGCGACGTCGATCGACGAAATCGTTGCCAATGCCGAAATCACCAAGAGCGGCTTTTTCTATCATTTCCGGGACAAGAACGCCCTCGCCCGCGCGCTGATCGAGCGGCATATCGAGATCGAAGATGCATTGTTCGATGATTTATTCGAACGGGCTCGGGAATTGAGCGACGATCCCCTGCAGCAATTGCTGATAGGCTTGAAACTACTTGCGGAGCTGCTTTCCGACATTCCAGGCGGGCATCCGGGATGCATCGTCGCAACCGCCGCCTATCAGGATCGCCTGTTCGACAATGAAGTACGCGAAGCCAATCGCCGAGCGGTTCTGGGTTGGCGCAGCCGCTTTCGCGACATGCTGGAGACGGTCCAGCAAACCTACCCCATGAACGAGCAAGTCAGCCTCGATCATCTGGCGGATATGTTCAGCGTCGTCATTGAAGGCGGCCTAGTGATGGCCCGCGCCGTGAACGACCCCAGACTTACCGAACAGCAGGTCCTGCTTTTGCGAAGCTATCTGAACCTGCTGTTTTCGCCCGCTTCCCGCTCCAATTAGAACTGCAGGAGGCACGCGCCGCGGCAAGTGAAGCGCGCCTAAAGCAGACCCATTGGGGAACAAAGCGGATTTGCGGTGGAACCAAAGCGGTCAAGCCCCTATGTGCACCCGCATGAAAGTCGCACTCGCCTCCGATCATGCCGCTTTGGGGCTTAAGGCAGAGCTTGCCGAATGGCTGCTGACGCTCGGCCATGAAGTCGAAGATCTGGGCCCGAACGGCCCGGAATCCGTCGATTACCCCGATTACGGCTACAAGCTCGCGAGCCATGTCGCAGCCGGCAAGGCAGAGCGTGGCATTGCGCTGTGCGGCACGGGAATCGGCATTTCCATCGCCGTGAACAGGAACCCCAAGGTGCGCTGCGGCCTCGTTTCCGAGCCTCTGTCGGCCAAGCTTACCCGCGAACATAACGATGCCAACATCATCGCAATGGGAGCGCGGATGATCGGCAGCGAAATGGCCAAGGCCTGCGTCGAAGCGTTTCTTAACACTCCCTTTGGCGGCGATCGCCATGTTCGCCGCGTCGACAAACTATCAAACCCGCAACAGGATTAATCAATGAGTACGGTGACTGCACCAACCGCCATGTCCGAAGGCCTGCAACATTTCTGGCATGACACGCTGGAAGAAACAGACCCTGAAGTTTTCGATGCAATTCGCAAGGAGCTCGGGCGGCAACGCGACAAGATCGAACTCATTGCCAGCGAGAACATTGCGAGCCCGGCCGTGCTGGAAGCGACCGGTTCTGTTTTCACCAACAAATATGCCGAAGGCTATCCCGGCAAACGCTATTATGGCGGCTGCGAATATGCCGACATCGTCGAGAACCTGGCGATCGAGCGGGCGAAGAAGCTGTTCGGATGCAATTTTGCCAATGTGCAGCCCAATTCCGGCAGCCAGATGAACCAGGCCGTGTTCCTGGCCCTGCTGGAACCCGGCGACACTTTCATGGGGCTATCGCTCGCGGCGGGCGGCCACCTGACTCATGGCTCACCGGTCAATATGAGCGGCAAATGGTTCAACGTCGTGCCCTACGGTGTACGCGAGGAAGACCAGCAGCTGGACATGGACGCGATCGCGGAGCAGGCGCGCGAAGCGAAGCCCAAGCTGATCATCGCCGGCGCCACTGCCTATCCGCGCCATTGGGACTTTGCCCGTTTCCGCGAGATTGCCGATGAAGTCGGCGCGTATTTGCTGGTGGACATGTCGCATTTCTCCGGCCTGGTCGCCGGCGGCGCGCATCCCCACCCCTTCCCGCATGCCCATGTCGTGACCACAACCACGCATAAGAGCCTGCGCGGCCCGCGTTCCGGCGTCATCCTCACCAATGACGAGGATCTGGCAAAGAAGTTCAACATGGCGGTATTTCCCGGCATGCAGGGCGGCCCGCTGGTCCATGTGATCGCGGCCAAGGCCGTGGCCTTCAAGGAAGCGCTGCAGCCCGAATTCCGCACCTACGCTTCGCGTGTGGTGGAAAACGCCAAGGCCCTGGCCTCCAGCCTTTCAGAAAGCGGCCTTGGGATCGTATCGGGCGGGACGGACAACCACCTGATGCTCGTCGACCTGACGGCAAAGGACGTCACCGGCAAGGCAGCGGAAAAGGGGCTCGATCGCGCATTCCTGACCTGCAACAAAAACGCGATCCCCTTCGACAAGCGCTCGCCCTTCGTCACCTCAGGCGTACGCTTGGGTTCTCCTGCTGGTACGACGCGCGGCTTCGGCCCGGACGAGTTTCGCCAGATTGGCGGCCTGATCGCCGAAGTGGTGGAAGGGATGCGTAAGAATGGCGATGAAGGCGATGCACAGGTCGAGGAAAGCGTCCGGCGCCGCGTTAGCGAGCTTTGCGAGGCTTTCCCGGTCTATCCGGGCCGCTAGGCGATGCGCTGTCCCTTCTGCGCGAACGAAGACAGCCAGGTAAAGGATTCGCGTCCGACCGAAGACAACACAGCGATACGCCGCCGCCGCCAATGCGAAGGCTGCGGCGCGCGTTTCACGACGTTCGAGCGCGTGCAATTGCGCGACATCTCCGTGATCAAGAGCGGAAACGACCGGCAGGCCTTCGATCGCTCCAAGATCGAACAGTCGGTCGCCCTTGCCTGCCGCAAGCGTGGAATTGCCCAGGAAAGGCTCGATCAGCTGGTATCTGGAATTCAGCGCCAGATCGAAACGCTGGGCGATAGCGAGATACCCTCTTCCCGCATCGGCGAAATGGTGATGGACGGGCTGAAGACCCTGGATTCAGTTGCCTATATCCGTTTCGCATCGGTCTATCGCGACTTTTCCGAAGCGCGCGATTTCGAAGAATTTGCCAGCAGCGTGCGCGATGTCGGAGGCAACTGAACCGCCGGTCATCGTGCTTGTTCGCCCGCAACTGGGCGAGAATATCGGCAAAGCCGCGCGGGCCATGCTGAATTTCGGGCTCACGGAGATGCGGCTGGTGTCACCGCGTGACGGCTGGCCCAATCCCAGCGCCGGCCCCGCCGCCTCAGGTGCAGATATTGTCCTGGATGGGGCCAGGGTGTTCGATAGCACTGCCGACGCCGTTTCCGACTGCGCGCATGTCTATGCCACAACCGTGCGCAAGCGCGGCGTTGCCAAGCCGGTCGTGAGCGCAGAGCAGGCCGCGCAAGATATCGCTGCGCAGGATGGCCGCAGTGCAATTCTATTCGGGCCGGAGCGATCGGGGCTGGAGGCGAGCGATGTTGCGCTCGCTCGTGCGATCCTGACAATTCCGGTCAATCCAGACTTCAGCTCGATCAATCTGGCACAGGCGGTCATTCTATGCGCCTATGAATGGTCCAGGCACTGCGATCTAGCGATGCCGCCTCGCGAAGAGATGCTTCCACCTGCGCCGCAAGCAGAGCTAGAAGGACTGATCGATCATTTCGAACAATTGCTCGAACCGAAAGGATACTTTTTCCCCAAGGCACGCGCAGAAGCCACGCGAATGACCTTGCGCAATGTTCTCACCAAACCCGGCTGGAACCATCTGGAAGTGCGGACCTTGAGAGGAATCCTCTCTTCCCTCTCCAGGCCGCCAAAGGAAGATCGAGAGTAGGAGCAAACCCTACCGCATCTGCCTGATCAAGCAGTGAGCCTAGGCCAACTCTTTGCAGCATTGACTTTTGGAGCCGGAGCGGCCAATTGCGCCGCTCACTTGGGCCCTGCCAGAAGAAATCCGGCAGGATACCCGATTGGCCCCGCACCCCGGTGAAGCGGTGGCCGCGACAGAACATTGGTTCTGTCGGTGCGTTCCGGGTTGAAGCGCGGGCGATGTTGCCTCGCAAGCAAATTGGAGATGACTTATGTCGAAGCGCAAGAGCGCCAAGTACAAACTTGACCGCCGCATGGGCGAAAACATCTGGGGTCGCCCGAACAGCCCCGTCAATCGCCGCAGCTATGGCCCCGGCCAGCACGGACAGCGCCGCAAGGGCAAGATGTCCGACTTCGGCCTTCAACTCCGCGCCAAGCAGAAGCTCAAGGGCTATTACGGCGACGTGACCGAGAAGCAGTTCAAGCGGACCTATATCGAGGCTTCGCGGATGAAGGGCGATACGGGCCAGAACCTGATCGGCCTGCTGGAGCAACGTCTGGACATGGTGGTCTATCGCGCCAAGTTCGCCCCCACGATCTTTGCTGCACGTCAGCTCGTTAGCCACGGCCACATTCGCGTGAACGGTGTTAAGTGCGATATCGCAAGCCGCCGCATCAAGGTGGGCGACGTCATCAGCCTGGGCGACAAGGCCAAGGAAATGGCGCTGGTAATCGAAGCGCAGAGCCTGCCCGAGCGCGACATCCCGGAATATGTTTCGGTCGACGGCACCGACAAGGTGACCTTTGCCCGCGTGCCCACGCTGGACGAAGTGCCCTACCCGGTCACGATGGAGCCGAACCTGGTCGTCGAGTTCTACTCGCGCTGATCAGTATTCCAGTCGGAATTCGAAAGGGCGGTCCTGCGGGGCCGCCCATTTCAGTTGCAGCTATCTGAAACCGGCCTCAACTGCCGAGATAGTCTCGTCTAAAGTCGGCTGCGAAAGCGGCAAAGCGCCCTTCCCCGATCGCGTCCCGCATCGCCTGCATCAATTGCTGGTAAAATGACAGATTGTGCTCGGTCATCAGCATGGCGCCGAGAATTTCCTGCGACCTGACAAGATGATGCAGATAGGCGCGGCTGTATTCTGCGCAGACCGCGCAAGCACACCGATCATCCAGCGGGCCGGTATCCTCGGCAAACTTCGCATTCCGCAGATTGAGCGGCCCATTCCAGGTGAATGCCTGGCCGTTGCGGCCCGATCTGGTCGGCAGAACGCAATCGAACATGTCGACTCCGCGCTCCACTGCACCTACCAAATCGTCAGGCTTGCCGACCCCCATCAGATAACGCGGCGCGTCTTCAGGCAGTTGCGACGGCGCGAAATCAAGCGTGGCGAACATGGCTTCCTGTCCTTCGCCAACGGCCAGACCGCCGATCGCGTAGCCATCAAAGCCAAACTCGGTCAGCGCCTGCGCGCTTTGCAGGCGCAGATTCTCATCTAAGGCGCCTTGCTGGATACCGAACAGCGCCGCGCTTGCCGCATGCTCTTCCCCTGCATCGAAGCCCTCTCTGCTACGCTTGGCCCAGCGCATCGAAAGCTCCATGCTTTTTGCGATTTCATCCCGCGGCTGATCTGCCCGAGGACATTCGTCGAAAGCCATCACAATATCGCTGCCGAGCAGCCGCTGTATTTCCATAGAGCGCTCGGGCGTGAGCATATGCTTCGAACCATCCAGATGGCTGCGGAAGCTCACGCCTTGCTCGGTAATCTTGCGCAATTCCGAAAGGCTCATGACCTGATAGCCGCCGCTATCGGTCAATATAGGGCGCGGCCAGTTCATGAAACGATGAAGGCCGCCAAGCCGTGCAACTCGTTCCGCACCGGGGCGCAGCATCAGATGATAAGTATTGCCAAGGATGATGTCGGCGCCGGTGCTCCGCACGGTTTCGGGCTTCATTGCCTTCACCGTAGCGGCCGTGCCCACCGGCATGAACGCAGGCGTGCGAATTTCTCCGCGCCGCATGGCAATCTTGCCGAGACGCGCCTTTTCGTCCCGCGCTTCAATCGAGAAGGCAAAGCGCGGTGGCTGCTCAGAAGCCATAGATCAGCGTTAGCCGCGAAAGTGTGTCGGTCGAGACGGAACCGGCCGGCGGGTTACTGTCATAGTCGAGCGTGAAAGACATGCGCGTGGTCAAACGATCGCTGACCTTCGCCTCGAGCCCCGTGACCAGGACCACGCTGGTGCTTGTGGAATCGAAGATCACGGTCGCCGCGCCGCCGGTCTCAGCCATCATATTGGCATCTTGCGTCAGTTTCAGGCGGTCAGTGATCTGCCAATTGGCTTCCAACCCGGCCAACCCGGCAATGCTGCCAGCTGACGTTCCATCCTCAAATTCGGTATGGCGATAGGCTGGGCCGGCCTTAGCCGATATCTGGAGCCTTGAGCTGTCGACCAGTTTGTATCCCAGGCCGGCCGAGATGGCATATCGCGCCGAGAAACCCTGAAAGCGGTCGCGCTCATATTGCCCCAGCGCATAGGCAAATAGGCCTTGGGCGATCTGATAATGCGGTTCGTAGGCAGCGACGATCTGCTCGCGTGATGTGACTCCATTCGTTCGCTGGTAGTCGGCCTTCACCCTCAGTTCGTGGCTCCAATCAATCCCTTCTCGCTTGAGCTTCAATCCCAAGGTGAGACCGGTTTCGCTACTATTGCCCGACGAGAGGAACGCCCCGATTTCACCGCTGCCTGACCACTTATCAAGCAATCCGGCATTGCGGATAGCCAGTTCTTCTTCCTTGGCCTCCTGCTCGGCAAGCTTTGCCTGGTCTTCGGCAAATGCCGCCTGGAGTGCATCCAGCTCCGCGCCTTCATCGGGATTGGTCTGCCTGGCCAGTTCAATGACCGTTTTGACCTTTTCCGGGTCGCCCGTTTCAATGGCAGCATCAACCATTGCCCGCACCGGTCCGGGCAATTCGGCGAATGCCGGCGTGGAAGTGACGAGAAAAGCCGCCGCACCGGCGCGGATTGTGCACTTTCGAATTTTCATGATGCAGGAATGCCTAACCTGTCCGGCGTCAATCGCGCAAGCGCCACCCGGTTTTGTAAACAACAGCGATCACCGCAACGCAGACGGCCAGAAAGCCCAATGTCATGCTGAGCGAGATCCATATCCCAACATCCGAAGACCCGGTAAATGTCCAGCGCAGGCCGTTCACAAGATAGACGATCGGATTGATAAGTGCGACGGTTCGCCAAGGCTCACCAAGCATGTCGATCGAATAGAATGTTCCGCCAAGGAATGTCAGCGGCGTCAGGAACAGCACGGGCACGATCTGCAGTCTCTCAAAGCCGTCCGCCCAAATCCCCAGGATGAAACCGAAGAGAGAAAAAGCGGCCGAGATCAGCAGAATAAAGCCCAATGCGAAGATCGGATGAGCGATCTGATAATCCACAAACAGTGTCGCCGTTACCAGGATGATGGCAGCAATGATCAAGGATTTCACCGCCGCAGCGCCAACGAAGCCGAGCAACGTTTCGACAAAACCAACTGGTGCAGAAAGAAGCTCGTAAATCGCACCGGTGAAGCGCGGCATATAGATACCGAAACTGGCATTGGAGGTGCTCTCGCTCAGCAGCGTGAGCATCAGCAGGCCGGGCACGATAAACGCCCCATAGGAGACGCCATTGACCTCACTGATCCGCGATCCGATCGCCGCCCCGAATACGATGAAATAGAGCGACGTCGTCAGCACCGGGGAGAAGATCGAGCCGATCCATGTGCGAAAGGCACGCATCAGCTCGTGATGGAAGATTGCCCAAGTGCCGCGGGCATTGAACAGCGGGCCGCTCATTCCTGCTTCTCCATCAAATCGACAAAGATGTCCTCAAGGCTGGATTCGTGGCTGTCCAGCGCAGTGAAATCGATGCCCTGGCCCACCAGCATCTTGGTCAGCCCCGCGACTTCACGCTTGCCCTGCCCGGTTCCATCACCACCCCGATAGATAAGCTGGGTCTTGTCCTCGGATTGATGCAGCGGAAACGCCGACAGGACGGATGGAATCTCTTGCAGAGGCTGCGCCAGCGTGAAAACCGCTTCCATGCGGCCCATGCGTGCCATGAGAGTGGACTTGTCCTCCACCAGGAGAATCCGACCTTTCTCGATTACGCCGACCCTGTCCGCCATCTCCTCGGCTTCATCGATATAATGCGTTGTCAGGATGATCGTCGTCCCGCGCTCGCGGAGCCCATCGATCTGGCGCCACATGTCGCGCCGCAGCTCTACGTCGACGCCGGCAGTCGGTTCGTCCAGGAAAAGCAGGTCCGGATCATGAGCCAACGCCTTGGCAATCAGCACACGGCGCTTCATGCCGCCCGAAAGCGCGCGGATCTGCGCATCGCGCTTGTCCCACAGGGAAAGCGAGCGAAGCACCTCCTCGATCCGTTCCGGGCTGGATGGCAGGCCGAACAGCCCGCGCGAATAGTGTACAGAACTATGCACTTTTTCGAACATGTCGGTCGCCAGTTCCTGCGGAACCAGTCCGATGCGCGCACGCGACTGGCGCCAGCTTTTCATCAGGTCGAGGCCGAATGCGTTGATCGTGCCGCCACTGGGACGCACCAAACCGCAAACCGAGCCGATCAGCGTAGTCTTGCCTGCGCCATTAGGCCCCAGAAGCGCGAAAATTTCGCCCTTGCGGATTTGCAGATCGACATTGTCGAGAGCTTTCAGGCCGCCCTTATAGGTCTTGGTCAGGCCCCTGATATCGAGAATCGTCTCAGTCACGTGCGGCAGATTGGCCGGGCCGCAACCGAATGCAAGGCATCCGGGAGGAAAGATTATTTTCTAGGGAGTAAAAGCGAGGAATCCCCGTAGGAATAGAAGCGATAAGCATTTTCGATCGCATGGGCATAGACCGCTTTCATGCGCTCCAGGCCCATCAGTGCGCTGACCAGCATGAACAAAGTAGATTTGGGCAAGTGGAAGTTGGTCATGAGGCCATCCACTGCGCGAAACCGGTAGCCCGGCGTAATGAAGATCGCCGTGTCTCTTTCAAACGGCTGGATCTCTCCGCTTTCATCCGCGGCACTCTCCAGCAGGCGCAATGACGTTGTGCCAACGGCAATGACCCGGCCGCCCGCCGCGCGCGCAGCGTTGAGCCGTTCGGCCGTTTCCTGCCCGATAACGCCCCATTCCGAATGCATTTGGTGGTCTGCGGTATCGTCCGCTTTCACGGGAAGGAAAGTTCCCGCCCCAACATGCAGAGTAAGCGTTTCGCGCCCGATCCCGGCCCGATCGAGGGCGGCAAGCAATTCGGTTGTGAAATGCAGTGCCGCGGTGGGTGCCGCGACTGCGCCTTTCTTTTCTGCAAAGATGGTTTGGTAGTCGCTCTGGTCCGCTTCGTCGGTCGCCCGCTTGCCCGCTATATAAGGCGGCAGGGGCATCTGCCCTGCCCGTTCCAAGAGGACCTCCACAGGCTCTTCACCGGCGAAATGTAAGGTCCAGCTGCCATCCTGTGCGCGCGACTCCGCTGTTGCAGAAACATCGTTGGGGAACTGAATTGTGTCCCCCTCATGCAGCCGCTTGGCGTTGCGGATGAATGCTTGCCAGCGCCGGAGATCGATCCGCTTGTGCAGTGTGGCACCGATCCGTGCGTCCCCGCGCCTGCCTTCCAACTGCGCGGGAATGACTCGCGTATCGTTGAACACGAGCACATCCCCGGGACGCAGCAAGTTCGGGAGTTCGCTCACTATGCGGTCTTCGAAGGGTTGCTCTCCATCCGCAACGAGCATCCGCGCTGAATCGCGCGGCCGCGCCGGACGCAGGGCAATCCGCTCCGGCGGGAGTTCGAAATCGAACAGGTCAACGCGCATGACGCATCTTCCGAGGAAAGCGGCGGGGAGTCCGAAAGGCGAGCATCACGCGGCTCTAGGCCGGCTCTCAGCCTAAGAAAAGCCTATTGGGAGGCGGAATTGCTCAGCATTTCAGCTGTGAACTCGGCCGGTTCGGGAGGCGCTTGGGCAGGTGGCGGTGCCTTGTGGTCAGCTGCAATGGATGCCTGCACGATCCGCGTGGGGTTGGCAGGCGGTTCGCCGCGCGTAATCTCATCGACAGCCGGCATGCCTGCAATGACCCGGCCGAAATTCGTATAGTTCCGGTCAAGCCCCAGGCGGGGATAGAACACGATGAAGAACTGGCTGTTCGCACTGTCTTCATTGGTGGCCGTACGCGCCATGGAAACACTGCCCCGCACATGCGGCCGGGGATTGAACTCGGCCTTCAGATCCGGAAGCTCGGAACCGCCTTGCCCAGTGCCAGTAGGGTCGCCGGTCTGCGCCATGAATCCGTCGATCACCCGGTGGAAGATAACGCCGTCGTAGAAGCCCTGGCGCGTGAGCGTCTTGATCCGCTCCACATGCTGCGGCGCCCAGTCTTCCATCAATCGGATGGCAACGCGCTTGCCGGTCGAAAGATCGAGGAGCAAGATATTCTCCAGATCCTCGTTCGCGTTGTAGTTGACTTCCTTGTACACTTTCGGCCCCTGATCGGGCAGCGGCACATCCAGATCGCCCTGCGCATAGGCGCTGGAACCCGAAACGGCTAACATCACGGCGAAGAAAGTGGCAATCAGGCGGTTGAGCATGGAAATCGTCTAACCTTTCGCAGGCTTATCTGTCGCCGGGCTGTAGCGAGGCTGGACTGTCGGTTCAATGAACGATCTCAGTCCCAATAGTATCGGGGCAAGCGGGTCAATCAGGTAGTGTCCTTCCTCCCGATCCGTTCAACGCGCTCAAGGACATCTTCACACACTTCGGGGCTGACGAAACGCGAAATATCGCCGCCAAAAAGCGCAATTTCCTTCACCAGATTGGAGGCTATGGGCTGGAGCGCGACATCCGCCATCAGGAAGACAGTATCGATGCTGTTATCGAGATACTGGTTCATCCCCGCCATTTGATATTCGTATTCGAAGTCACCCACGCGGCGTAGCCCGCGGATGATCACGCTGGCATCCTGCTGCGCCGCGAAGGCCATCAGCAAGGCGTTGAAACCCACAACTTCGGCATTGTCGACGCCCAACCGTTCGATCTCTCGCTCTACCATCGCCGTGCGTTCTTCCGGCGTGAACATCGGATTCTTGGATGGATTGGTGGTGACCCCGATAATCAGCCTGTCGACCAGTTTTGCGCCCCGCCGGATGATATCGGCATGGCCGAGCGTCATCGGATCGAACGTTCCGGGATAAACGCCTACGCGCTCCCCCTGAGCTGCTTCCGACATTATCGGTCCCTCTCGACAATAAACCGGGCAATCGCCCGCAATAGTTCTGCTTCCTCACCATGGACGGCAAGATGGCCGATGGCCTGATCGACCAGCGCCTGTGCCTGGTCTTGCGCACGTTCGGGCCCGAGCAGAGAAACAAAAGTCTGCTTACCCTGGGCAGTGTCCTTGCGCAGGGCCTTGCCTGCCTTCTGTTCGTCGCCTTTCAGATCCAGCAGATCGTCTGCAATCTGAAACGCCAGGCCAATGTCGCGCGCATAGGCCCGCAAATGCGCCCTGCCGTCCAATGGGACACGGCCCAGAATGGCGCCCATTTCCACTGCAGCGCCCAGGAGAGCCCCGGTCTTGAGCTGCTGAAGCCTGGTCACCGTATGCAGATCGAACTCGCTCGTCTCGGCAACGATGTCCATCATCTGGCCGCCTGCCATGCCCTCATGACCGCTGGCCTTCGCCAGCGTTGAGACCAATTCCGTACGCACAAAGGGATCGCCGCTCACGCGCGGATCGACAAGGATTTCAAATGCCAGGGCATGCAGCGAATCGCCCGCCAGAATTGCGATCGCTTCGTCGAACGCCTTGTGCACGGTCAGCTTTCCGCGACGAAGCTCGTCATCGTCCATGCACGGCAAATCGTCGTGGATCAGCGAATAGGCATGGATCGCCTCGATCGCGACACTCGCACGGACCGATATTTCGCGGTCGACACCATAAAGATCGGCCGTAGCGGTCAGCAGCAATGGCCTGATCCGCTTGCCGCCACCGATGGCGGCATAGCGCATCGCCTCGATCAATCGGGCGCGGGAATCGTCCGGCACCGGCAGATAGGCATCGAAAGCTTCGTCGATTTCATGCCCGATTCTCTCGAGACCGCTAGCCAGCATGCCATCGACGACGCCGGTGATTGCCATGGATCAGACACTTCCGTCCGTGGCGGAATCGAGAGGCTGCGTACCGGCAGGCTTGCCATCGTCGCCGGCGACGATCTTTTCGATCCGTGCCTGCGCCGCATCCAGCCTGGTCTGGCAATGTTTACGCAATTCCTCGCCCCGCTCGTAAAGCGAAATCGATTCGTCCAGCGGCACTTCTCCGCCTTCCAGACGGCGCACAACGTCCTCAAGCGCGCGCAAAGCGTCCTCGAAGCTCATTTCGGCGATGTTTTTAGCAGTTTCCTCCATGCCCGAAGAGCAATGACGGGGACAAGCCGCAGGGTCAAGCACGCCAAGTGCCCTGGGGGGCTAGCATGGTCCGCAGGCGGGCGCTAAGGGCGGCTACATGTCCGAGATTACACCTGAAGTCGTGGCCGAGCATGGGCTGAGCCAAGACGAATACGATATCATCGTCAAACGGCTCAACCGTGCGCCCAATCTGGTCGAATTGGGCATCTTTTCGGTAATGTGGTCGGAACATTGTTCGTACAAATCGTCCCGCCTGCACCTGAAGAAGCTTCCCACCGAGGCCCCCTGGGTGATTCAGGGCCCCGGCGAGAATGCAGGCGTCATCGACATCGAGGACGGCCAGGCAGCCATCTTCAAGATGGAAAGCCATAACCACCCTTCCTATATCGAGCCCTATCAGGGCGCGGCCACCGGCGTCGGCGGAATCTTGCGCGACGTGTTCACGATGGGCGCGCGCCCGGTCGCGAATATGAATGCGCTGCGTTTCGGGCGGCCGGAACATCCGAAAATGAAGCACCTGGTGAAAGGCGTGGTTTCGGGAATCGGCGGCTACGGCAACTGCGTGGGCGTTCCGACCGTTGGCGGGGAAACGAATTTCCATAAGGCCTATGACGGGAACATCCTGGTCAACGCGATGACGGTTGGCGTCGCCGATACGGACAAGATCTTCTATTCGGCGGCAACCGGCGTCGGCAATCCGATCGTCTATGTCGGCTCCAAGACGGGGCGTGACGGCATTCACGGCGCAACCATGGCGAGCGCCGATTTCGGCGAAGACACCGAGGAGAAACGCCCGACCGTGCAGGTGGGCGATCCGTTCACCGAAAAACTGCTGATCGAAGCCTGCCTGGAACTGATGGCGACGGACGCCATTGTCGCCATTCAGGACATGGGCGCGGCCGGCCTTACCTCGTCCAGCGTCGAAATGGCTTCAAAGGGCGGTGCGGGAATCCGGCTGGACATGAACAAGGTCCCTTGCCGGGAAGAAGGCATGACGCCTTACGAAATGATGCTCTCCGAAAGCCAGGAACGGATGTTGATGGTTCTGCAGCCGGGCAAGGAAGAGATGGCTGCCGCGATCTTCGAGAAGTGGGAGCTCGATTTCGCAGTGATCGGCGAAGTCACCGACACCAAGCATATGGTGCTGGAATTCAATGGGGAAGTCGTGTGCGACATCCCGCTTGGCCCGCTTGCAGACGACGCGCCGGAATATGACCGCCCTTCTCTCAGCGCGAAAAAATACAAGTCCTGGGCGGGTGTGAAGGAACTCAAGAAGGTTCCATCAAGCGACGATGTCGGTGCCGACCTGCTCAAATTGATGGCCTGCCCCGACCTAGCGAGCCGCCGTTGGATCTGGGAGCAATATGACAGCCAGGTGATGGCCGACACTTTGCAAACCGGCGGGGATGCCGGCGTCGTGCGCGTCCATGGCACGCATAAGGCGCTGGCAATCACGACCGATTGCACACCGCGCTATTGCTACGCCGATCCCTATGAAGGCGGCAAACAGGCGATCGCGGAAGCCTATCGCAATCTCAGCGCCGTGGGCGCCAAGCCGCTGGCGATCACCAACTGCCTCAATTTCGCCAATCCGGAACGGCCCGAAATTATGGCGCAGTTTACCGGCTGCTTGGAAGGCATCGGCGATGCATGCCGGGCGCTCGACTTCCCTGTCGTGAGCGGCAATGTCAGCCTCTATAACGAAAGCAAGGCCACCGGTGGAGGTTCGGCCATCCTACCTACACCTGCCATCGGCGGCGTGGGCCTGATCCACGACAATGCGCGCATGGCGACGATTGCCTTCAAGAATGACGGCGATTCAATTTGGCTTATCGGCGGCGAGACCAAGCATCTTGGCCAATCGCTCTGGCTGCGCGAGATTCATGGACGCGAGGAAGGCCTTCCGCCCGAAGTCGACCTCGAAGCCGAACGCAAACATGGCGAAGAAGTGCGCGCCTTCGTCCGCGCCAGCGCAGTCAATGCGGTGCACGATATTTCCGATGGCGGCATGCTGGTGGCAATTGCAGAAATGGCGCTGGCCGGCGGCGTAGGCGCAGTGCTGGAAATGGAACTCGACGCTGCGAAGGCCTTCGGGGAAGATCAGAACCGCTACATTGCGACCGGGCCGAGAGGTGTGGACCTGCCGGGTGCCATCCGCATCGGCGTCGTCCACGGCGGCGAAGTGGCCGGCATCTCGCTCGAGCGGCTTCGCGCCGCCCATCAGAGCTTTTTCCAGGAATGGATGGACGTCTAAGGGCGCGACCTAGCTGCCCTGCCAATCGCTTTCGGGTATGTCGAGCAGGCTGAGTATCGCGGTAAGGTCGCCGCGGTCGATCCAGCCATTGGCGGCAGCGCGCGCCTTCGGCTTGGCCCGGAAGGCAATGCCGTAAGTCGCCGCTTCCAGCATCGGTATGTCATTCGCGCCGTCCCCGGTCGCGAGAGAGACTACGTCATCACCAAGCTCGGCCGATTCTTCCTGCAAGGTCCTAAGCTTTGTTCCGCTGTCTGCGATCGGTCCGGCCAATCCGCCCGTCAATGCGCCGTCTTTGACTTCCAGCCTGTTGCCCACCACGCGTTCGAACCCTAGCTGCTCCGCCACCGCATCCGCGAAATGATGGAAACCGCCTGTAACAAGAACCGTGCGGCAGCCCTTGCTCTTAAGCGTTTCGACCAGCACACGGGCGCCCTCCATGGGCGTGATCCGCTCGTCCAGGCAGCGTTGGAGCGCGCTTTCCTCCAGACCCTTGAGTAGCCCGACACGCTCACGCAGAGCCGCCTCGAAATCCAGCTCGCCCTGCATGGCACGCTCCGTAATCGCCGCAATCTGCGGCTTGAGCCCCGCATAGTCTGCCAATTCGTCGATGCATTCCTGGCCGATCATGGTCGAATCCATGTCGGAGACGAACAGCTTGGGGATCGCGAAATCGGCCTCGCTCACCATCAGATCCGATGGCTTGAAATTCTCATCGAGCAGCCCTCGCAAAACGGCAGGATCGCCTTCCGGCAGGGATAGCTGAAGCACATCACCGCAGAAATCGAGCATTTGCGCCATGGCAAGGCGCATGCCTTCGCGTTCGATTGCAGCCGTGGCTGCATCGAGTCTTGTAGGAAGCGTGTCCGGGTCTGCTATCAGCCGGGCAATGAGCAAGGGAAAATCTCCTGAGAAAAATGATGAGGCGCCAGCGGTGGCGCTCATTGCAGGGCCGACCGCCAGCGGCAAGAGCGATCTCGCAATCCGGCTTGCGCTTGCCTTGGCCAAGAGAGGCCGGCGCGGCGTAGTCGTGAATGCGGACAGCGCGCAGGTCTATTCAGATCTGGCTGTGCTCAGCGCGCGGCCAAACGAGGAAGAGATGAAGGGAGTGGAACATCGGCTGTTCGGCAGCTGGGACGGCTCCACCCCTTGTTCGGCGGCAGATTGGGCCAAGGCGGCCAAGCGTGAAATTGCCGATATTCACGGCCAGGGGGCCATTCCGATCCTGGTTGGCGGAACGGGCCTCTACATTCGTACATTGCTCGAAGGGATCGCGCCGATTCCCGAGATCGATGCGCAAGTTCGTGCCTCAGTACGGGCTTTGCCCAAGGATGCCGCCTATGCCGCGCTGCAGGCAGAGGATCCCGAACGAGCTGCGAAGCTTGCGCCCAATGACAGTTCAAGGATTGCCCGGGCATTGGAAGTCGTGCGCTCCACCGGCAAGCCGCTTGGATACTGGCAGGAACAGCGTGAAGGCGGCGTAGAAGGCGACATTTCACTGCAGCCTGCAATTCTGCTGCCGGAGCGGAGCCTACTCTACGAACGCTGTGATGCGCGTTTCGCCAGCATGCTCGAAAACGGCGCAGTGGAAGAAGTCGAAAACCTATTGGCGCGAGACCTCTCCCCCGAGCTGCCGGTAATGCGCGCGATCGGTGTGCCGGAAATTGCCGCCTATTTACGCGGAGACCTGAGCCGGGAGGCAGCGATAGCATCCGGCGCACAGGCGACACGAAATTACGCCAAGCGGCAATTCACATGGCTGAAGCACCAATTCCCGCCAGATTGGCCAAGAGGCGCCTCATTTGATTATCCGCTAGAAACACATTTCGCAATATTATTACGCGATTAAGGCTTGACACGTTATAAACTGTCCCGTAGCAGCCCTGCAGAACTGGGAAAAACCCAGGCTGCCTGAACAGCGAATAGGCCCGGCACAGCATGCTGTGTCGGGTCGGTTTTTTGAGAAGGAACCGTATCCAGAATTTGCTGGCGCGCGGTTCGTGGAAAAAGGAATTTATCGTGTCCGAGGAAAAGAGCGGCGCGGCAATATTGGTCGAAAGCCTCGTCAGGCAGAATGTCGAATTCGTGTTCGGCTATCCCGGCGGCGCGGTGCTGCCCATCTATGACGAATTGTTTTCCGATACGCGCGTGCGCCACATTCTGGTCCGGCACGAAGCGGGCGCCGCCCATGCGGCGGAAGGCTATGCGCGCTCCACCGGCAAGCCGGGCGTCGTGCTGGTCACTTCGGGCCCGGGCGCAACCAATGCCGTCACCGGCATTGCCGACGCATTCCTGGATTCGATTCCTCTGGTCGTCATCACTGGCCAGGTTGCAACCAATCTGATCGGATCGGACGCCTTTCAGGAAGCCGATACGGTCGGGATTACGCGCCACTGCACCAAGCATAACTATCTGGTGAAGGACCCATCGGAACTCGCCGCCACGATCGACGAGGCGTTTCAGATCGCGATGGAAGGCCGGCCCGGCCCGGTCGTGGTCGACATTCCCAAGAATGTTCAGGTCGCGACCGCAACCTGGAGCGACGGCGCGATCCAGCGCAAGAACCGCTATTCGCCACGTATGGCGGCCAGCGCGGACGAGATTGCCGAAGCGGTCGACATGATCGCGCGGGCCGAACGGCCGATCCTCTATACGGGCGGCGGCGTCATCAATTCCGGGCCGAAAGCAAGCGAATTGCTGCGAAAGTTCCAGGAAATCACGGGCGCCCCGCTGACTTCGACACTTATGGGTCTTGGTGCCTTCGATCATCGCCATCCGGACTGGCTGGGCATGCTTGGTATGCACGGCACCTATGAAGCGAATATGGCGATGAACGAGTGCGACGTGATGGTGAATATCGGCGCGCGCTTCGATGACCGGGTCACCGGCAGGCTGGATGCCTTCTCCCCCAATTCGGAGAAGATCCATATCGATATCGACCGCAGCTCCATCAACAAGGTCGTGGAAGTCGATCTGGGCATTGTCGGCGACTGTGCCACGGTGCTCGAACAGATGATCGCCGCCTGGGGCAAGCGCAAGCAGGCCGATATTTCCGAGTGGAAAGCTCGCATCGAAGGCTGGCGTGCCAAAGACAGCCTCGCCTACGCGGAGCAGGTCAAAGGCGGAACGATCATGCCTCAGCTTGCGATCGAACGGCTCTATGCCCTCACCCGGGACAAGGATCCGATCATCACGACCGAGGTTGGCCAGCACCAGATGTGGGCGGCGCAGTATTTCGGGTTCGACAAGCCGAACAAATGGCTGACTTCGGGCGGTCTCGGCACGATGGGCTATGGCATGCCCGCCGCGATCGGCGCGCAGCTGGGCAACCCGGACAGCCTGGTTATCGACATTGCCGGTGAAGCTTCGATCCAGATGAACATTCAAGAACTTGGCACTGCGAGCCAGTTCCGCCTGCCGATCAAGGTGTTCATCCTCAATAACGAATATATGGGCATGGTCCGCCAGTGGCAGGAACTGACCTACGAAAGCCGCTATTCGAACTCCTATTCGGACAGCTTGCCCGATTTCGTTGCCCTGTCGGAAGCCTATGGCTGGAAGGGCATCCGCATCCATGACGAAAGCCAGCTGGACGCGGGCATCAAGGCGATGATGGAACATGACGGGCCTGTGATGGTCGATTGCCTGGTTTCGAAGGAGGCGAACTGCTTCCCGATGATTCCCAGCGGCGCGGCCCATACCGAGATGCTGCTTTATGGCGACACGGTCGCAGGCACCATGGAAGACGAAGCGAAGGCTCTAGTGTGATGAAA
>JAUIFP010000001.1 GCA_030430365.1 Alphaproteobacteria bacterium | reverse complement strand
CGTATGACGGCGTGTAGCAGCTGCCGATCGGGTTACAGGCCGGCTTCTTGTCCACGAACCGCCAGTTTGCACTGAAGGTGAGCATCGCATCCGACGGGAAGATATGCTCGTAAGAACCCGCGATCGAGTAGGTATACCGCGGTGCGGAAGTCACCGGAGTATCGAGGCCCAGCGGGAAGAACGGTGCCGCCTCAGGCCGGATTTCGGTGTATTCCTGATCGAGGAAGGCGCCGTCTGCAGAGAGCGTGAAGCCATCGACCGGCCGGACAACGACCTCGCCTTCAATACCCTTGACCTCAACCGATGCGCCCGACTGGACCTGGCGGGTAAGGATGCAGTTCGGCGCACCGAGCGGCAAACAGGGCAGCGTCGTCGTCTGGATGTCGGCATATTCCTGGTAGAAACCGGTCAGGTTGAGGACTAGTGCATTGTCCAGCCAGGAGCTCTTGAAGCCGGCTTCGTAGGAGTCCAGCTTCTCCGTATCGTACGGAGCCAGGCTGCCGCTGGGGTTGCTCGAACCCAGCTGCTGGTTGAAACCGCCGGCGTTGTAGCCCTTGGTGTAGCTGGCATAGACGAAGAAGTCGTCCGTCACCTGATAGGAAAGCTGGACGCGCGGGTCGAAGCTGTCCCAGGTTTCGCTGGCTGCACCGGTGGCCGGATCACCGCCGCAGTTCTCGATGCCGCCGAGGAAGTCCCCGATGAACCATCCGCAGTTCATCAGCTCGCCATCGAGCATGTAGGTTCCGCCATTGCCTGCGAAGAAGACGTAGCTGCTCGCTTCCTTCTTATCGTAGGTGTAGCGGCCACCAACCGTCAGCTCCAGTTCCGGCGTGATCTCGAAGGAGGCCTGGGCATAGGCCGCCCAGCTCTTGAAGAGGTTGTCACCTTCATAGATGTAACCCAGCGGATCGATCCAGTCCGGGCCGGTATCCTGCAGGAAGTAGGTATCCTGGCTGGAATAGAAGCCGCCGATCACGAAGTTCAACCGATCCTGGAGGAACTGGCCCGAGAGCTGCACTTCATGCGTGAACTGCGTGGTGTCGGTGTTATCCAGCTCCGCATAGATGTCGGTCGGGACATTGACGGTCGGATTGTAGAACGATGCTTCCGAGTAACGATACGCAGTGATCGTCTTCACACTCAGAGAGTCGCTCAGCTCATATTCCAGGCGGAGGTTGACCGTGGCGACATCGGTATCGTTATGCGGGCCGCGATTGCCGCGGGACAGTTCACCGGCATCGCCGCCAACCGCCGTGTCAGTGACATTGGCACTGGTCGGGATGGTCAGATAGGCGCCGCCATAAACGGTGTTGCCCTGGTTGAGGATCGGATAGGCATCACAAAGCGTCTGCGAATGCAGCGCCGTGTAGTTCAGCATATATGACGCATCCGGACGGCATCCGACCGCGATCGACGTACGGCCATCGCTGCGATTGCCGTTATATTCCATCAGAAGGTCAGCAGTGAACCGGTCGCTGGGAACAGCGCGGATCTGGAAACGTGCGGACCGGTTATTGATGTTGTTGCTGTCACCATCGTTGAGAACGTGGCTTACGAAACCGTCGGCGTTCTGCGTCCTGAAGCTGAAGCGGGTCAGAACCGTATCGGTCAGCGGAATGTTGACCGCACCTTCGAGATCGACACGCTTGTAGCTGCCGAGACGGCCTTTGACATAACCACCCGGATCGTAGCCAGGCAACGCCGTGGTCAGCAGCATTGCGCCGCCGGTCGTGTTCTTGCCGAAGAGCGTGCCCTGCGGACCCTTGAGGACCTGCAGAGATGCGATGTCGTAGAAATAGAGTTCGTTGCCTTCCTGACGAGCGACATACATGTCGTTCACATACAGGCCCGACTTGGCGTCCACGTTCACCTGGTTGCTGGTCTGGCCGATACCGCGGATGGTGATGCTGGCACCGCCCGAGGCAAGAGGCAGAACCTCCAGGTTGGAAACCACACCGCGCAAATCCTGGAAATCGCGAAGGTTGCGATTGGCGACATCGTCTCCGGAAAGAACGGAGACCGAAACAGGCGTCGACTGAAGAAACTCATCGCGACGCCGCGCGGTAACGACAATCGCCTCATCGGATTCGGAAATCGCCGGCGCAGCTTCGTCGGTCTGAGCAATTGCCGGAGTCGTAAGGGACGATGCAGACAGGATTGCTGCCAAGACTTTGCAGCTGACCAGACTCCTGCCGGTGCCGCGACGTTGTACTCTCATTTTAAAATACCCCCATACCAGTGTTCAAACGCCTCGCGTTTTTCATCTCCTCCCACTGGGTTGTCCGGGTCCTTGTTGAATCTCCGGGATGCTGCTCAGCCTATAAGAAAGGGCCCTGACAGCTAGGAGCATTTTGCTTTTTAGGACATAAGTTTTCTTGTTACGAAATTATTGCGCTTATGGGCGCCTTGCAAGCCCCCGGATCGGGACTGGATCCAGACACGCATGCCTTTGATTCAAGGGAACGAATCCCGTCAGATCCTGGGCCAGACTGCGCAGATTCGGGAGTGGTTCGAACGCTCCGCGGACGAAAAATCGTATGGCCGAGAGCCCGAAAAGTGTCCCGAATTCGCCAGAATCTTTCAGCCGCTGCTGCCAGCCAGGGACGGAGTCTGTTTCCTTTGGCCAGGTAGGCTGGCCACTGCCAGCAAGGCGAATGCCGCTGCAGCGGAGGTATATATCGCCGGCGCGAAAGAACCGAAGGTTCGGCTGGAAAGCCAGGTAATGATGGCAGGCGCAAAACCGGCGAAAATCGTGACTGCACTATTGTAGGAGATGGAAATTCCGCTGGCGCGAACCTTGGCCGGGAACTGATTGGCCAGAACCGCCGGCGCCGCGCCCGAGAACAAGCCTGCCAGGGCGCAGAACGTCGCCTGGACCAGAACCAGCACCGGGAATACAGGATGCGTCACCAGCAGCAGCATCATGGCCGGGGCGCCGACCAGGATTGCGCAGATGGTGATCGTCATCTGCCGCCGGTGCCCCAGCGCATCGGCCATACTGCCCGAGACGAAACAGCTTGCGGCGAGCACGACATTGCCGATTATCGATGCCGCGAAAGCTGCCTCTCCGGTCATCCCAAGGGATTGCTGGACGTGGACAGGCATGAAGATGACAAGTGCGTAGATCACGACGCCCCAGATCAACGAGATTCCGAAACCGCGCAGCAGCCCGGGCCATTCGCTGAACACCTGCCACAGGGAGGTGCTCGTCTCCCCAGTTTGCTTCACCTCTTCGAAATCGTTCGATTCGCGCAACGTGAAGCGCAACCAGATGCCCAGGGGCACGATCAGCAGGCCGAAGACGAAAGGCAGACGCCACCCCCAATCGCCGATCTGGGCCTGCGTCAGCAAGGCATGGACCAGCAGGCCCATCGCCGCGCCGATTATATTGGAGAACGCCATGCTCGCCTGCAGCCATGCGGCGGCGCGCCCGCGCTTCTCCTCCGGCGCATTTTCAACGAGGACCGTCGCGGCCCCGCCAATCTCTCCGCCGGCGGAAAACCCCTGCGTGATCCTGCCGAGCAGAATGATGACCGGGGCAGCCGCGCCGATCACGGCATAGGTCGGCGCGAAGGCGATGGCGCCCGTGCCGGCCGCCATCAGCGCAAAGGTGAGCGTGAGCGCGGCCTTGCGTCCGGCCGTATCGGCGAAGCGGCCGAGCACCACGGCGCCCACCGGCCGGGCAATGAAGCCGACACCGAAGACGATAAATGCCTGGATCAGTTCGACGGCCGGATCGTCGGAAGGAAAGAAGTTCGCAGCGATATAAGGGGCGAACAGCACGTAGATGGTGAAGTCGTACCATTCGAATGCGTTGCCGATAGACGCGGCGGCAATGGCCCGCCGATGTTGCGTTCGTTCGGCCCGCGTCATTTCCATCAGCTGCCGCCCCCTGCATATTGCGGAATACCCAGGTAGCGCAGGTTCTTCGTTTCCGCCTCGTCCAGCGCTTCGTCATATCCGGCATCGGCATAGCGCATCACGCCAAGAGACGTATCGTTGTTGAGCGAAAGGTCGATGCGCGTGTCCGCCGCTTCGCTGCCATCCGCGACCACGGTGACGCCGGAACTGGTCATGAAACCCGAATATCCGCCCCCGCCCGAATGGATCGCAACCAGGTCGGCCTTGGACGATGCCATCGCCAGCGCATTGACCAGAGGCCAGTCGGCGATGGCATCCGATCCATCCCGCATGCGTTCGGTCATGATCGTGGGATGCGCCATTGCCCCGGCATCTAGGTGATCGCGCGTAAATGCAACCGGGCCGGCCAATGTGCCATCCCGGACCATGGCGTTGACCGCAAGGCCCAGCCGCGCTCTTTCGCCGTGGCCAAGCCATGCAATGCGCGCGGGCAGCCCCTCGATCGGCACATGCTCGCTGGCCAGGCGGATCCAGTTGGTGACGATCTGATTATCGGGAAACAGTTCCAGCACCAGATTGTCGATCGCCGCCAAATCGGCGGGCTCGCCCGAAAGCGCAATCCAGCGAAACGGCCCGATGGCGCGGGCGAAAAGCGGACGCAGAAACGCTTCGGTGAAGATCGGAATGTCGAAAGCGTTTTCCACTCCGCCCTCGAATGCCTGACTGCGGATGAGATTGCCGTTGTCGAATACGATTGCGCCCGCCTTCTGGAAGGAAAGCATCGCGTTCACGTGGCGGACAATGGAAGCCCGGCCCAGATCGATCAGGCGCTGGGGTTCGCCGCGCATCTCCATAGTCTCTTCGATCGTTAGGCCGGAAGGGATGTACCCATAGACGAGATCGTGGGCGGATGTCTGATCCGTCACGACATCCGGCGTGATCCCGCGCTCGGCAATCTGCTCATAGATATCGACTGCATTGGCGCATAGGCCGATCGAAACAGCTTCCTGCTTGGCAACTGCATCCTGGACCAGCGACAATGCCTCATCCAGGTCGCCAGCGACGCGATCCAGAAATCCGCTTTCCAGGCGTTTGGTGATGCGCCGCGGATCCACTTCGACACACAGGATCACAGAAGCCGCCAGACGCCCTGCAAGTGGCTGCGCTCCGCCCATTCCGCCGAGCCCTGCCGTCAGCACGAAGCGCCCGGCCAGGCTGCCTTCGAAATGGCGCTCCGCAATGCGCATCAGAATTTCGTATGTGCCCTGAATGACCCCCTGCGATCCGATATATTGCCATGCACCGGCAGTCAGGCCGCCCCAGCAGATGAGGTCCTGCTGCTCGAACCGGTAGAAGTTCTCCGGCGTCGCCCAACGGCCAACCATGTTGCAGTTGGCCATCAGCACCATCGGCGCATCATTGTGCGTCTTGAGCACGCCGATCGGCTTGCCCGACTGGATGATCAGCGTTTCGTCATCCGCCATCGTCTTCAGCGTTTCGACGATGGCGTCATGCGAAGGCCAATTGCGTGCCGCCTTGCCAAGCGCGGCATAGACGACGAGCCGGTCCGGGTCTTCGCCGACGGTCAGCACGTTCTCGAGCAGCCGGAGCAGCCCTTCCTGCCGCCAGCCGCGGCAGCGCAGAGCCCGCCCCGCCTCGACTTGGGGAGACGCGCTCATGCGGAAGGCTCCAGATCGAGGGCGTAGCTCGCAATGTCGATCCCCAGCGCTTCCTCCACGACGGGATAGACCGCCGGATCGGTGACCGAAGAACTGAGCGGTATCTGGCCGCGCGGTACATGGAGAATGGAGATTTCCATCCCTTCGCGCAGATTGCCGACGCTGACCGGCGCACCGTCACTGTCCAGCGTAGTCAGGACGTCGGGATAGGTGGAAAGGCGCGTGCCAGACTTGTCGTCGAGCGCCATATATTCGTTCATCACATGCAGCACGAGTTCCTCGCTGCCGCACTGGACCGTGACGGTGCCGATATCGAATGCCTGCTGCGTATAGACCACTGCCTTGGAAGTGACGGGCCCGGTGCCCACGATCGTGCCGCCCGTTGCCTTGCAGATTGCCGCGATCACGGCCTCGCCGCCGTCCGGCTGCGCCGCCAGGATCGCCTCGCCCAGCGCCAGCGCCATGGTGATACCGCCGAGCGCGGCATGTTCCCGCACATAGCTGGCACGCACGGGATTGCGGCAACTGGCGATGAAACCGCCCGAACGGTCCGCCGCGGTCCGCACCACCGGCGAGATGACGCCGGTCGCGCCCTGCACCACCAGCTCCAGATATTGCCCCGCCGCGCGGTTTCCGCCCGCCGCCGTCTGGATCGTCGGCTCCGGACTGGAGGCAAGGCCGATCGAACCCATGTCCCCCGTGGGATGCGCGCGAATGTCCCCCACCGCATCCACGACCTTCCAGCCGCAGCTTGCCGAAGGCAGCCAGCCATTGAGCGTACTGGACATGCCGTTCTGCCCGATCATCAGCCCGTAAAGCGGTTCGCCCAGCGCCTCTTCCAGCAGAGCCGCAGCGCGCACATAGTCTTCGCCGCGCATCTCCCATTGCGTGGTGCCGGCAGGCGCGCCGATGGCGGCAGCCGTTGCGATCCACGCATCTTCGGGAATTTCGTCCAGCGAGACCAGTTCGGGCGATCCCGCTTCCATGGCCATCTGCCCCAGCATGCGCCCGTGATCGGCCCAGCCGCCTCCGCCTGCCGCAAAGACCGAGCCGCCCAATACGGCGGCTTCCACATCAGCGGACGTCAATATTCGGGCCATAGTCCTCACCGTCTGAAATGCCGGGAGGACAAGAATAGCATCGCCTCAGATTGGCTGGCCGCCAATTTGTCATGCGAATGCATAAGCGAAATTGCAGAACGCCGGGCCTCGGCGCGGTATTTCAGCGGCGGCTCGGCGGCTGGCCGAACCTGGCGCGATAGGCGCGGGAGAAATGGCTGGAATTGCGAAAGCCGCAGGCGAAGGCGACCGCGGTCACCTGCATGCCCGTCTTGCGCAGAAGCTCTTGCGCCTTGTCCAGCCGGATGCCGAGATAGACCGCGCCGATGGTGGAGCCCAGATCCCGCGCGAACAGCCGCTCCAGCTGGCGCAGCGAAACACCCGCCTGCCCTGCCAGTTCGCGGTGGGTGAGCGGCTCCGCCGTGGTCTCTTCCATCCGCGCCAGGACCTTCAGGACGCGGTCGTTTGCGATACCGTAGCGCTCCCTCAGGCCGATCCGCTGCGCCTTGTCCGGCGGGCGCTGCTCCGGGCTGATGAACCATTCGCCCACCCGGGAAGCCAGCGCATGGCCATGCGCACGCTCGATCATCTCGACCGCCAGATCGAGCGCGGCGATCCCGCCCGCGCAGGTCAGCCGCCGCCGGTCGATCACATAGAGGCCGGATTCGACGGAGAGATCGGGAAACAGATCATGCATCTGCTGCCAATGTTCCCAGTGGACCGTCGCGCGGTACCCCTCCAGCAGACCCGCCTTGGCCAGCAGCAGCGGACCGCCCGACACCCCGGCCAGGCGCACGCCGGAGGCCGCCAGCTGGCGCAGCCAGGCAAAGGTGGGCTGGTGATCGAACTTGGCCGGTTCGCCCGCCGCGATCACGAACAGCGTTTCGCAGTCCAGCCGGTCCCCCACCCTGCCGTCGGCCAGGATGGTCGCACCGTTGGAGGCAGTCACAGGCTCCCCATCGGTGGAAACATGCGTCCAGCGGTAAAGCTGCTTGCCGGCCAGCACATTGGCCGCGCGAAACGGTTCGATGACCGAGGCATAGGACATCAGCGAAAAGCCCGGCGTCAGCAGCAGGCCGAGATGCTCTGGCTTGTCCCTATCCGCAAGATTGTCGTCCACAGGCACGAATCCGTCGCTTCGAGTCACGCAAAGCGCCCGCATAGCATCTAATATTTCCTGCGAATCAAATTTATTTCGCCCACTCTCGCTTCGCACTGGCCCGAGCCATGACGCATTATTCGCTTTTCACCCTCTTACGTAACGCTTTCAGCGGCCACCGCCACTGGGACAGGGCGTGGCGCGACGCCGAGCCGCAGGAAAGCTACGACGTCATCATCGTCGGCGGCGGCGGGCACGGGCTGGCGACGGCCTATTACCTTGCCAAGGAGCACGGCATCACCAATGTCGCCGTGCTGGAAAAAGGCTGGATCGGCGGCGGCAATGCCGGCCGGAACACCACCATCATCCGCTCCAATTACGGGCTGCCCGGCAACATCCCCTTCTACGAATGGTCGATGAAGCTGTGGGAGGGGATGGAGCAGGATCTCAACTACAACACGATGGTCAGCCAGCGCGGCGTGCTCAATCTCTATCACAGCGATGCGCAGCGCGACGCCTATGCCAGGCGCGGCAACATGATGCGGCTGCACGGCGTCGATGCCGAATTGCTGGGCCGCGATCAGGTCCAGGCGATGGCGCCGTTCCTCGATTACGAAAATGCGCGCTTCCCGATCCAGGGCGGCCTGCTGCAGCGGCGCGGCGGCACTGCCCGGCATGACGCGGTCGTGTGGGGTTATGCCCGCGGCGCATCGGACAGGGGCGTCGACATCATCCAGAACTGCGCCGTCACCGGCATGCTGCGCGGGCCGGACGGTTCGATAACCGGGGTTGAGACGACGCGCGGTCCGATCCGCGCCAAGAAGGTGGGGCTGTCGGTCGCCGGCAACAGTTCGCGCCTTGCCGAAATGGCGGGCCTGCGCCTGCCGATCGAAAGCCACGTTCTCCAGGCATTCGTCAGCGAAGGGCTGAAACCGGTGATCCCCGGCGTGATCACCTTCGGCGCCGGACATTTCTATGTCAGCCAGTCCGACAAGGGCGGGCTGGTCTTCGGCGGAGATATCGATGGCTACAACAGCTACGCCCAGCGCGGGAACCTGCCGACCGTGGAAGATGTCTGCGAAGGCGGCATGGCGCTGATGCCGATGATCGGCCGCGCCCGCCTGCTGCGATCCTGGGGCGGCATCATGGATATGAGCATGGATGGCTCCCCGATTATCGACCACGCCCCGGTCGGCGGGCTCTATCTCAATGCCGGCTGGTGCTATGGCGGTTTCAAGGCAACGCCTGCCGCCGGATGGTGCTTCGCCCATCTGCTCGCCACAGACCAGCCGCACGAAACAGCCGCAGACTTCCGTCTGGACCGGTTCGCGACTGGCCATGTCATCGACGAAAAGGGCCAGGGCGCCCAACCGAACCTGCACTGAGGAGCCGGATATGCGCATTCCCTGCCCCTATTGCGGCGATCGAGACTCCCAGGAATTCGTCTATCGCGGCGACGCCGCCCCCGTGCGGCCATCGGATCCGGCGGAGGAGACGGAGTTCTTCGACTATGTCTATCTGCGGGAGAACCCCGCCGGGCCGATCGATGAGCTGTGGTACCACGCACAAGGCTGCCGCAACTGGATTACGCTGACGCGCGACACGCGCGATCACGCGATTTCCGCCGCACGCCTGACCAGCGAAGGAAAGTCCGCATGAGCCGGCTCAATACAGGCGGGCTGATCGACCGCGCGCGCCCGTTGAAATTCACTTTCGACGGCAAGCAATATTCGGGCTTCGAAGGCGATACGCTGGCCGCTGCATTGCTGGCCAACGATGTGCGCCTGGTCGCGCGATCGTTCAAATATCACCGGCCGCGCGGCATCCTGACAGCCGGGACGGAAGAGCCCAATGCGCTGGTAACCCTGCGCGAAGGCGCGCGGGCCGAGCCCAACAGCAAGGCGACAGCCGTCCCGCTCTATGACGGACTGGTTGCCAGCAGCCAGAACCGCTGGCCGAGCCTGGGCTTCGATCTGCTGGCGCTCAACCAGCTTGCCTCTCCGATCTTTGTGGCCGGCTTCTATTACAAGACCTTCATGCGGCCCGCCGCCTTGTGGGAGAAGCTTTACGAGCCGCTGATCCGGCGTGCTGCGGGCCTGGGCGCCCTCTCCGGCCTGCCCGATCCCGACAGCTATGACCGCAAACATGCATTTTGCGACCTGCTGGTGATCGGCGCGGGTCCGGCCGGACTTGCCGCCGCGCTGACGGCGGGGCGTTCCGGCCTGCGCGTGATTGTGGCCGATGACGATATGGCCATGGGCGGCCATCTGCTGAAGGAACGCAGCGAGATTGCAGGTGCAACCGGCGCGGACTGGGCGGCAGGCGTGGTGGAGGAACTGGCATCTTATCCCAATGTCACACTGCTTCCGCGCACGGGCGTATTCGGCGTCTATGACGGCCATGAATATGGCGCCGTGGAGCGCGTTGCGGACCATTTGCCCGAACCCTTGCCCGGTCAGCCGCGCCAGAGATTGTGGAAGATCGTAGCCAAGCATGCCCTGCTGGCAAGCGGCGCGATCGAGCGCCCGCTGATCTTCCCGGGCAATGACAGGCCCGGCGTGATGATGGCATCGGCCGTCTCCGCCTATCTCAACCGCTTCGCAGTGGCGCCAGGCAAGAAGGCGGTGATCTTCACCTCCTGCGATACGGGCTGGCAGACCGCGCTGGACCTGCAGGCCGCCGGCATCGGCGTGGCCGCAGTGGTGGATACACGCGCCCAGAAGCCTGCCTTGGCAGACAGGCTTGACCTGTCGGACAGCGTTGTGGCGCTGCAGGGTGCGATCGTGGACATCAAGGGTTCGAAAAGCGTCAAGGGCGCCACGATCCGCGATGGCAGCGGCAAGGAAACGACGGTCGCCTGCGATCTCGTCGCGATGTCGGGCGGCTGGAATCCGGCCATCGGCCTGGGCAGCAATTTCGGCAACCGGCCTGTTTGGTCAGAAGAGCTCAATGCCTTCCTGCTCGACAAGACACCGCCAGATTTTTCCTCCATCGGGTCCGCCGCCGGGCGCATGAGCCTGACCTCCGCGCTGGGCGACGGGATCAGGGCAGCGACCGAAGTCGTGCAGCAGATGGGCAAGTCGCCTGCCGAAATGGCAATCGCCGACGTTGCCGAAACGGGCGGCACGAATGAGAACATGCTGTGGGTGCCAAGCGGGATCGAGGGCAAGGCATTCGTCGACTTCCAGAACGACGTGACGGCTTCCGACATCAAGCTCGCCGCGAGCGAAGGCTTCGTGTCGATCGAACACCTCAAGCGCTACACCACGATGGGCATGGCGACCGATCAGGGCAAGCTCAGCCAGATCAACGGGCACGGGCTGCTGGCGGAGGAGACCAAGAAGACGATCGCCGAAGCGGGCACGATCATGTCGCGCCCGCCCTATACGCCGATCGCCCTTGGCGTGGTTGCCGGGCATCACCGGGGCGAACATTTCCGCCCGGTGCGCCATACGGCAAGCCATGACTGGGCGGCGGAAAACGGCGCGGCCTTCGTCGATGTCGGGCAATGGAAACGTGCCCAGTGGTTTGTCCAGCCGGGCGAGACGGAGTGGAGAACCTCCGTCGACCGCGAAGTGAATGCCACGCGCGGCGGCGTTGGGATCTGCGACGTCTCGACGCTCGGCAAGATCGATGTCCTGGGCCCGGATGCCGCCACGCTTCTGGACCGGCTCTATGCCAATATGTTTTCGACGCTGCCTGTCGGGCGCGCACGATATGGCCTGATGCTGCGCGAAGACGGGTTCGTGATGGATGACGGCACGGCGACGCGCTTTGCAGAGGACAAATATTACGTCACCACCACCACCGCCAATGCCGCGCGGGTGATGCAGCATATCGACTTTGCCCGGCAGGTGATCTGGCCGGAGCTGGACGTTCAGGCGACTTCGGTGACGGAGCAATGGGCCACCTATTCCATTGCCGGCCCGCAATCGCGCGCCGTGCTGCAGGCCTTGCTGCCGGATATCGACCTTGCCAACGAAGCCTTCAAATTCATGGCGGCGGGCGAATATCGCTGGCGCGGTACGAAGATCCGGCTTTTCCGCGTCTCCTTCAGCGGAGAGCTTGCCTATGAAATCAGCATCGGCGCCAATCGCGGACGCCAATTGCTGGAAGCGATCATGGCGGCCGGCGCGCCCTTCGGCATCGTGCCCTATGGCACGGAGGCGCTGGGCGTCATGCGCATCGAGAAGGGACATCCCGCCGGCAACGAGATGAACGGCCAGACAACAGCCGGAGATCTCGGCATGGGGCGCATGCTGTCCACCAAGAAGGATTTTGTCGGGCGGGCCATGGCACAGCGGCCCGGGCTTACGGATCCGGGGCGAATGTCGCTGGTCGGCCTCAAGCCGCTCGACCATGCCGCGACCTTGCGCGCTGGCGCGCATCTTCTTGCCAAGGGCGCGGAGCCCAAGGCAGCCAATGTTCAGGGCCGCGTAACCTCCGCCGCATTCTCGCCGACGCTGGGCCATTCGATCGCGCTCGCGCTCGTCACCGGCGGCCAGGAGAGGATCGGTGAAGAAATGATGCTGAACGACATAGTGCGCGGGTCCGACGTGCCGGTCGAGATTTGCGACGCCGTCTTTGTGGATCCGGCAGGAGAGCGTTTGCGTGGATAATGTGGATTTCATCTCCCGGCGGGAGAACGTCTCGCTCGCTGCTGTCATGGCCCGCAAGGGCGTGACCGCTGCCGATATCGGCGGGGCACTGGCCGTCGAAATTCCGAAAGCGCCTGCCTATCGCAGCGGCAGCGGCCTGGGCCTGGTGGGCACTGGCCCCGGGACCTGGCTCGCGCTCAGCGAAACGTTGGACAATGAATGGCCATCTGCGCTGGAGGCCGCACTCGGCAGCCTCGCTTCCGTCTCCGATCAGTCGAGCGGATACGCGATATACCGGCTTTCTGGCGCGAATGCGCGCGAATTGCTGCAACGCGGCGCCGCGATCGATCTGGACCCGCTGGCATTCTCCGCCGGGTCAGCCGCCACCACGGTGATTTCGCATATCGGCGTCACCTTCTGGCAAGTGGATGACACGCCGACATACGATCTCGTGGTCTTCCGCAGCATGCGGGAGAGCCTTGAGCATTGGTTCGAAAGCGTCGCTGCAAGCGTCTGACAAGGCAGCGATTTTCAAGACACAGCAAGCTTATTGCGTAAGCGGCCCTGCCGTCACGATCTCTTCCAGCGGCTTGCGGTCGCTCGGGCCTTCGCGGTCGCGCAGTCCTTCGGGAAGGATTCCCGGATCGCCCCTGCGGCCGATCGCGATACCGGCTTCCAGGCGGAATGGCGGCTTGACGCCCAGCAGTTCGGCTTCCCTGCCGAATTGAAGCCCGGTCATGCCATGCGTGAAATAGCCCAGCTTGATCGCCTGCAGGCTCAGCAGCCCCCAGGCGGCGCCTGCATCGAAGCTGTGGCTGTGCGATGGCTGCGGGCCGTCCTTGCCTTCCATCTGCGTGTCGGAAACGACGAAGACCAGGGCCGAAGCGCTGCTGGCCCAGGAGGCGTTGAACGGGATTAGCATGGACAGGAAAGCGTCCCAGTTTGCGTCCCCGCGCAGGGAATAGAGAAAACGCCAGGGCTGATAGTTGAAGGCCGACGGCGCCCAGCGGGCCGCCTCGATCATCGTCATCAGGTCTTCCAGCGGCATATCGGAACCGTCGAACGCGCGCGGCGACCACCGCTCGAGAAAGAGCGTATCGACGTTCTTGTCCGAAGTGCGGGTGGTCATGGGCAGTTCTCCTGAAGATGCGGCGCCTCCCGCTTGCGCCGGGAGGCTTTTCGTTCATGCGTTACCGGACGAAGCCGAAAGATATGATCTGCGACACGCCATGGCTACCGGCGATGCGCCCGTTTGCCATTTGCGGCGGCGAATTCAAGCATAAGCCGATCGGGGGCGGGCGATGGCCGGTCACTTGCCGTGCGCCATCAGCCTGCGATGGGCATTACCGAAGAACAGCAGCGCCACGATTGCGGCGGCGACTGGCGGGAACACCAGCCAGCAGACGACTTGCCAGCCATACTGGGTCAGGACGCTGCCGGATGCGAAGGATCCGATCATCACCGATCCGAAAATGAGGAAGTCGTTGAATGACTGCACTCGCGCGCTTTCGTCCGGTCGGTGGGTCTCCAGCACCATGTTGGAAGAGCCTGTAAAGGCGAAGTTCCAGCCGATGCCCAGCACGATCAGCGCGCCCCAGAAATGATGCGGCGACATGCCGGCGAGGCCCAGCACGGCGGAAGCTCCGATGATCAGTAGCCCGAGGATAGTAATATTGTCGGACCCGAACCGCGTGATCAGTGCACCGACAATAAAGCTCGGCGCGTACATCGCCACGACATGCCACTGCACGGCCAGATTGGCGTCTTCCTGCGAATGTCCCTGCAGGCGCATAGCCAGCGGGGCCGAAGTCATGAGGAAGTTCATCATCAGATAGGCAACGAGGCCGCAGATCACGGCCGCGACAAATCTCGGCTGCCCCGCAATCATCTTGAGCGGACGGCCATCGGCCGCATGTCTGTCTGCAACTTTGGGCAGATTTATGCCCACAAGCATCAGTCCGGAGGCGATCGCGATCGCGCCGATCGCGAAATAGGAACCCACGAAAGGATGGCCTGGCACAATATCCATCGTCAGGCTGGCCACAGTTCCCCCGACAAATCCTGACGCGACACCGCCTATCAGGACCGTCGAAAGGGCCTTTGCGCGCAGATCCCATTCCACGCAATCGGCTGCCGCAAAGCGGAATGTCAAAGCCACGGCAGCGAATGCGCCGCCGAGGAAAGTCGCCAGGCAGAACATCATGAAATTCTGCATGTAGAGCGCCAGGGCGCCCACCAGTCCGGCCCCAAGGCCGCATGCATGGCCGAGCAGAAACGCCATTGGCCGCCCATGCCGATGCGCGATCATCCCTGCAGGAAGCGTCGTGGTTGCAGTACCGACGATGAAACAGGATACCGGAAGCGTCGCGAGAGCCTCTGAAGGCGCAAGATCGATGCCGATCACGGCCGCAGTTGCGAACAATACGGTAGCGTTGGAGCCGGCCAATGCCTGAGCGACTGCAAGCCTGTAAACTGAATTGCGGCCTGCCCCTAGCCCCCTCACGCGGTCCTCCCCGATAATGCAAAATCACATATGCCTTATCCGGCAGAGTGGGTTCGAACCCCATAGATTAATCCAACAGTGCCCCTCTTGAAACTCGAACGAGAGTGCAATCGCTGCCCGTTACTCGCTGGAAAGCTTCATCAACATCAGGCCGCTCAGCAAGAGACCTGCTGCCAGCAAGCGGCCTGGACTGGCGCTTTCGCCCAGGAAGACGATACCCACGATGAAAGCGCCGAGGGCACCGATACCCGTCCAGACGGCATAGGCGGTTCCCAGCGGCAGCGTGCGCATCGACCAGCCCAGCAGTGCGAAACTGACTGCCATTGCGCTCAGCGTCACCAAGGAAGGGCCCAGGCGGGAAAATCCATCGGACTGCTTCATCGCGAAGGCCCAGACCACTTCCAATATCCCCGCTACGATCAAAACCAGCCAGGCTATGGCAATCTCCATCGGCAATGACCGGAAACAGCCCGGCCCCAGACATTGAGTTGCGGGACCGGCTTCAGCCCCGCAACCCAAAAATTCTTTCTGGACTGCAGCCTATGGCTCTCTTCATTCAAAGATAGAGCGCCTCAACCAACGGGAAATCCAGCGCCGCGTTTCAACAGGCTTTGATGTGGCCGCTCTGGATCCCGCAACTCGCAGAGGACACCCGGATGCTGCTGAGGAAGGAGCGGCGGCTCCAACGCCCTCCAGCAAGCCCTGACAGGCGCCGTCAGCGCCTACAGCAGCGCTTCGATCAATAACGGTCCGCCCAGCCTTCCTTGCCCTGCTTGACGTTCCAGCTGGAGTTCAGCAGCGAATAAGGCAGCATCTCACTGTTCCATTCGGCGAAACGCTCTTTCAACTGCGCAAAGCGCTCCGGCTCGCGCCGTTTGAGATTGGCACGCTCCCGCTCATCCTCGGCCAGATTGAAGAGATACTCCTCACCGCCAATCAGCAGGTACTTCCAGTCGCCGTCGCGTATCGCGGCCTGCTCCATCGCCTTGTAGCGCCAGAAAAGCGTGCGGCTTTGCGCGGCGCCGCCGTCCAGCACCGGGAGCAGGTTCATGCCGTCCGGCGGGAAAGCGGGGTCAGGCTCGCGCCCTGCCGCGGCCAGCAAGGTGGGCAAGGCGTCCATGCTCATCGCGGTCTGCTGCGTAACCGTGCCGGGTGCCACGCGCCCCGGCCAGCGCACCAGGAAGGGAACCCGGATGCCGCCTTCGAGCAGTTCGGTTTTCACACCGATCAACGGCCAGGTATCAGAGAAGCGCTCCCCGCCATTGTCGCTCGTGAAGACGACAATCGTATTTTCTGCCAGGCCGCTCCTGTCCAGATAATCGAGCAGCTTGCCGATTTCGCCGTCCATGCTGCGCACCATTGCAGAATAGGTTTCCAGGCTTCCCCCATCGAAATGCATCATCTGAGAGAGGTCTTCGGACACTTCGCGATCGTCCGGGCCTTCCCAAGGCCAATGCGGCGCAGTGAAATGCAGGCTCATGAAAAACGGGCGGCCGGCCGGCGCCTCTTCGATCGCCTTGATTGCCTCGGTGCCGAAAATCTCGGTCACGTAGCCGTCTCGCAGGTCGAGTTCGTCCTGGTCGATCAGGCCGGAGAGTTCGTGGGGCACGCCTTCGGCGGGAACATTGTGTCTGAAATAGTCAGTGCCGCCGCCATAGATTCCGAAGAAACGTTCATAGCCGCTCTTCAATGGGCCGTAAGACGGCGGCCCGCCCATATGCCACTTGCCGATCAGCACGGTATGATAACCGGCCGCCTGCAACTGCCTGGGCATTGTCGGAAGATCGGGCGGCAGGCCGACGTCGGTGAAGCCCATCGGTTCGTCCAACCCGGCGACAAGCCGATATTGGTAACGCCCCGTAATCAGCGCGATGCGCGTCGCCGAACAGACTGCGGAATTGGCATAGGCCTGCCGGAAAAGCATACCTTCATTCGCCAAGCGGTCGATATTCGGAGTGCTGAAATCCCTGCGGCCGTAGCAGCTCAAATCCGCAAAACCGAGATCGTCCGCCATGATGTAGATGATATTCGGCCCGGTACCGCTTGGCCTGGCAAGGCCGGATGCCGACCACGGGACAAGCCCCGCAGCCGCCAATCCGGCCGCACCTTTCAACATCGCTCTTCTACCAATCGTTCTCGTTATCATTTGCCTCTGCCCAAATCCTTGTTTCAGATGGTCCAAAAATGGCCCCCCACCATTGGCGGGGGACCAGGTTGGGAGTTCATCAGAAATTCTTCCTGACACTTACATACCACCGCCTAGGTTCGCCCGGCGTTGGGAACCGCAAGCCGGTGAAGCGGGTGTTATCGATCAGGTTCGACAGGTAATACTCGTCGAACAGGTTCGTGACTCGCGCCGACAATTCCCAATCCCGATCAGGTGAAATGTAAGTCAGACGCGCGTTGACGAGTGTGCGCTCGTCTATGCGATTCAGCGGCCCGCTAACCGGGTCGGTAAAGATATGGCTGCGGTAGGAGAGATCCATGCGCGGAATGATAGAACCGCTATTTCCCAACACGGCTTCATACTGGATGCCAAGGCTTCCGCTCCATTCCGGTGTGTAGGGCGACACCATGTCGAGCGTGATATTGGGCGTGTTGAGCAGCTCGTAATATTCGAAATCGAGATAAGCGATCGAAGCATCGATCTCGAGGCCCTCAACAGGTTCCATGAACAGCTCTGCCTCGACGCCCTTGATATGCGCACTGCCGACATTCTGCGGCCCCGCACAGGGGAACGGCGTAGAAGGCGGCGGGCATGACTGCGCCTGGAGCTGAATATCCGTGTAGTCGCTATAGAAGCCGGCAAAATTGAACGTTGCACGATTGTCGAGGAAACTCGACTTGAAGCCAGCTTCGAAAGTGCCGATCTGCTCCGGATCGAACGGATAGACCTGGTCGGGGAAGAACACCTGACCGTTCAATCCGCCGCCTTTGAATGCCGTCGCGTATTGACCATAGATCATCACGACGGGGCTGACCTTGAAGGAGGCGTTGATACGGTAATCCAGGCTGTCTCCTTCATAGGGCGGATCGTTCGTGTCGAACAATCCGGGAACCGGCGTATCATTGCCGTCCGGCCTGGTCCGGTAGAAGACGTATTCCTGCTTTTCCTCGGTATAACGCAGCCCGCCAACAATCGTCAGCCGATCCGTGACATCGAAAACAAGCTGTCCATAGGCAGCCTTCGATTCCACATCAGTGTCATCGTCGTTGATGAAGTTGTTGTTGATGTAGGCGATATTCACTTCCTGTTCGCCATTCACATAGCCGTCCAGGTAATAGACGCCTGCAGTCAGCGACAATGAATCCATCAACTGCGCGTTGAGCCGCAATTCCTGGGAAAACTGGCGATTGCGGTAACCAATCTGCGTGTTGGTGACAGTTAGCGGCGAACCATCGCCGTCAACCACATTATAGGATTCGCTTGCCCGGTATGCCGTGATCGATTTCAGCGAAATATTGTCCGAAACTTCGAAATCGATTGTACCCATCACGCCCCATACGTCGGTCTCGGCATAGGGATCGAAGCAGACGGTTCCGCCGCTGGGATGGTTGTTGTTACAATAGGTGCTGTAAGACTTGTATGTCCCGGCGGTATCGAACTGCGTACCAAGCATCACGCCATTCAGCGAAACGGGGGGCAGAGCGGCGGGATTGGTTACTTCGACCAATTGCTGCGCGGGATCCGAGTTTTCATCGGTATAATCGGCCGCGATATTGATCTCGAGCCGATCCGTGGGCAGCCAGCGCAGGGCCAGACGCGTGCCGACATAACCGATCCCGCCCAGCGTACCGAACTTGCAGCTGTCGTCTCCGGCGGCAAAGCGCGGCAGGCCCGATCCCGGATTTTCGCAAGCGTAGTCGACGCGGTCGACATAACCGTCTTCATCCTGCGCGGCGATGTTCAGGCGCGCAAACAGATTGTCCGTCAGCGCGAAGTCGGCCGCCGCTCTCCCGGACAAGTGGTCTAAGGAACCGTATGTGGCCTGCGCATAGCCCGTTCCGTCACCCTGCGGTTTCTGAGTGAACAGCTTGATCGCGCCGCCAACCGAGTTCTTCCCTGCGAGCGTGCCCTGCGGCCCGCGCAGAACTTCGACCCGGTCAAGATCGACAAGGTTCAGCAGCGAACCCTGCATGCTGGCGATGTAGACATCGTCGATATATGTGCCCACGCCCGGTTCATAGAATGGTGCAGTGTTGTACTGGCCAATACCGCGAATATAGGCCGTCAGACCGTTGCCCCTTTGGCCGGCGCTGACTTCCAGTGTGACGTTCGGCGCCGAGGCTGCGATATCCGTTACGTTCCGGCTACCGCGCGCTTCCAGCATTTCGCTGGACACCGCCGTGATGGCGAGCGGCGTATCCTGCAGGCTCTGTTCGCGGAACTGGGCGGTGACGACGATTTCATTGTTGGTGGCCGCCTGGCTCTGTGCGTCCTGTGCCTGAGCCTGCGAGGCCGCGGCGAGCGCGAAAATGCTGGACGAAATCGTTGCAAGGCCCAATCGATGGGCATGCAACCTGCTTGTGGGCTTCATCTTGTACCTCCCCGTTTTTTGTCGTCTGAGCGACCGTTAGGATGCCGGCACCGAGCCGACTGTAAGACACAATCGTATAACCATCCTGGCCAAGCAATTGCCGTTGAACTTATCCATGCTATAAGTTGATAGTTATCACTTGGCTTTGCGAGGGAGCCGGATTGCTACCGTTCACCATTCGCCAGCTCGAGATTTTCCGGGAAGCCGCCCGCAGAAACAGCTTGCGGGAGGTGGCAGAAGCCATGCGCATCTCCCAGCCGGCGGTGAGCAGCCACATCAAGGCATTGGAGAATCAACTCGGCCGCCGACTGTTCGAACGCCAATCCGGGCGACCGATCAAGCTATCCCCTGATGGAGAGAGTTTCCTCGCCGAATTGGAACCGTTCCTGGAAATTGGGCGCCGAATGTCCGCCTATTATGACGGGCCGGCAAAGCATCGCAGACCTGTCAACGCAGTGATTGGCACGCATCTGTTCGAGGATTTTGTGCGCCCCAAGCTGGCCGAGTTCACACTGGAAAATCCCGATATCACTTTCAACTTCAGACCGAGCGCCGACCGCAAACAAGCAGACAGCTTGATCGATCGAGACGAGATCGATGTGGCGTTCCTAACCGTTGGTGACGGCCAGAAACTGCCCGGCGCCAAGGTGCTCGCGCTCGTGGAAACCGGGGTTTACGGCCTTCCCGAATTCCGTGAAAAGCTGAACGATGAAACGCCGTTCATACTGCCGCAGCAGCATTCCTCGTTCGAGAAACACACTTTGCAGCAACTTGCGCGACACGGCTTGCGCCCCAAAAACATCACTGCACGAAACGAACATGTCGACGTCGCAATCCGGTTGGCCTGCCGGGGTATTGGTGTCTACCACGCCATCGAGACATTTGTGACGTGCCATGACAAGGAAGGCGTTCTCGTCAATCTGCGAAAATTCGACCCCTTTGAGGTAAAGCTGTTTGTTTCATCGGCTCTGCCAGAAGACTGGCGCACCAAACTACAGGACTTCTTCGTCGATTGCTTCCAAGAACGCTATTTCAGGAAATAGCTTCATTCGAAGCTATGCCGGACCTTTGGAACCGCCAATGACGCAAAGCGCATTGACGATCTTCAGGACGTCGCGATCGATCAGGCGGTAGAAACGCGTCTGCCCTTCGCGCCGGACACTCACCAGGCCGCAATCCCGGAACTTGGCGAGATGCTGGGACACGCTCGACTGAGACATGCCCGTTAGCGAGACCAACTCGCCCACCGTCACTTCCCCTTCCGACATCCGGCAAAGCATCAGGAGCCGATCGGGATGGGAGAGTATTTTCAGCCTGCTTGCCATGGCGTCCGCGTTGGACTGCATGATCTCCAGGGGAAGTGCCCGGTTCATGAACCGTCCGCCAAGGGCTTCCCGTCATCGCGCAGCACGACATAGATGGCGGGGATCACCAAGACCGTGAGCGCGGTGGAGGAAGCAAGTCCGAAGAGCAGCGAAATCGCCAGCCCTTGGAAGATCGGATCGGTCAGGATCACGGCCGCGCCGATCATTGCCGCAGCGGCCGTTAGTGCGATCGGCTTGAAGCGGATCGTGCCGGCTTCCAGCAGGGTATCGCGCAGGCTCTTGTCCGGCGCGCGTGCATGGCGGATGAAATCGACCAGGAGGATCGAGTTTCGAACGATGATGCCTGCGAGCGCGATGAAGCCGATCATGCTGGTGGCCGTAAACGGCGCACCGAACAGCATATGCCCGATCACGATGCCGATCAGCGTCAGCGGGATCGGCGTGAGGATTACCAAGGGTATCTTGAAGTTACCGAACTGCGCCACAACCAGCACATAGATGCCCAGAAGGGCGACCATGAAGGCCGCGCCCATGTCGCGAAAGGTGACCCAGGTGATTTCCCATTCGCCGTCCCACAGCAGCGTGGGATGGCTTTCATCCGCCGGCTGGCCATTCAAGGCAATTTCGGGCTTCGGCAGGCCCGCAGCGGCCCAATCGAAACCGTCAATCGCATCCTGCACGGCCAGCATACCGTAAATCGGCGCCTCGTAGCGTCCGGCGAGCTCCGCCTGGACCATCGCCGCGCCGCGTCCGTCACGGCGGAAGATCACAGGCTCGCCGCGTTCCATGCGGGCATCGACCAGCTCGCCCAGCCGGATCAGCTGCGGATAGCCCGCCGAAGTGGTAACCGCCACCGGTGTCGCCGCCAGGCTGGCAGACCAGGCCCGTTCCGACTGATCGAGCGCGACATGGATCGGCAGAGGATCGCGGCCCTTGCCCTGCGGCGCATAGCCCATGGTCTGTTCGCCCATTAAGGCACCGATGGAATCGAACACCTGCCTTTCGGACAGGCCGTAATGATCGAGCTTTGCGCGGTCAGGCACGAGCCGCAGTTGCGGGCGCCCTTCCCCGTAGCTGTTGTCCACGTCGACGATGAAGGGCACGCTTTTGAACAGCTCTTCCACCTTCATGGCCACGGCTCGGCGGGTCTGCTCGTCAGGACCATAAATCTCCGCCAACAGCGTGGCCAGAACCGGCGGTCCGGGCGGAGTCTCCACCACTTTGATGACGCCGCCATCCGGCAAATCCAGCTGCTGGGCGAGCCGATCGCGTAGGTCCACGGCAACATCGTGGCTGGCCCGGGAACGATCCCCCTTGGGCAGCAGCGTGATCATCACATCGCCCATTTCAGGCTGGGCACGCAGGAAGTAGTGGCGCACAAGCCCGTTGAAATTGAACGGCGCCGATGTGCCGGCATAGGCTTCCATGCTTGTCACTTCCGGCACCTTGCGCGCCACAGCTGCGGCCTCGTCCAGCATGCGGGCCGTCTGTTCCAGGCTGGTGCCTTCAGGCATGTCGAGCACAAGCTGGATCTCCGACTTGTTGTCGAAGGGCAGCAGCTTCACCGTTACGGCCTTGAAATAGAACATGGAGCAGGCAACCAGCGTCGCCACGCCCACGCCGATCAGAAAGCGCCAGGCGCTCTTCCTGTCGGCAATCACCTTGCGGGCGATCTTGGCATAAAGCTGGCCAAGCTTGCCGCCATGGGTATCCTCATGCTCATGCCCGCTGATCAGCGCATTGCGGGCGAAGCGGATCATCAGCCAGGGCGCAATGATCACCGCGACAAAGAAGCTGAAGATCATCGCTGCCGAAGCGTTGATCGGGATCGGCGCCATATAAGGGCCCATGAGCCCGGAAACGAAGAGCATGGGCAGCAGCGCGGCGACCACGGTCATGGTGGCGACGATGGTCGGGTTGCCGACTTCGGCCACGGCCTCCACCGCGGCCTGAACGCGGGGCCTGTCGTCACCCATGGCCCAATGGCGCGCGATATTCTCGATCATCACAATGGCATCGTCGACCAGGATACCGATCGAGAAGATCAGCGCGAACAGGCTCACCCGGTTGATCGTGAAACCCATGATATTGGACGCGAACATCGTCAGCAGGATCGTGGTGGGAATGACGATGGCCGTCACGCCGGCTTCCCGCCAGCCGATCGCGAAACCGATCAGGATCACGATGGATACGGTCGCCAGTGCGAGGTGAAACAGCAGCTCATTGGCCTTTTCGTCCGCCGTCTCCCCGTAATTGCGGGTGACAGTGACATCGAGCCCGGTGGGGATCAGCGAACCTTCCAGTTCTTCGACCTTCTCCACGATATGTTCCGAAACGGTCACGGCATTGGCGCCGGCCCGCTTGGCCACTGCCAGGCTGACAGCAGGCGTGCGGTTCCATTCGCCCTGCCCTTCTTCGTCCTTCGCCCAGCGCCAGACATGCTGCTGGTCCTCCAGCGGCGCTTCTTCGACCACGGCGACATCACGCATGTAAACGGGCGATCCATCCACCGCGCGAACCTGGAGATTGCCGACTTCCTGTGCCCCAGTAAGCGTCTGTCCGGCGACGACAGTTGCCGTTTGTCCGCTTTCGCGCACCGTTCCGGCAGGAAAGGCACGATTGGCTTGGCTGGCTGCATCCAGCAGACTGCCCAGCGGCACATTGTGGAGCGCCAGCTTGGCAGGATCGGGCGCGATACGGACGGCCTGTTGCTGCCCGCCAACGATGAAGGTCAGGCCGACATCTTCCACCTTGGCCACTTCCGTGCGCAGCCGGCCCGCGATTTCATGCAGGATCTGTTCGTTCCAGACACCTGGCGCATTGGGCTTGGGAGAAAGCGTGAGCACCACGATCGGCACGTCGTTGATCCCCCGCACTGTGACATGCGGCGGCGGTATGCCGGTAGGGATCCGGTCCATATTGGCATTGAGTTTCTCGTCGATCCGCGTGGCGGCGTCTTCAGGGTCGCTGCCGACCAGGAAACGCGCCGTCACCATCACGCCATTGTCTTCCGCCTGGGTGTAGACATGCTCCACCCCGTCCACGCTTTTGACGATCGTCTCCAGAGGCTTTCCGACGACCTCTACCGCATCGCTGGCGGACAGGCCGGGCGCTGCCACGCGAATATCCACCATGGGCACGGAAATCTGCGGTTCTTCCTCGCGCGGGATGGTCATGGTGGCAATAATGCCCACCAGAATGGCCGCGAGCAGCATCAGCGGCGTCAAAGGCGAGTTGATGGTCGCCTTTGTTATCCGCCCGGAGATCCCGAGAGACGCGGCGCTCATTTTTCGGCCTTCTTGACCAGCACGTCACCCGCCGAAAGACCCGACAGAACCTCCAGCATGCCTTCCTCGCCGTTGGGAGCCGTCTGCACGGGCACGCTGGCGGCAGCGCCGTCTTCATCCACGACTACAACCGTGTCGATGCCATAGGCCGTCGTGACATAGCTTTCGGGCACCAGCATCGCCTTGCGCTCGCCGGCCGCAACTTGCGCCGCAATGCGGCGGCCGATCAGGGCGTTGTCGAGCCCGGGCAGTACGGCATCGGCGCGCACCTGCCCGCCCTTGACCGCCGGATAGAGTTTCGTGATCCGGCCTTTTCCATCGCCCACACCGGGCATATCGGCCGTGACTTGCGATCCGCGCTGCACCGTGGCAGCCAGAGATTCAGGCAGTTCCAGTTTCAGAACGGTGGCCCCGGCCGTAATCGTTAAAATCGGCATGCCCGGCGCCACAGGCGATCCGGCGGGAACGTCCGCAGTCAGCACGCGTCCCGAAGCCGGGGCAAGCAATGCGCCCTGGCCCGACACGGCGCGGACCGCGTTTTGCTGCGCTTTCGCCGCATCGGCCGCTGCCTGCGCCTGTTCCAGCCGCGCCTTGGAATAAACGCCATTGTCATAAAGGAACTGCGCACGATCCAGCTCTGCCTTGGCCTGAACCGCCTGCGCGCGCATTGCGGCCTCTTGATAGCCGAGCTGGCTGTCGACGATCCGGCCAATCACTTGCCCCTTGCTGACAAGATCGCCTTCCTTGACGGTTAGAGAAGTCAGAATGCCGGGAATGCGCGCAAGCACCTGGGCCTGATCGACGGTTGCGATCTCGGCGCTCACATCCTTCCAGTCCGGCGTATCGGCCAATTGAACGGTGAAACGCGCCCCTTCGGCCTTTACCGGGGCTTCGCCTGCGGCTTCGCCATTGCCGCCGCACGCCCCCACGGCCAGCGGCAGCATTGCCGCTGCTATCCCGAACAGAAATTGCCTGATGCCCATCCTCTCGCCCCCGGCGCTCGATTGCCTATTGCTCGACCGGAAAGCCGGCCTCCGCCCATGCTCCGAAACCGCCCTTCAGATGCGTGTCGACAGCCGATTGCGCCTTGGAACATTTATCGAGTGCCATGCCAGAGCGCTTGCCGCCAAGACAATTGAGCACAAGCTGCTTACCCCCCGCATCGGGGAGCTTGTCCGGCGTGAATTTGGAAAGCGGCAGGTTGAACGCACCGGGAATATGTCCCTGCGCAAACTCATCATCCTCGCGCACATCGACCACCAGGGCTTCACCTGAGTCGATCATCGCCTTGAGTTCGGTGACGTTGATCTCCTTGTGATCGGACTTGCCAAACAGGCCCATGATTCAGCTCCTCAATCTATAAATTACAACTTGCTTATATGCGCATTTAATCATATATGCAAGCCGAGACAAGGAGAGGCTGAACATGTCGCAAGCGCCGCATATCGTCGTATTGGGAGCGGGCCTGGGCGGTACGATTGCCGCCTATGAAATCCGCGAATCTCTGGGAAAATCCGCACGCATCACAGTCGTCAACAAAGGGGACGACTACTGGTTCGCGCCGTCCAATCCGTGGGTGGCGGTCGGCTGGCGAGAGCCCGAGTCGATCCGCGTGCATCTGCCCCCCGTCATGGCCAAGCGCGACATCGCCTTTACCGGCGTGGGAGCGAAGAAAGTCCTCCCAGAACAAAGCCGCATCGAACTGAATGACGGCGAGACCGTAGACTACGACTATCTGGTGATCGCCACCGGCCCCGAGCTCGCTTTCGACGAGATCGAAGGCTTCGGACCCGAGGGTTTCACCCAGAGCGTGTGCATGACGCACCACGCGAAAGACGCCCACGTGAAATTCGAGGAATTATGCGCGAATCCGCGGCCAATCGTGGTGGGAGCCGTGCAGGGCGCGAGTTGTTACGGCCCGGCCTATGAAATGGCCATGATCCTCGACACCGAGCTCAAGCGCCGCAAGATCCGCGACAAGGTGCCGATGACCTTCATCACGCCCGAACCCTATATCGGCCATCTGGGGCTGGACGGCGTGGGCGACACGAAGGGCCTGCTGGAAAGCGAAATGCGCGACCGGCACATCAAGTGGATCACCAATGCCAAGGTCTCCAGCGTGGAAGACGGCGTATGCCACGTGGTGGAAGTCGATGAAGACGGTACCGACAAGAAGACCCACGATCTGGATTTCGGCTGGGCGATGATGCTGCCAGCCTTCCGCGGCGTCGAAGCGCTGATGGGCCTGGAAGGCCTGGTCAATCCGCGCGGCTTCGTGATCACGGACAAGCACCAGCGCAATCCCAAATATCCCAATATCTTCGGCCTGGGCGTGTGCATCGCGATCCCTCCGGTTGGCCCCACTCCCCTGCCCGTGGGCGTGCCCAAGACCGGCTTCATGATCGAAAGCATGACCACTGCGATCGCGCATAATCTGAAGGAAGTGATCGCGGGGGAAGAACCCACCCATGAAGCGACCTGGAACGCGATCTGCCTGGCCGATTTCGGCGATAGCGGCGTCGCCTTCGTGGCCAAGCCGCAAATCCCGCCGCGCAACACCAACTGGGCTTCCGAAGGCAAGTGGGTGCATCTTGCGAAGATCGGCTTCGAGAAATACTTCCTGCGCAAGATCCGCAAGGGTGAGAGCGAGCCATTCTACGAAAAGCTCGCTCTGCACACTTTGGGGATCAAGAAGCTGCGCTTCGATTGAGGAGACTGGTCCCATGAATCTCGACCGTTCCGTTCTCGCCTTTGCCGGTGTTGTCGTGCTCGTCAGCGCCATCCTCTCGGTCACCGTCCATCCCTATTGGATCGCGCTGACCATCTTTGCCGGACTCAACATGCTGCAAGCGAGCATGACCGGTTTCTGCCCGGCAGCGATGATCTTCAAGAAGCTGGGCGTGCGCAGCGGCACCGCATTCGATTGAAGGGCGCCATGCAGCTTCGCAGCCTCATCCTCCTGGGCGCCGGCCTGGTGCTCCCCCTCAGCCAGGCCGGCGCCCAGACGCTTGAGGAAGTGACCGATATCGCACTGGCCCATTCCCCCGCGATCGAGGGGGCTCAGGCCCGTGCGGACGCTGCTGCCGCGCAAGTGGATTATGCGCAGGCACAGCGCCTTCCCGACTTCACAGCCCAGGGCCAAATCGGCGTAGGTCATATTGATCCGAAAGGCTTTTTCGGGCTGACGGCCGACAATGTGACGCCGCGTGTCGGGCAAGTGACGGCGGAAATGCCGCTGCTGACATTCGGGCGGATCGGCGGCGGCATCCAGCAGGCCAGAAGCGGATCCAGGGCAGCCGAACTGACGGCCCGGCAGACGCGGCTGAACCTGCGCGTCGAAGTTGCGCAAGCCTATTCCTCCGCCGTGGCCGCAACGCGGCTGGTCCAAAGCTATGACCTTCTGCGCCGTTCGCTGGAAGAAATGCTGCGCCAGACCAATCTGAAATTCGAAGTGGGCGATGCCACGTCCACGGAAATCGCCCAGGCCAAGGCCCGCCTTGCAGAGGCCGAAGCAGGCTATGCCGGGGCCAATGGCAATCTCGCGACTGCCATGGCGCAATTGCGCTCGCTCTCGGGGATCGAAGTCGCTCTGGATGATAACCTGCCCGCTGCGCCGCTCGTGCCTGCGACGCGGGATGAAGCGATGGCCATGGCCTTGCAGAGCAATCCGCGGCTGCTCGCGGCCGAACAAATGGTGGAGGCTGCCCGCGGGAAGCGCCAGGCAGCCCGCGCGGAAAGCCTGCCGATGCTGGGCGCCTATGCCGAGGCCGCCAGTGTGCGCGACCAGTTCTTCCCCGGCTATAAGGCCGATTCCTATTCGGCCGGGCTGCAGCTGAAATGGAACTTCTTCTCGTTCGGCCGCAATGGCGCGCAGGCGCGCGCCGCAACCTCGCAGCTGCAGGCGGCTGAGGCAGACTATGCCGATGCCCGGCTGCGGACCGAACAGGCCGCCATCACCGCCTTCGAAAACCACCAGACCGCCAAGCTGGTGTTTGCCGCTGCCGAGGCCCGCAACGAAGCTGCGAAGGAAGCTCTGCGAGGCACCGGCCTGGAAGTGGAGGCAGGCGCGAAGCCGCAACTGGAATTGCTGGATGCACAGCGCGAAGCAATCGAGGCAGAGGCCGCCTATGCCGGCGCGCAAGGCCAATTGATCACATCGGCCTATATGCTGCGGGCAGTGGCAGGAATGGAAGAGTAGCGGCGACCTTGCCTTTCTCGCACCATGGGACAGCCCGAAAGGCATCGCCCGCTTGCACTTTGGACAATTGTCTGCCGTAATTGTGCGTTAGCTGCCTAAGGGCAAGGAATGGGGAAGCGTCTTTGGACAGGCGCCGGCAAGAGATCTGATGAAGCCTGAACGGAAAAGAAAAGCGGCTGCCCAGAAAGAGCCCGGGCCGACGCGAAACCTGGCCGATCTCCATGCCGTCAGCCATGTGCATTTGCTCGATTCCGCTGTCGACCGCCTGGTAAGGGAATGGGACAGCGTCGTCCCCACGCTGGACAAGGATGTGCGCGCGATCGTGGCCCGGGTTGCGCGTATTGACGACCGGATGCGTTCGATGACCGCGATTATCCTCAAGGAAGCCGGGCTGTCCGACAACGAGTTCCGCCTGCTCGCCGCGCTGCTGCGGATCGGAAAGCCGCACCGTGCATCGCCCACGGATATTGCCGGCCACTACGTGCCGGTCACTTCGGGCGGCCTCACCGGGCTCGCGCGCAGGCTTGAATCGCGCAAACTGATCAAGCGCGTTTCCCATCCCAGCGATCAGCGTTCGCTGCTGATCGAACTGACGCAGGGGGGATACGAACTCGCATTCGACACCATGAAGAAGGTGGCGGACGTCGAACAGGCCTTGATGAAGAAGCTAACCCAGCAGGATCTGAGGCGCGGCAACGTCTTCCTGCAGAAACTGCTGCATTCGATCGAAGCCGCGCTCCCTTAAACGGCAGGCCTCCGCGCGCGCGCTCCGAATTTCGAAGCGAGCGAGCAGCCCTGCCCTAGAAGCTTTCCTGCACCGGGATCGTATCGACGGACACCGAACCGTCCGCGCCGCGCGCAAGCTCGACATGCTTGACCCAGTCCTTGCTCGCTTCGGGGAAATCGGTCCGGCCGTGTCCGCTACGGGTCTCTTCCCGTGTGAGCTTTGCCGTCGCCACCAGTTCGGCGGCCAGGGCAAGATTGCGCACTTCCTCTGCCGCGACGAGGTCCGACGTATCGATATCCTCTGCAGCGATGCGGCGCATTTCCTGCAGCTTCGCGATCGCGTCGAGCAGCCTTTCCCGGTTCGAAACGATACCGGCCTGCTCCCACATCAGGTTCTGGATATCCTCCACCATCTTAGCGGGATCGGCACTGCCAGAGGGCGTGGCCAGGCGCGCCTCTTCCGCGGCAACCGCCTGCGGATCTATATCGGCCAAGCCGTTCTCTGCCGCAAAGGCGGCGGCACTGCGTCCGGCGATCAGGCCGAATGTCTGCGTCTCCAGGAAGCCGCAGCCCTGCATGCGGTCCCCGCCATGGATGCCGCCCGAAGCCTCGCCCGCGGCATAGAGGCCGGTGATGGCCGTGGCCGCGTTCACATCGATCCGCGCGCCGCCCATCAGCCGCTGGAACATCAACGTGATCTCGATCGTGTCACCGGGCAGGAACTGGGATTCGCCGACCGGCGCGCGCGAACGGGCGACCTGCCCTTCCTCGACATGCCAGACCACAGGCCCGCGGCCTTCGAAATTCTCCGTATGGATGGCGCGGCCCATCATGTAGCGCGGCGCGCATTCCAGGTTCTCCGGATCGTATTTCTCCATGATCCGCTCGCCCAGGCGGTTCACATAATGCGCCCCGTAAATCGGGCCAGCCGGCGGAGAATCCCGAAACTGGGTGAATTCCATGTCGATAATCGGAGCGCCTGCATGGAAGGCCAGCGCGTAGCTATCACCGGTTGTGCGGCTGTGATGTTCCTTCACTTCCAGGCACAGGATCGAATAGAGGCGGTTCACCCCGCCGGAGGCCAGCACGACAGCATTGGCACGAATGATGAACGGCTCGCCATCGGGGCCGATTGCATAGGCACCCGCCACCCTGTTCCCATCCAGGAGCAGGCGCGTGATCATCGTGTTTTCGCTGAGCTCCACACCGGCTTCGATCAATGCCGGGCGCATCGGCGCGATCACATTGGAGTGGACCCCCTTGCCCAGCCCTTCGGCCTGGATCGTCCGCCGCACGCTGTGCCCGGCCCGCTTGGCAATGAACCAGCTGCCATCCTTGTTCTTGATGAAAGGGACGCCGCGCTCTTCCATATCCTCGGCCAGGCCGCGGCCATATTTGGCGCATTGCGCCACCAGATCGCGATCGCAGATACCGCCACTGGCATTGGCCCAGTCTTCCACGAACAATTCGCTGCTGTCGTCTTCGTCGAGCAGAGGTACACTGAAGCCAACCAATGCATGCGGGCTGGAACCGCTATCGCCCACCACACCCTTGTCGGCCAGCATCACGGACGCACCAGCCGCTGCGGCCTCAAGCGCAGCGCGTGTCGCCGCCGAGCCGCCTCCAATCACGAGAACGGAGGTTTGTACTTCTTTCGTCAAGCGATGCTCCTCACCCAATCTGCTGAATTGCGGCCCTGGCCACGCCAAACTGCCGCGTTTGGTCAAGCTCCTATTTACAGGAGGGTTGAGTGTCAATATATCTTAGAGCTAAGATATTTTGGATCTTTGCCGGCCATCGCGCCTCCTTTTTCATCCGCCGCATTCCGCGGCGCGGCCTGGAATAAGCAACATAGGAAGGCCGAAGCGCCACAATGAAAAAATAATATTTGTTATCAAGTAATTGGACAATGAACGGAGCCGAGAACACCTTGCAAGATCCCGCTTCCCCTGGCGAGAACAATCCGGACGGCGAATTGCAGCCGCAGGATAGCTTCGAAGTCGAATTGGCGCATTCCAAGCTCACACTGACGGTACCGCCGGGCAAATCCATCCTGGAGGTGGTCCGCGATGCCGGAGTGGACGCCCCTTCCAATTGCGAGGGCGGAACCTGCGGGACCTGCGAAGTCTCCGTTCTGGAAGGCGTGCCGGACCATTTCGATGCGGTGCTCTCGCCAGCGGAAAAGCGCGCGGGCAAGTCCATGATGATCTGCTGCTCAGGATCCCTGAGCAAGAAACTCGTGATCGACCTTTGATGCGCGGCTGGCAGGCAATGCCGCGACCTGCCGGCGGAAAGGCATTGCCGCCGATCATTGCGGCCAATGGCTGAGGGCAAGGCGATAGCCCTGACGGCGGCGGCATTCGCGGCGGCCATGTTCATGGGGCAGCTCGACGCCACCGTCATCCACACTGCCCTGCCGACATTGGCGGGAGATTTCGGCGTCGCCCCGGTCGACATGTCGATCGGCATCACCGTCTATCTCCTGGCCCATGCTGCAGGTCTGCCAGCGAGCGCCTGGCTGGCCGACCGCTTCGGGGCGAAGCGCATATTTGCCGTATCGGTGCTGGGCTTCACATTCGCTTCGCTGCTTTGCGGGCTTACCCAGTCACTCGAACAATTCGTTGCGGCCCGCATCTTCCAGGGCGCCTGTGCAGCGCTGATGATGCCGGTCGGCAGCGCGGTGCTGATCCGCAGCGCAGGCAAGAAGAAGCTCGTCCAGGTTATGTCGCTGACGGCCTCGGTCGTGCTGATCGCGCCGACTTTCGGCCCCGCGATCGGCGGCTTTTGCGTGACCTATCTGACCTGGCCCTGGGCCTTCTTCATCAACATTCCGCCTGGCCTGCTGAGCGTCTATCTGATCATCCGCTACGTTCCGGAACTGGACGCGCAGGAACCGCGCCCTTTCGACACGCGCGGTTTCGTTCTGGCGGCCCTGGCGATGACCGGGATCTTGCTGGGGCTAGACAGGATCAGCTCGGCCAGCAGCAGCCTGGCCTTCGCGCTGGCTTGCCTGGCCGTGGGCGCGGCAGCGGGAATTCTGCTGCTGTTCCATCTGCGGGGCAATCCGCATCCGATTCTTTCGGCCGAGCCGCTGCAATCGCGGATCTACCGCATCGCTGTGCTGGGCGGAGGCGCGTCGATCAGGATCGCCTTGCGCGCGCTGCCCTTCATTCTGCCGCTGATGTTCCAGCTGACCATGGGCATGAGCGCCTTTGCCGCAGGAATGGCGCTGATCATGCTCAACGGCTCTGACCTTGTCATCAAGCCGTTCATCCGGAAGATCCTGGCCCGGTTCGGCTATCGCTCCAACGTGATCGCAACTTCCATCGCGGCGGCGATCGGTACGGCGCTGTGCGCAGCATTCACGCCCGAAACTCCGGTATGGGTTATTCTGGCCAGCCTGGCGCTGATCGGCGCGAGCCGGTCGATCCTGTTCACCGGGGTTCAGACGCTGCTCTACACGGAAATCCCGGAGGAGCAGACGATCCAGGCGACGGTGCTGTGGAACGTGTTCCAGCAGCTGACCAGCGCCATCGCGATTTCTCTGACGGCGATCATGCTGAACTGGCTGGCGGCCATGCATGGACGCTGGGGAGACGCGCCGAACCTCGCGGACTTCAGGATCGCGCTGCTGGTGATCGCATCCCTGCTGGTGCTGGCAGTCTTCAGCTTCCGGCGCCTCGATCATGACGCCGGCGCGGAATTGAGCGGACATAAGAGGACCTGAAAAACATGTATCAGAACAGAACAACCGGGCACGAAATGCGCCGCACCGCCCCAATCGGCTTGTGGTTCATGACGATCGCCGCGGCATTGCTGGCGGCCCTCGCCGTCCCGCAGCAGGCATCCGCTGAAACCGGGAAGACAGTGGATGTCGGCGAGACGGGTTACGATACCAAGCGCCTGGTCATGGCGTCGGCCTGTCCGCATGCCTGCCCCTGGGGCGAACTGGGCGAATTCGTGCAGGAAGCCATGGCGGACGAAGGCTACGAGATCATCTTATGCCGCAACTGCAACCGCGCAGAAGGACCGCGGATCGTGGCGAAGGCCGCCCATCCGCCCGAGCTGGTCGATGGCGATTTCGAACATGGAACGACCGAACGGGTCGATGCCCCGATCGACTTCGGCGTGACCGAGGCCAACATGTTCCGTTGGGCCTATGAGGGGCAGTATATCTACGCGAAAGACGGGCCCTATCCCAATCTGCGGCTGATCGCGCGTATCGAGGACCCGACCTATCTGCTTGTCGCGGCCAAGGCGGAACTCGGGATCGAAAGCCTCGCCGAAATCCGCGAGCGCAAACTGCCGGTGCGCATTCTCGCGGATTTCCAGCCGAGCACGATGCCGGTGCTCGACTATTATGGGCTCGACAAGGAAAGCCTGGCGGGCTGGGGCGGCGAACTCACCTCGCCGCGGGACGTCACGGCCGAAACGCCGTTCGACATCATCATTTCCAGCCTGGCCAGCCCCGCCAACAATCCTGAATCGGATTACTGGACGATCCTGGCAAGCACGCATGACCTGACCTTCCTGGACCTGCCGGAAGAACTGCTGGATGCAATGGCGGACGATCAACTGGGCATGCAGCGCGTAACCGCCCGCTGGGGCGTCTTGCGCGGGGTCGACAGGGCGATCGAAACAGTGGGCCGCTCCGGCGAAGTCATCATGGCCCGCGCCGATATGCCCGACGAGATCGCCTATGCCCTGGCCCGCGCGATCGACCGAAACCGGGGCGAACTCAAATGGTTCGTCCGCCCCTATTCGCTCGATCCGCAAACTGTGTGGGACGGTAAAGGCGTTCCGCTGCATCCCGGGGCCCAGAGCTATTACCGCGAGATGGAATATATGGACTGATCCGGGCGCAGCGCGCCCGAGAATGCATCCTCAGAGCAACAAGAAACAAAAAGCTCGAGGAACAAGGAAAGGAAGAGGAATGCCTGTACCAAAGGCCTTTGCAATCCCGGCTGCGCTGTTCTGCGCAGTCGCGATCTTCATTCTGCTGTTCGCCCGCTTCGACACTTTCATCTTCTTCGGCATTCCCATTCTGGCCGGCGTGGCCGGGGCAACCATACTGCGTCACCTCGATCCCGAACGGACGACGGCGGACCAGATCACGGATGCGCTGCGCATCTATTGGGGGCTGCATCTGATCTATTCGTCATACCGCTTCTGGGTTGCCGATACGATCCCGGCCATTCCACATCCGGTAGCCGGCCCCTTCATCGAAATTCTGGGTGTGATGGGGGTCTATCCCGGGATCAAGGCCATGGAGGGCCTTGTGGGGATCATGCTGGTGCTCAATCGCTGGGTTCCGCTGATGCTCGTGCTGGAAGTGCCGACAAGCGCGACGATCTTCTACCTCAATTTCTTTGTCACCGGCACGCCGCGCCAATTGCTGACAGGCCCGCTTGAGCTGGGCGTGAACTGCGCGCTGCTGCTCGCCTATTTCCGCTATTACAGGCCCTTCCTGGTGATGAAGGCCTATGCGGCTCCGCCACATTTTCTCGCCGGAAGCGACAAGAGCGCGGAGGCGCGATCATGAGCGCGGCAGAGACCCCAAGCAGCGGCGGCACTGCGCCGCGCACCATCGATACAGCGATAAACGACGCGCCATGGAGCCTCTATCAGAAAGCCATTCTGGGCTGTCTGGCTCTGGTGTTTGCGGTCGACGGCCTGGCCAACCAATCGCTGGGCATCGCCCTGCCCTCGATCATCCAGGACTGGGGCCTGGAGCGGTCGGCCTTTGCGCCGGTGCACGCGGCCAACCTTGCCGGCGTGGCGTTCGGTTCGGTTTTGGGCGGCCTGATCGGTGACCGGATCGGGCGGCGCTGGGCACTGATCTCGGCGATCTTCCTGTTCGGGATCATGACGTCTCTGGGGGCCGTCACGCAGGATCCAACGCAATTGATGCTGGTGCGCTTCGTGGACGGCCTGGGCATCGGGGCGGCCATCCCCAACGGAGCCGCGATGATCGCGGAGTTCACGCCCGAGCGCCGGCGCGGCAGAGCCATCGCGATCGGCATGGTCTTCATTCCTATCGGAGGCATCACCGCAGGCGCCATGGGCGCTTCCCTGCTGGAGCATGTGGGCTGGCGCCCGCTGCTGCTGATTGCCGGGCTGGTGCCGCTCATCCTGGGCACGATATTCGCGGCCATGCTGCCGGAATCGCCAGCCTTCCTGCTGCGCGGAGGGAAGGAAGCGGGGCTGAAGCGTTTGCTTGAGAAGTGCCGCATACCGCATAGCGCAGACGAAACATTTCTGGTTCCGCCAGTGCAGGAATCGGTCGCGGCCCCGGTGCGTACATTGGTTGCGCCTGAATTCCGGGCCAGAACCTTGCTGATCTGGGCCGGCTTCTTCACTTGCCTGATGTCCAGCTACACCCTGTTCAGCTGGGTTCCGACCATGCTGCATACGCTGGGCTTCGATCTTACAACCACAAGCTATGGGATCATGACCTTCCATTCGGGAAGCGTGGTCGGCGCATTGATCAGCGGATTCCTGCTGGACCGCTACGGCTTTCGCATGACCCATGTCGGATATGCCGCCATGGGAACGGTCATGGCCGTGGCACTGGCTGCAATGCTGGGCCTGGGCGTTCTTTCGGTGCTCATTATCCTGCCGGCCATGATGGCGCTCGGCTTTTGCCTGGCTGGGCTGCACAACACGCTCTACACGCTGGCTGCCAGCATCTATCCCACAGAAGTGCGCGCCACCGGCGTCGGTACGGCATCGGCCACCGGCCGCATTGGCGCCGTGCTAAGCTCCTTCACCGGAGTGATGTCGCTCGATCTGGGGGGCTCGGTCGGCTTCTTCGGCGTTGTGGCAGCCTTGATTGCACTTTGCGGTCTCGCGGGGTGGGCCGTGCGAAGCCAAACCGCTTCGAAACCGTTGGAGACGCACCCATGAGAAGCCGTCTATTCGCTTCCCTTTTGTGCTGCGCGGCAGCTGGCATTGCGGCGCCCGATCGCAGCCTTGCCGAAGACACCCGGCCCGGCCCCACTGCGGAAATCGAACAAGGTATCGTGCGCGGGACTAGCAGTGACGGGATCGAACGATATCTCGGCATACCCTATGCGGCACCTCCGACCGGCACGTTGCGCTGGAAGGCACCGCAACCGGCAGACGGATGGCAAGGCGTTCGCGATGCAGGCAGCTTCGGCCCGATCTGCGCGCAGAGCCGCGCTCCGGATGTCGCCGGGCCTGCAATGAGCGAGGACTGCCTGACCTTGAACATCTGGGCTTCGGCCGGGCGGGAGGAAGCACTGCCCGTCATGGTGTGGATCCATGGCGGCGGCTATCAATTCGGTTCCGGCAGCAGGCCGACATTCGACGGCACCGCCTTTGCCGAAAAGGGCATCGTGCTGGTGACGATCAACTATCGCCTAGGTGCGCTGGGCTTCATGGCCCATCCGGAGCTAACCGCTGAAGCGCCTTACGGGTCCTCGGGCAATTACGGCATTCTGGACCAGATCGCCGCCTTGCGCTGGGTTCAGCAGAATATTGCCGCTTTCGGGGGCGACCCGGGCAATGTGACCATCTTCGGGGAATCTGCAGGCGCCGGTGCCGTCAATATCCTGCAGGCATCGCCCTTGGCCGAAGGGCTGTTTCACAAGGCGATCGGCGAAAGCACGTCGCAGATGGACCCCGATGGCGGCCTTATCGGGCGCCAGGACCTCAACTCGGCAGGCGAGTACGGCCTAGCATTTGCCGATAAGCTGGGCGCTGAAAGCATTGCCGAAATGCGCGCGCTGCCGCTGGAAGACATCCTGTCGGCCTTCACCTTCTTCTGGCCGACCGAGCGGGACGGATATGTTCTGCCCGACCTGGTCTACAATATCTTTGCCGAAGGGCGGCAGAACGACGTGCCGACGCTGGTCGGCTCGAACTCCTATGAAGGCTCCACCATCCGCATGGAATGGGTCCGGCCCGATGAGCAGGAACGCGCCGAGTTCGACGGTTTCTATGAGGGCGCGGAAGACAAGCTGGCGCAATCGGCGACCGATGCCGTGCAATGGCAGATGCGTTCATGGGCGGAGCTGCAATCGCGCACCGGCGAAGAAGATGCGTGGCTGTACTGGTTCGACAAGGCCTGGCCGGGCAAGCGGGAACAGGGCGCGTTTCACGGCGGGGAGATGGTCTATGTCTTCCAGACGCTGGAGAGCGAGGACCAGCCTTGGACCGATGAAGACCGGCGCCTGTCGGAGCTGATGGCCAGCTATTGGGCGAACTTCGCGCGGCAAGGCGATCCGAACCGACCGGGCCTGCCGCGCTGGCCGGCCTACGACCCGGACGAACCCCGGCTGATGGAGCTCTCACCCGACCCCAAAGTCATCGAAACACCGCGAGCAGATGTGCAGCAATTCCTCGACGGCTATTTCGCGAAGCGCCGTTAAAGCCCCTTTTCGGTCAGCCACTCGGCCGCAATATCAGCAAGCTCGGCATTGTTGGTCTCGCGCATAAAGCTATGCGTATTGCCCGTGATGCCCATGTCCCCGAGATTGACGTAATCCGCCGGAACTCCGGCAGCCGAAAAATATTGCGCCGTGCAGTGATCGTAGCCCGCATGGTAGGAGGATTCGCCCGTCATCACCATCACTGGAATGTCCGAGAGATTGACCAGTTGCGGCTGTTCCCCTCGCGGCACCCAGCAGCCCACTAGCCCTTCGCCTTCGGGATCGCGCTGCACGAGTCCGCCGAAATCCGCCACCGTTTCCACGGCAGGATCGTATGTCAGCGGAGCGTAAGTGATGCCGAATGGCCGTGAAACGGGATCGCCCGGCTGCCCCAGTGGCGGCGCGTTGTAGAATGGCGGCCCATTGGGCTCGGCCGCGACGATCGCCTTCACCAGTTCGGGCCGCGCGTCCGCAATCTGCCAGCCGGAAGCTCCGGAGCGCGAATGGGTGACCAGAACGGCTGGCCCGATCCGGTCGAGCAGGGCCGCGCCCGCTTCGCGGTCATAGCCATCCATCCTGGCGCTAACGGCCACGGGATCGGGCAAGCCGAATGGCAGCTCAACAGATGCCTGACGCCCTCTCAGCGATTGTTCATAGGCCGGATCGCCCGGCACTTTGCTGCCAGGGAAACGGTTGTCGGGATCGTCCGGCTCAGGATCGGATCCCGGCCCCGGGCGCGGCATGGATAGCGGCGGCAAATGCGCCTTGCCGTCAATATCCTCGTAATGCGGGGAGCGGCCATGGGTCGGGCGGTCGACGACATAGACCGCATAGCCTTTGCGCAGGAACAGCGTGGCCCAGCCTTCCCCGCCATCGGGCCTGCTCCACCAATAGGCTCCGCTCGACATGCCGCCATGGAGAAAGACCAGCGGATAAGGATGGGTCTGCTCTGCGGGTATCTGATACTCGACATACATCTCATCGGCGACGATGGTCCCGCCTTCCAGCGCGACCTCCCGGCCGCCGACATAGAAGTTGCCCTGCTGCGCGATCACCAGCGGCGCCTTGCCGCTGGGCTCTTCCGCTTGGGCGAGCGAGCCAGCCCCTGCTGTGCAAATCAGGCCAGTGAGAATGATTGCATGGAGTTTCTTGTTCATGGTGCCCGCTCTCCCTTCTTTCTATCTATCCGGTGCGCGCATCAGCCACGCAAAGCCAGGCTGAGATAGGTTATGGCAATGGCAGCGATCAGCCCGGCAAGCGCAGCCCAGAAATGCAGCATGGGCGGCAAGCGTGACGCATCCCGCCTCTCCGTTTCGTCCCCTGGTCCTCCCCAATTTGGTCGCCCCGCCGTCATGGCCAGCATGGGGCGGTAGCGATCGAGATGGCCGAATGACATGATCGCATTCAGGCCGATGATCACCGCGGCAACCGATATGCCGAAAGGTGAAAAGTGCGACGACGTGACGAAGGCGATCATCAAGGTGATCGGCCAGGCCGCGACGATCGCCAAGGCCGCGAACAGGTCCAGCAGCAAGGCCAGACCAATTGCGACTTCCAGCATCTTCACAATAGCCATTACGCCGGATGCGGCCAGTGCCGGAACCAGGCCAGGGCCTGGCTGAACCGATTGGTCGAAATAGAATGCGAACCAGTAGTTGAGCCCGTGGAACAGGAACCAGCCGCCATAAAGGAACTGGCATCCATAAACGAAGGCGGCGAAGGCATTGCCCCCGCCGCCTTTCTTTTTCGGATCAGCCGCGCCAGCCATGATCACCGAACCCCGTCATGCGATTGGGTCACTGATATCAGCTGGCGCGGCCTTCCCCTCCCATTACCAGAACTTCTTCGCCACCGAGACTGCGACGAAACGGCCGATCGAGCTCGAATAGGAAGGATCGAAGCGAATGGCATATTCGCCTGCGTTCACGACCAATGGCGGCTTCGCATCGAACAGATTCTGCGCAGTGACCGACAAAGACAGGCCATTCGCGAATGGCAGATCGCTATCCTCGAAATCGTAGGTCAAAGTCAGGTCGACCGTGGTGTAGGAATCGATGTCCAGATATTGATCCGGCACTGACGGCGACAGGAAGTCGCGCGTGATCTCGCGGCCATTGACGTAATTGATGAACGCCGTGCCCGAGAAGCCGCCTACATCCATGCCCAGTTCCAGCCTGCCGACGAACTGCGCGGGATAGCCGAAGTGGTTCACCTCGTCCCTGAGCGTCGCAGCTGCCACAGGCGCGGTCTTGTAATGCAGGATGTAGTTGAACTGGGTGCCGATGTTGAAGTCGGCGAAGCCGCCTTCGATGTCGTAGTTGAACGAGAAGTCGAAACCGTCCGTCTTCACGACGCCCTGATTGTTCCGCCGCGCATCGATGATGGCGATCAGATTTGCGGGATCGCCGCCCGGGATTGGGCCCAGAACCGGAAGGAAAGGATCCTGCAGCGAATCCCAGTAGGCGACATATTCGTCGATTGACATCGTCGCCTTGTCAGGGAAGAAGTCCGGATTGAAGACGATGAAGTCGTCATAAATTCCCGAATTCAGCACCGCCGCGATCGGCGCGTTGAAGGTCGCCGTATCGATCTTGTTCTCATAGGTGATGTTGTAATAGGTCAGCGACGCCGTCACCCCGGGAACGAGATCGGAATCGATATCCATTCCGACAGACCAGGTTTCCGCCGTTTCCGGACTCAGATCGGGGTTGCCGCCAGCCGGATAAGTATAGGTGAATGTGTTGTCACCCGGCGAAAGACCGATGGCATCGCCCGTTGCGCTGCGGATCAGGAAACCTGCTGTGGCGTATTTGTTGACGTCGACCAGGCTCGGTGCACGGAACGAGGTGCCATAGCTGCCGCGGAAGGTGACCCCTGCGACCGGCGAATAATTTACGCCGAACTTGGGATTGGTCGTTCCGCCAACATCGCTGTAATCGTCATAACGGACGGCAGCATTGAACTCGAGCCGTTCGACGCCGGGCATGGCGTTGTCGACCCCGACGATCGGCACGAAGACTTCGCCATAGACCGATTTGACCTCGCGATTATTCGTGGCGGGAATGCCTCGCGGATTATCGACCGTAGGCCCACGCACATTCGTGATCTGCCCGGTGCCGGAAAGCGTATCGTGATGATATTCGCCGCCCACGGCCAGACGAACCGAACCGCCGCCGATATCGAACAGCTCGCCATTGATGTTGGCCGTGCCGCCGTAAAGCTCGTAGGTTGAACCGATATCCGTGAATGCACGGAAATGGGCCAGCGTCGCTTCCGGATTGCAGTCAAACTGGCTCGCATCGCAGAACGGATTGAAGAACGGCACGTCTGCGGGCTTGTCGATATCGGCTGCGCTGCCGGAAACCACGCGTTGCAGCGCCGTGCTGTTCACCATGTTGGTGCGCGAGATATATGCATCGTCTTCGCTGTAATAGCCACTGACATTGGCTTTCCAGCTGCTTCCGAAATCGACGTCAAAGCCGCCCGAAACAGCCCAAATCTCTTCATATCCGCTGCTGATCGTGGGGCCCAGCGAGTCGATGAAGTTGTAAGGAACGTAGAGCGTGCCATCAGCCGGGCAATCTGCAATGTCCACCGAACCGGGAGCGCACGGGCTGTAAGGATTGGTGTTCGGAACAGTAATCTGTTGATCGATACCCGCTTCATTGAGCACGAAATTGCGCCGCGAGAAGAAGCCGTCAGCGTTGAAGGTGACGAAGCTTCCGATATCCTGGGTGAGCGTCCCCGAAACGGAGTGCCGGTTGTAGCCCGGGATCGCATCCGCCCCATACCATTGGCTTTGGCGATTGGGGCTGTCCAGCAGGTCGGCAAACGTCAATGAGGTTCCGTCCTGCCCGGAGGGAATTCCGTAAGCGGGGCCGTTTACTGCGAACTGCACATTGCCGGGGCTGGAAAAGAAGGGATCGGGACCTCCGCCGAATTCCGACAGGTCGCTATTATAGAGATCCGGACGATCGGAGGCGAGCAGAGCGCCGCGATCCTGATATTCATAGGCAAAGAACATGCCGCCCGTGTCCCAGGTCTTACCCACGGCGAAGGAAGCGATATATTCCTCGAAACCGTCGGCAAAACCTGCGCGGAAGCGTGCTTCGATCGTGTCTTCGGGGCGACGCGTGATGTAGTTCACCACACCGCCAATCGCGTCGGAACCGTAGATGGCCGAACCACCATCGGCGACGACTTCGATCCGCTCGATCGCAATGCCGGGAATGTTATCCGCGTCATAGAGCTGGCCGTTCGGGCCCTGCGGCGCAACGCGGTGGTTGTTCACCAGGTTCAGCGTCGCGGCAGTGCCGAGGCCGCGCAGGTTCACCGATTTGGCGAAGAAGGTGTTGAGTGAAGAGTTCTGGATCGTGGCGCCACCGGTCTGCTCGTCAGAGCCGCCGAAATTGACGACTTGAGGAATCTTGCGCAGCGCGTCGTTGACGGTGCTGGCGCCCATTTCTTCCAGTTCTTCGCGGCCGACCGGAATCACGGAAGAACCGACGGGGGCCACACCTTCAATGCGCGTGCCGGTAACAACGATCGGAGCATCCTGGGCGGCAACCGATGTTGCGCCGAAGGTGCCAAGAGCGATCAAAGAAACGGATACGGCAAGCCTTGCAGATGCTCCGGCTTTGCCAAGTCGATTGGATGAAATCATCACTCCCCCTTATCCTATAAGCAGCCTGTAACCCTCGATCATTTCAAGAATCCGGCCTGGTTTATTGGTTCTTATACGCTTTCAGGTTTGCAGCAGTGTCCTGCTGTCATCGTTTTTATTATGTTCTAGATTTTATTATTGCGGCCCATTTTATCGGTAAGCTTTACCTACTCAACCTATCGAGGTTCGCGCCGGCTGTGCCGGCATCGGCCATTCACTGGCAACTTTCGAAACCATTGTTAGACGATTTATCTTGTTCCTAAGATATCTACAAGAAGTTCCGCGTTGAAGAGCGCAAGCTGCGAACAGGTGTTGCAAAGCAGCCACTCTGGGGATGGCCGCGCGGAAGTCGCCCTATTTCCCGATGAGACTCAGAAACATGATCAGGTTGAACGTCTGGAGTGCGAGCGCCAGCCATCCCAGGGAAAAGAACAGGATCCGCTGGGTTCTGCGCCCATCCGGCGAGACGCAGCCCGACATTGCCTTCGGGGGTGCCGACCAGGCCAGCAAGGGCCGGTAATAGTCGAAATAGCAAAGCATCAACCAGACATGGATGAGGAAGACGCATAGCCCCCCAACCACCATGTCCATGAAGGCCGCCCACATTTCAGCTCCGCTCTCGCTTCCCTGCAACCAGCGCCAGAGGTCATCCAGGATCAGCGCGTCGAGCATGAAGGTCATCAAGCCGATCGGGAAAGCGACAAGCAGCATCAGCGGCACCGCGCGGTTGGCAAGCAGCGCAATCCCGAACGCAATTTCGACCAGCTTGGCAGATTGGAACATCCAGCCCGTATCGATCATTTCGGCCACAACCGCGTGCTTGATCGGGAAGCCTTCCGGCATTCCAAGATGCGGCAGCGGCAGGAAGCCGAAAAACCAGTTCAATCCGCTGAGCAGATAGAAAATTCCGAGCACCATGCGCGCGGCAAAAACGAGCTTGTCGAACATGCGCCTCTCCCAAGCCGGCTTGCTTCTGGCAGCGCCTGGCTTCACATGGCTACGAAAGAATACAATCTTGCATAAGATCGCAAGCGCTTTGAGAGGATGAGTGAAATGGCTCTGGATACCGAAACCGACGAATTGATGGACCCGGTGGCTATCATTGAACGGTTCGACCAAATGATTCTGAATCACCAAGTGCGCGAAGCGGTCGAACGTTTCGTTTCGCCAGACTTCATCGAGCACAATCCCAATGTCCGGGACGGCAATCTTGAAGGGCTGATCGAATATCTCGAGGTCGAAACGATCGATATCGGGCGCAACAAGGAATCAGAGATGAAGCTGCTGGTCGATCGGCGCTTCGGCAGCGGTGAATTCGTTGTGACGCAGCACCACGTGATCCGACACGAAGGCGATCCCGGCGTGGTCATCTCCGACACGTTCAGAGTGGTCGACGGCAAGATCGTGGAGCATTGGGATATTCATCAGGAAGTGCCCAAGGACAAAGTGAATCCCTTGCCCATGTGGTAGAAGCGCGGGGCAATTCAGCCTGCTTCCAGGCGCCTTCCATCTTTGCCGAACAGATGCAGCCGCTCGGGCGCAAAGGTAATGCGAATCTTACTGTTGCGATCCTCTTCCGAGAGCTCGCGGCTGCGAATGGCCAATTCTTCGCCGTCCGAAAGCCTGGCGTGGACGATCCGCGTTTCGCCCAGTTCTTCCACCATCTCGACCGTGGCAGGCAGCCCCTCCTGCCCGATTTCGATATCTTCCGGCCGGATGCCGACGCTGGCCGCCTTGCCCCAATCACCCTGCGGGAGCGGGATGCGTTCGCCGGAAGCGAGCAAAGCCTCCGCACCCTCGATCCGCTCTGGCGACAGGAAGTTCATGGTCGGAGAGCCGAGAAAGGCGGCAACATATGCGGTCGCCGGCCGGTGATAGAGTTCGGATGGGGGCCCCACCTGCTCCACCCTCCCCTGGTGCAGGATGACCATGCGGTCCGCCAGCGACATCGCCTCCACCTGATCATGCGTGACATAGATCATCGTCGCGCCAAGCGAGCGGTGGAGTTCCTTGATCTCCATCCGGGTCTGCGTCCGCAATGCGGCATCGAGATTCGATAGCGGCTCGTCGAACAGGAAGACTTCCGGTTCGCGGACAATCGCCCGCGCAATGGCGACACGCTGCCGTTGACCGCCCGAAAGCTGGCTCGGCTTGCGGTCGAGCAGGTTCTCGATCTGCAGCATCTGCGCAACGCGCCCAACCGCCTCGGCAATACTTTCCTTGCCCGCCTTGGCCAGCTTGAGCCCGAAGGCAATATTCTGCCGCACCGTCATATGCGGGTATAGCGCATAGGACTGGAACACCATGGACACGCCGCGTTCCGACGGGGGCGCCGAGGTAACATCCCGTCCGCCGATCAGCACTTGGCCGGATGACGGGCTTTCCAGCCCCGCGATCATGCGCAGCAGCGTCGACTTGCCGGAGCCCGAAGCGCCGACAAAGACCACGAACTCGCCGCTTTCGATCGCCAGATCGACATGGGAGATCACCTCGGTCTTGCCGAAACTCTTGCCTATGCCTTCGAGTGTGACGGACGTCATATCTACCCCTTTACCGCACCCGCCGTCAGCCCCGCGACAAGCCGCCGCTGGAACACCAGCACCAGCGCGATCAGGGGAACGGTGACGATCACCGATGCAGCCATGATGTTGCCCCAGGGAAGCTCGAACTGGCTTGCGCCAGTGATCAGCGCAATGGCGACCGGCACAGTGCGCTGTTCATTAGTCAGAGTGAAACTCAAAGCGAAGAGAAACTCGTTCCATGCGGCAATGAAAGCGAGCAGCCCGGTCGTGACGAGAGCGGGCGCGAGCAGCGGCAGGAAGATACGGGTCACGATCGTCCATGGCCCGGCACCGTCCATGATCGCAGCCTCTTCAATCTCCACCGGCAGTTCGCGCATGAAGCTGGTCATGACCCAGACCGTGAAGGGCAAGGTGAAGATCATGTAGCTGAAGATCAGACTGAGCAGATTGTTATAGAGGCCGAACAGGCGGACGATTTCGAACAGGCCGGAAAGCACCGCCACCTGGGGGAACATCGAAACGCCCAGAATTGTGTAGAGCAGCAGCCTTCGCCCGCGAAAATGCGTGCGGCCGAAGGAATAGGCGGCGAAGACTGCCAGCCCCAAAGAAAGCACGACGACGGCGCAGGCGACCATCAGCGAGTTCAGGATATTGCGCGCAAAAGGCTGGTCCACCATGACCTGCCGGTAATTTGCGAGGCCGGGATCGGCAGGCCACAGGCTCGCTTCGAATATCTCGGATCCGGCCCGCAGCGAGCTGACAACCGCATAATAGAAGGGAAACAGCAGGAAGCAGGCGACCAGCAGCCACAGGACCGTGAGTCCGGCAGTCTTGGCCAGACGGTTGCTCATGCCTTCTGCCCCTCGCCCAGCGGCTTCAACGCCATGATGTAGATGACGGTGATCAAGGCGATGATCAGGAACAGCCCGCTGGAGGCCGCCGATCCGTAGCCGACATCCTGGAATGAAACGAGCGCCTGCCGTGCAAAGACCGAAAGCGTCATCGTCTCCTCATTCGATCCGGTCATGACATAGACGAGATCGAACATGCGCATCGCATCGAGCAGCCGGAAAATGACGGCGACTGCCAGCGCAGGACGGATGAGCGGCAGAGTAACCTGGAAGAACACTCTTACCGGATGGATCCCGTCCACCTTGGCCGCTTCATAAATTTCCCGGGGCAAGGTCTGCAACGCAGCCAGCACAAGCAGCGCGACAAAGGGCGTGGTCTTCCAGACGTCGACGGCAATGATCGACGCCATGGCCAGGTCCGATCCGCCCAGCCACGCGATCGGCCCTTCGACAAGCCCCGCGCTGAGCAACATCGCATTCACGATGCCGAACTGATCGTTGAGCATCCATGCCCAGATCTTGGCGGAAACCACCGTCGGGATCGCCCAGGGGACCAGCATGGCTGCACGCATCAACCCGCGCCCAGGCAGGTTGGCATTGACGATCAGAGCGATCATGACGCCCAGCACGGTTTCGAGAGAAACGGATACTGCCGCGAAGACCAGCGTATTCCAAAGCGCACGCAGCCACTGGGGATCGGTGAAAATGCCGTACCAGCGGCCATCCTCGTAAGCGAGGTAGTTGCCCAATCCGATCAGATCGTAACTGGAAAGATCCACCAGCGTGGCATTGGTCAGGCTGAACCAGATCGTTCGCCCCAGCGGCCAAGCAGCGACCAGCGCCAGAACGAGCAGCATGGGGGCAAGGAACAGCCAGGCCGACCGGCCCCGGCTGCGTTCGAGCGGAGACGCAGCGCTCACTGCCACCTCGCCCGATAGGCGATACGGTCGAGCTCGTCCGTCAGCCTCTCAAGTGCCGAGCGAGGCGCCCTGTCGCCTTTCAGCACGCCATAACTCGTGCGCCATATGGCGTCCGAAACCTGGTTGTAGCGCGCGCCTGCCTGCCTGGCGGGCCGCGGCACGGCATTTTCGAAAGAGGGATAGAGCGTGGCGAAGAAGGGATTGGCCTCGATCACCTCTTCATCCTGATAGAGCGCGATCAGCGTGGGGTTGTAGGCGCCGCGAATGGCGCGTTCCTTCTGCACCTGCGCGCTGGTGAGATAGCGGACCAGATCGATCGCCTCTTCCCGGTGACGCGAATAGCGCGATACGGCAAGCTGCCAGCCACCCAGCGCGGCGGCGCTTTCTCCTTCGGGGCCATGGGGAAGCGCGATCACGCCCACCTTGTCTTTCACCGGGCTGTCTTCGCCCTGTGCCAATGCCCAGGCATAGGGCCAATTGCGCATGAAGACGGCATTGCCCGTCTGGAAGACGCCGCGGGAGGCCTCCTCGTCATAATTGAGAACGCCTTGGGGCGTGATTGTTCCGATCCAGCTCGCCGCGCGGCTCAGCGCAGCGCGCGCCTGCGGGTTCTGCGCTGTGATCTCCCGATCGGAGCTGAGAAATGTGCCGCCGCCATAGGAAGATACCCATTCGAGCACATTGCATGTCAGCCCTTCATAGGCCTTGCCCTGGAAGACATAGCCCCACATCCGGTCATTGCCCGCCTCGCGCTCGGCCTTCTGGATCGCCGCGGCAATGCCGGTCAATTCATCCCAGGTTTCCGGCGGCTCGAAGCCGTATTTGGCCAGCAGATCCTTGCGGTAGAACAGCACGCCCGCGTCGATATACCATGGTACCGCTACCAGCTTGTCTTTCACCCGGTTGTTCCGGGCCAGTGCAGGAAACATCGCGTCAACGCGCGGCCCCAAATCCTCCTCGAGATCGGCGAGGTGGGAAGCCAGCATTCCGGCCCACACCACATCGATTTGCAGCACGTCGATATCGGCCGATTGCGACGAGAGAAGCTGGACATAAAGCGAGAAGCGGTCGCTGCTGGAATTGGGGGTATTGACGATCGAAACCCGATTGCCTGTCTGCCTGGCCCAGCGCTGCGCCGCTTCCCGGCACAGCGTCAATTCCACGCCCAGCGCGCCGCAGGCGATGGATATGTTTGCCCCCTGCGCGGCAGCAGGCCCCGAGCCTGCCAATACCAACGGCAGCCCGATAGCCAGCGCCAGACGTCGCCAGCCGCCAAACATCAAGCCGCAGCCTGCTTGCCTGGCTTATCGTCTTTGGGATCAAAGCCGACCCGACCAAAGGCTTCGAAAATGTGATTGATCCAGTCGACGATATCGTACCGGGTCACCGCCTCATACATGCGCGCCATACGCTCTGCAGATTCACTCTCGCTCATGGCTAGTGCCTCATCCATGGCCCGGTCCGTGTCCCGGTTGCCGTAGGGATTGGCATAGATGGCATCCGGCAACTCGACCGCGCAGCCGGCAAATTCGGAGAGAACCAGCGCGCCGGGACGGCCATTCTTTGCGGCGACGAATTCCTTGGCCACCAGATTGAGGCCGTCGCGAACCGGTATGGTCAGACAGATATCAGCGGCGCGGTAATAGGACAGCAACCGGTCGAACGGGATCGCGTTCGAATAAAGCACGATCGGCGTCCAGCCCAGATTGGAATAGAGGCCGTTGATACGCCCCACATTCTGCTCGATATCTCTTTGGGTCTCCTCATAGATCGCCATTCCGCTAGCCGCCCGTACGGAGATGCACAGCATGGTAATCTTGCCCTTCAGGTCCGGCCGCCGCTGCAGCAGGCGTTCGAAGGCGAACAGCGCCTCCACAGTGCCTTTGGTGTAATCGGTACGGCCCACCGAAACGACGAGCTTGCGCCCATCCATCCGGTCGATCAGGCGATCTTCCAGCTCCGCGCTTTCCTTCTTGGCAAGAATCTCGTCGATCAGATGGACGTCCGCGCCCACTGGCGCCACGTCGATGGCGATCTCCCGATTGCCCAGCTTAAGCACGGTGGGCATTTGCGGCTCCGACAGGGCCTGGCCGGGCACGTTAAGGTGGTCGGGCGTGTCCACCACCGTCGTGATCTCGGCGCCGGTAAGGCCCCGCGCGACATCGGTGAAATTCTTCGCGTAGCGCGGGATGTGAAAGCCCACGAGATCGCAATCCAGCAAGCTGCCCAGAATTTCCGCACGCCAGGGCAAAACGTTGAACACGTCCTGCGACGGGAACGGCGTGTGATGGAAAAAGGCGATTTTCACATCCGGGCGAATCTGGCGCAGGTAATGCGGGACCAGCCACAAATTGTAATCGTGGATCCAGACCAGCGCGCCTTCGTCGGCCTGTTCGGCCGCAGCCTCGGCAAACAGGCGGTTGACCTCGTGGAAAGTGTGCCAATCGACCGGATCATAGCTGAACAGCCGGGGGAAGCTGTGCAGAATAGGCCAGAAAGCCTCTTTCGACGTGACGTGATAGAAACTGGAAGACTGGTGCTTGGTCAGCGGCAGGCGCGAAACGTAGAAACCGCCATTGTCATCGTCATCGACATGAATGACCCGCTCGAACTCATCATCGCCTGGCTCATGCTGCTTCCAGGCGACCCATGCACCGCGGCCCGGCTCAAGCCGCCTGAAAAAACTCTTCAGGGTGGGCACGATACCGTTGGGGCTCTTGTTCGGTTTGAAGACGGTTTTGCCGTCTTCGATCACCTCTTCATAAGGCTGACGGTGATAGACAATGACGAGTGATGATTTCTGCATAAGTTATCCAGACAGTCCGAAATGTTTAATCGCGTCGAGCACACCGGCCGCTCCGGGTTCGGAACTGCGGTAGATGTGCGGCGCGTCGGGAAGCGCGGCGAGCAGGCGCGGTTCGGAATTGCCGACCGCAACCGATTTGAGCCCGCTATCGAGCATGGAAAGATCGTTCATCGTATCGCCGGCGGCCAGCACCCGGTCTTCCGGCAGCTTCAGCAGGTCAACCATGCGCCGGAGCGTCGGCCCCTTCGCCACACCTTTGGGAAGCACATCCAGATAGAGATCTGCCGAGGTCAGGCAATCGAAGCCGGCGTCCTCGATCTTGCGGACCGTATCGGGCGATAACTCGTCGGGTTTGTAGTAATAGCTGACCCGGTGCCGAAAAGGCGTCGGCTGAAGTTCTATCCCAGGCTCGTTCTTGAGCATCTCCATTACGCGCTGATTGGCTTCACCCCAGCGTTCGGCAATATCCGCCTCAAGGTGGTGAACCGGGGCAAAATCTTCAGTGACGTCATAAACGGATGTCCCGACATCGCCGACGATATAGCGCGGCGTGGGAATACCGGGCTGCGCGATAAGTTCGCGGAGAAAATCCACGTCGCGTCCGGTCACGAAAATCAGCAGGGCATCGTCGCGATCCTTGAGAGAACCATAAAGCCTGCGGCGATCTTCGTCCGAACCGCCAAGAAAGGTGCCGTCGAGATCGGTCGCCAGAACCAGGCCGTAATCGTCGGCGGAACCGCGCCCTCCGGCACCACCCGCCATCAAAGGCGAATCCTGCTCACTCATGAAGCACCGCCCAAATCGGCGAATACTTCATGCGATACACAACAAGATTCCGATAAACAGAATCCATTTCTAGAATAAACGTGAAAAATATAGAGCAACAGAATTCCCTAGACTTAGCTTGACTCAAGAATAGAAAAAAGTTCTGGAATGCTGTTTGTTTTATTTATCCAATTCGAAAATTAATTCTAAAACTCTTCCTACTCGAAGAAATTTCGCCGAAAAATCAAGGCAGTCTGTCTCCCAAACTGGTCAAATGTTTAACTCATAACTTTTTGATTATCAAGGGTGCGCATGGAAGGAACTTCGTGATAGCTTCCCGCTTCGGGAGAGGAGTTGGCTCTGTGAGGCTGAGGCGGCACAAGACCGGTGCGCGTCTGACAGACAGGAACGAGTGCAGGGTTTCATCTCATGAATTTTGATGATCGCCATTCCGCAGCTTCCCGGGCTGCGGTGAATAAGGAATTGCCGGTCGAGTTGGCGAATTCACCTACCCAAGAATTCCCGTGGTGGCGCGGCGCCGTGATCTATCAGATCTATCCGCGCAGCTTTCAGGATACGAGCGGCAACGGCGTTGGCGATCTGAAGGGCGTGACCCAGCGCCTGGAGCATGTCGCCTCGCTCGGTGCCGACGCAATCTGGCTCTCCCCCTTCTACAAATCGCCGATGAAAGATTTCGGCTATGACGTATCGGACTATTGCGACGTCGACCCGCTTTTCGGAACGCTCGAGGATTTTGACAGGCTGGTCGCCAAGGCGCATGATCTCGGCATCAAGGTCCTAGTCGATCAGGTCTATTCCCACACCTCCGACCAGCATCAGTGGTTTGCGGAGAGCCGGCACAACAAGACCAACGCCAAGGCGAAATGGTATGTCTGGGCCAATCCGCGCGCAGACGGCACGCCGCCCAACAATTGGCAATCGATGTTCGGCGGGCCGGCATGGAAATGGGATCCGGAACGCGCGCAATATTACATGCACAATTTCCTGTCCTGCCAGCCGCAGCTGAACCTGCACAATGCGGAAGTGCAGCAGGCCCTGCTGGATGTCGCGCGGTTCTGGCTGGACCGGGGCGTGGACGGTTTCCGTCTGGACGCGCTCAATTTCGCGATGCACGATCCGATGCTGCGCGACAATCCGCCGGCGGCCGTGCTCGATCGGCATCTTGTGCGCCCGTTCGACTTCCAACATCACGCCTACAGCCAGTTTCACAAGCACACGCCCGAATTTCTGGAGAAGCTGCGCAAGCTGACCGACCAGTATGAGGGGGTCTTCACTCTGGCGGAAGTCTGCGCCGATGACGGCAATGTTGCGATCAAGCGCTTCATCAAGGGCACCAAGCGCATGAACAGCGCCTATGGCTTTGACTTCCTCTACGCCCCGCACCTGACCCCGCATCTGGTGCAGGAAGTCATGTCGCACTGGCCGGATGAGAAGGACATGGGCTGGCCCAGCTGGGCCTTTGAGAACCACGATGCGCCGCGTGCCGTTTCGCGCTGGTGCGATCCCGGCCGCAGGGACGAATTCGCCCGCGTGAAGATGGCACTGCTGGTCGCCTTGCGAGGCAGCATCATCGTCTATCAGGGCGAGGAGCTGGGCCTTGAGCAAGACGACATTCCCTTCGAGATGCTGAAGGATCCGGAGGCCATTGCCAATTGGCCGCGCACGCTCTCGCGCGACGGCGCCCGCACGCCCATTCCCTGGGATACGACGATGGAGGCTGGCTTCACCACCGGAGAGCCGTGGCTCCCGATCGGCGATGCCAACCGGCGCCGGGCCGTGGAACTGCAAGAGAAGGACGAAGATTCAACACTCAACCTGGCGCGCAAGATACTCGCCATGCGGCGCGACAATCCCGCCTTGCGCCTGGGCGCGGTCGAGCATTGCCAGGCTGAGGGCAATCTGTTGGCGCTGGACCGGGTGGCCGAAGGGCAGCGTATCCGCTGCCTGTTCAATCTCGGCAGCGAGGAAGTGCCCTTCTCCGACAATTCACAGGACACCAAGCTGATCCTTTCAGTGAACGGCGCAACGCCCGAAAAGCTGCCGGGATATTCCGCGCTGTTCTGGGAATGCTCCTGGTAACGAGCCGGGCAGCTTCAGGCCTGCCGGCCAGTCCATCGCAAATCTTATCCCAGCATGCAGGCTGAGTATTTTCTCAAGCTGCTTGCCAGCGGTTAGACAGTGATGAGCCGGTGCCGCAGAGCATAGCGGCAACATTCTAAGCAGAGCGGGACAGAGGAAGCTAACATGGATCAGAACCCCTTCGACATTGCTGGACGGCGCACTTTGCTGGTTGGCGGAGACTCGGGGATCGGGCTTGCCTGTGCCAAGGCTTTCGCCAGCGCAGGGGCGCGCCTGGTCATTGCAGGGCTATCGCAATCGGAAGGCGACAAGCTGGCCAAGGGTATCGCTGACGAGACCAGCTCGGAGGTCAGCTATCTGGAAGTCGATGTGCGTGACGAAGGACGCATGGCTTCCATGGTCGATGCCGCCGTGGAGCGACTGGGCGGGCTGGATATCGCCATGAACAATGCCGGCATCCCGGGACCATCATGCGCGATCCAGGATTACGGCCTGGAGGAATTCGAGAACATCTTCGCCGTGAATGTGCGCGGCACCTATCTGGGGATGAAATACCAGATCCCCCACCTGCTGAAATCCGGCAAGGGTTCGGTCATCAATCTGGCATCGACGGCGGCGCTGACCGGCCTCGCCATGGTTGCGCCTTATGCCGCAACCAAGCACGCGGTTGCCGGGCTGACAAAATCGGTCGCGCTGGAAGTCGCGAAGGACAATATCCGCGTCAATGCGATCGCGCCCGGCCCTGTCCTGACGGAACTGATGACCTCTATGCGCGCGGCGCGCCAGCAAACGGGCTTCGTGGGAGGGGCCAGCGTGCCGATGGACCGCATTTCCGACCCCGATGAAATGACCGGTGCCGTTCTCTGGCTGGCTTCCGACGCCTCGTCCTTCGTGACGGGCGCAATCGTCTCGATCGACGGCGGCGTAGTGGCGCAGTAAGCGCCCCCGCCGCGCCGGTCAGGGGAACGGATCGCCCGGGCGGTCGGTAGACAGGTCAACAACGACAGTCTTGGTCTCGGTAAAGGCGCGCATCGCATCGAACCCGTTTTCGCGCCCGATACCGCTCAGCTTGTACCCGCCATAGGGCAACATGAAGTGTACCGGGCGGAATGTGTTCACGGAGACGAGCCCGGATTCGATCCGCGCGGCGACACGATGCGCCCGCGTAACGTCGGAGGTCCATAGCCCGCCGACCAATCCGTAGCTGGTATCGTTGGCCAGCGCGATCGCCTCTTCCTCGCCGTCGAAAGGCATGATCGCCGTAACCGGGCCGAAGATTTCTTCCTGCGCCAGGCGAGAGCGGTTGTCGGCATCGACGAAAACCGTCGGCGAAACATAGAACCCGCGATCGAAGCCTTCCGGCCGCTTCCCCCCGGCAAGCAGCCTTGCGCCGGATTCCTTACCGAGAGCGATATAGGATTCGGTCTTGTCCCGCTGGTCGGAAGAGGTTTGGGGGCCGATATGCGTATTCGGATCGAATTGCGGCCCCACGCGGATGCGCGCGGCAATCTCCGCCAGCCTGGCCCCGAATTCCTCATAGACCGGCCGTTCGACGAAAATGCGCGAAGAGGCCGAGCAAGATTGCCCTGTCGATCGGAATGAACTGTGTGCAGCCGTCGCCAATGCCTTTTCCAGATCGGCATCGGCGAACACGATGAAGGGGGATTTGCCCCCGCATTCGAATGCGCAGCGCTTCAGATTTCCGGCCGCCGACTGCATGATCCGCGTCGCAGTGGCCTGCGAGCCCGTGAACGAGATCTTGTTCACTCCTGGATGCGCGGCAAGCGCGGCGCCAACCTCTCGGCCACCCGGCAGCACATTGACGACGCCCGGCGGAAAGCCCGCCTCTTCCACCAGCGCCCCAAGCGCGACCATGCTTGCCGGAGTGTTTTCCGAAGGCTTGAGGATAACCGTGTTGCCGGTGGCCAGGGCCGGCCCCAGCTTCCAGCATGCAAGCAGGATTGGCGAGTTCCACGGCATGATCGCGGCAACGACGCCAACCGGCTCAAGCCGCGTATAGGCAAGCGCGCTGTTGCTATACGGGATCTGCTCCCCATTCAGCTTGTCGGCAGCGCCGGCGAAGAAATTCAGCCAGTCGCCTGCCCGGCGCAGTTCCCCTTTCGTGTCGGAATGCGGCTTGCCATTGTCCCGGCTCTCGATCTCGGCAAGGCGGTCCGCGTCGCGCCGCACCAGCTCTGCCAGGCGCGCGATCAGCGCGCCGCGTGCCGTTGCGGTCAAGCCTCCCCATTTGCCGGACAGCGCCTCACGCGCTGCAGCAACAGCGCTTTCGACATGGCCTGTTTCCGCAGCGGCGACTTCGGTCCAGGCGTCCTCTGTCGCGGGATCGATTGCCGCGATGGCAGAGCCGGACGGCACCCATTCGCCCCCGATAAAGAGGCGGTCGAAGCGGCCCAGCTCTGCACTCACGATGCCTGCCTCAGCGAGGGAGCCACCTCGGCAAGCAACTGCGAAACACTCGCTTCTTCAGGCACCTCTCCCATGCCCTCAGCGACTTTTCGCGCGTCGGCCCCGAGAAGCCAGCGAGTGTTTCTTTCGAACTTGTCGAGCACGTCCGACCGGGTCAGCGCCGCTTCGGGCGAACCTGGGTGGTATGGGACATGCTTGAAATAGGTCTTGCCTGCTGCCTCGACAGTCAGCCTGGCGGGGCAATGCGCAGGATAATCCGATTCCGGATCGACCGAGGCTTCAGTCAATGCAGCGATCTTCAGGATGGCTTCGTCACCCAGCCGCTCCGGAAGGAAAGTTTCCAATCCGACATCGCCGTCCACCAAAGCCGCAGCGACTCCGTAATACAGGCTGAAGCGCGCCTCGTGCGGCGTCTGCGGCGCCTTTTTGCGATCGCGCGGATCGGTCACCAGCGTGAGGCCCGGTTCTGCGAGCTGGCAATGGATAGAGGTAATGTCCTCCACGCTCACACCATCTGCAGCGAAGTCTTCCAGCACCTGCTTTGCTGCCACGACGAAGGCGTGGAGCAACTGACAGCACGGATAGGGCTTGTAGGCGGTATCGGGCAGATACCATTCGGAGCCCAGGCCCTGAGCAGGTCGCCCTGTGAAATCGAGCGCACCGGTTACAGGTGTGAGATGGGTCTCGAAGAAACCGAACTTGCCCTCAAAGACACTGGACGGGCCGCTGATCCCGGTCTTGGCCAGATCGACGGCCAGCATGCCGGCATGCGCGCCCCAGCCCCCGTGAAGGATTTTCGATGTCGAACCGGTCCGCGTAGATTCCTGAATACCCGACGCGAATGTACCGCATATGCCCAGCGCATCCACGATCTGCACCGAACTGGCACCGCGAATTCGCCCGATCGCAGCTGCGACGCCGAAGGAACCGATCAGCGAACTGGTGTGATACCCTCTTTCGAGGAAACGCGGCCCGGCAACGAAGCCGAGACGAATCATCACTTCATAGCCCACTGCAGTCGCTTCGATCGCTTCGGCAAGTGTCGCACCCCGCGCCTCGGTATCTGCGAGCACTGCAGGAATGACCGTGGAGCCTGGCCGAGCGAGCGATGAGCCATGCTTGTCGTCCATTTCCAGCGCCTGGCCGAGCGAGCCATTAAGCAATGCGGCCAATTCGGGGCGCGCCTTGGCATCGAGGCCCAGCAGCGTGGCTCCGCTACTGCCGCCCCACTCTTCCCGAAGCTTCGCCGCTGCCTTGCCGCTCTCTTCCTTGGGATTGGCGGCGGCAATGGAAACGCCGATCGAATCGATGATGTGCCAGCGGGCGGCTTCCCTTACGGGATCCGGGATTGCACTCCCGGTAAGGCCAGTCGCGAACTCTGCGTAAATCTCTGCAAGCGTCGAACTCATGGCTCAGCGCACCTGCTGCAACAGCCTGCCCAGCTTCGGCGCGGGCTCGGCCTCGTCTTCGAGATTGTCGATGATCGCTTCGATGCCATCCACCGCTTCGTCCGTCAGGACACGGCATGCGAGATCCTGGAACTTCGCTTTCAGCACTTCGTCCGACATCGGATTGCGCCAATGGCCGGATCGATATGTCTGCTCCCATGTGTGGGACTTGCCATCCTTGGTAATGACTTCAACGCGCACGGCGCGCATTTCGTGCGGGCCGCCGGCATCAAGCTCCGGATCGACATAGCATTCGAAGCGGTTGGCCAGATCGATGATCTTGGGATCGAACAGCTTTTCGTCCGTATACTGATCGATGAAGGCGTTGCCTTCCAGCAAGGTGACCGCCCCGGTGTAGGGAAGGTTCATCTGCGCGCTGATCGTCTCGCCATTGGCGACATAGGGCCAGCCGCAATGGACATAGACCATATTGGTGCAGCCAATGCGCACCTTCTCCACATCTTCGCCGCGAACACCGTCGCGTTCGCGAATTCCGCGCAGCGCGTCGACCGAGGTCTGGCTGCTTGCGAGCGAGGAATAGCGCTTGAAGCCGTTCTTCAGCATCTCGAACTCGCTGCCGAGCCCGTCCGTCGCCCACTTCAGATCGTATTCGCCGCCATAGGTGGAGCAGAAGCCGCCATAGGGCGCCTCCAGCACGTCGCGCACGCCGGTGAGGCCTTCCTTGGCGCAAAGCGCTGCAATCATGCCGTTCTGCGCCGCCTTGCCCGAATGGAAGCGCTTGGCCATCGCGCCGAATTGCGCAGCCATCAGCCCAGCTGCCTGCGATCCTGCGAGGCCCAGCGCGCTGACGAACTGATCCGTATCGAGATCGAGCATCTTGGCCGTGGCCGCCGCCGCGGCGAAGGTGCTGGTCAGGCCGCAAGGATGGAAGCCGCGATGGAAGGCATGCGGGCTCACCGTGTTGCCGATGCGGGTGCCGAGTTCATAGCCGGCCACGACCGCGAGCAGCATATCCGCACCGCTGAATGTTCCGAAGCCTTCTGCCCCTGCCAGCACGGCTGGGATCACGCCCGCGCCGTAATGCGACATGGACTGGTCATGGCAGTCGTCAAGCTCATAGCCCTGGGCAGACGTTCCGTTGATAAACGCCGCGCCCAGCGGGTCCGCCTTCACGCCGCTCTGCCCCCAAGCGCTGGCGACCTGGTTCTGGTTCAGCGATTGGACGACGCGGGTGACCGATTGCGTCCACGGCGTCTGCGCACCGAAGATACCGCAGCCAAGGCTATCGCGAATGCACTGCTTGGCATGCAGGATCAGATCGTCATTGAGGTCCGCGAAGGTCAGGTTGGTGCCGAAGGCGGCAAGATCGCGAGTGGGGCCTTCGACGACAAATTCGGCTGGGGCGTTCATGAAAGGAGCCTTCCTGGAGTGTTCAAAATCAGTTGACTGGCGCGGCTTCGGGAGCGCGCGCATGGGCCTGGGCATATGCAGCGGCGCTGCCGCCGGCGAGACGGCCGAAAACCGCGCCGCTGGTGAGCCCGCTGGCCCCCGGATAATTGAAGTAGAAAATACCGCCGACCATTTCGCCGGCTGCAAACAGCCCGGGAATCGGCTTGCCGTTGGTGTCCTGCACTTGCGCTTCGGACGAGACTTTCACCCCGCCGAAGGTGAAGGTGACGCCGCACGTCACGCCATAGGCATGATATGGCGGTGTATCGATCGGATTGGCCCAATTGCTGCGCGGCACGCCATTGCTGGTCGCGCTGCGGCCATCCTTGATGTTTGGCTCGAATGGGGCGTCCGTCTTCACCGAAGCGTTGAATTCCTCGACCGTCTTCAGGAATTGATCCTTGTCGATCTCTTCCATCTTGTCGGCGAGTTCCTCGATCGTGTCGGCCGTAACTTTCGTGACGCGGCGCGTGCGATATTCGTCGCGCAGCAGGTCGAGCACCTTGGAATCGAACACCTGCCAGGCGATCTGGCCCGGCTGATTGAGCACCGCCTGGCCGTATTTCGCATAGGTGTAGTTTCTGAAGTCGGCCCCTTCGTCCACGAAGCGCTTGCCCTCTGCATTGACCATGATGGAGAGCGGGTAGGAGTGGCGCTGATATTGCGGCGTATGAATGAGGTCGCCGAAATCGTCTGCGTAGCGCTCCCACGACACGGCGTGGCAGCCGGACCAGTGGCCGTGGGGCTGCGCGCCGGCATCCAGTGCCATGGAGAGCCCGTCACCCGTGTTGTAGCGGGAGCCGCGGACCTTCGCGAGGTCCCATCCCGGGCCCAGATAGCGCGCCCGCATTTCCGCATTGGCTTCGAAACCGCCGCAGGCGAGCACCACGGAAGGCGCGTGAATTTCTTCCTGCTTTCCGTCGGGCCGGGTCAGGATCACACCCTTCACACCGTCTTCGTCACGGATAAGATCGCGCACCCATGCTTCGTAACGGATATCGATGCCGCGCTTCTCTGCAGCGTTATAGAGCGCTTCCACCAGGCCGGGGCCGCCCGCCGCGACGGCGATCGTCGCCCCGCCCCAGAACTTGAAACGGCCATTCACCTTGTAGGCCTGGCGGCCGAATGTCGGGAAGAAGCGGACACCCTGATCGCGCATCCACAAAATCGTCTCGCGGCTGTTCCGCACGAGAATATCGCACAGCTCCAGGTCGGTGCGCAGCTGAGTGATGCGCGCCATATCGTCGAAGAAATCCGATTCGGTGTAGGCACCGAAATCGGCCGAGGCACATTCCTCATCCGTCAGATCGGGGCAGAAGGCGCGGATATCGTCTTCCCCCTCATAGACCGTGCGCATCAGGCCATCGGTGAAAGAGGTGTTCCCGCCCCGCTCCTCCATCGGAGAGCGTTCGAGGACCAGCACGCGCGCCCCCTCATTCGTGGCGCTGATTGCCGCGCAGAGCGCCGCATTGCCGCCCCCGACCACGACAACGTCATAAGCAGCAGATTGTCCGTCCGACATGGAGCCTCGCATTTCAAGGGCCGCAAGAGGAAGTTGCGGCCGGTGTCAGATCGCGCGGTGGGAGGACGCCCCTCCGAATAAAGCCATGAAAGCTTCGCCGCGCCGTCAGCTGCCTGACTTAACCAATCCCGCTATACACACACGAAATATTCTGGCATGCTGGGATAATCTGATCGTATGGTGGAGGTTCGCATTGAAACTGCAGCAACTGCGTTATGTTGTTGAAATCGTTCGGCACGGCAATCATCTTTCGGCCGCGGCAGACGCCATGCATACGTCTCAGCCGGGGGTCAGCCGGCAAGTCCAATTGCTGGAACAGGAACTCGGATTCGAAATATTCCAGCGGACGCGCAACCGTATCATCGGGCTGACCGAGCCAGGCATGATCGTGTTCAACATTGCGCAGCGCATCGCCACCGACGTTGCCGCGCTCACGACGCTGAAAGAAGATATGCATGCCGGCAATCGCGGGGTTTTCACGATTGCCACGACCCACACTATCGCGCGCTACGTGCTGCCCGAAGTGGTCGAGAAATTCGTCGCGAGTTATCCGGAAGTGAAGCTGGTCCTCAAGCAGGGCGATCCCGAAGAAATATGCGCGCTCGTCGATTCGGGCGATGCCGATCTGGCAATCGGAACCGACACTACGCGTGACTTCCCCAATCTCGTAAAGCTTCAGTGTTTCGAATTGCAGCGCTGCATCATCGCACAGGTCGGCCATCCGATTCTTTCGGTCCCAGAGCTTACTCTGGAAGAGGTCGCGAAATATCCGATCATCACATACGATTCGCGCTACAGCGGGCGGTGGAAAGTGATGCAGGCCTTTTCCGAGCGGGGGCTGGAGCCGAAAATCGTGATGAGCGGCATCGATGCCGATGTCTGCAAGACCTACGTCGCCAAGGGCCTGGGTATCGGGATCCTGGCGGACATGACCTTCGACAAAGACCGGGATATCGAGCTGGATGCAAGGAACGCAGGCGAGCTGCTTCCGTCGAGCACGGTCAAGATCACACTGCGCCCCAACACCTATCTCCGCCGCTTCCTGCTGGACTTCATCCAGTCGATAGCGCCGCAGCTGACGCCCTATGTGGTGCGGCGCGAAGTACGCGAATTCCAGCGTGCGTGAGCGCACAAAATCGGCAAGATCGCGCTTATGAAGTCTAGGCGGTAATTTGCGTGTGGCTGAGCGTCATGCGCTCCAGCGCCTGTTCGTCCAGCACGAAGCCCAGCCCCGGGGCGTCGGTCACAGCGACGGCCCCGTCCACGATCGAGAGGCCGCCTTCGGCGATCAGCGGGTCCGCCCCGTAAATCCCTGCGCCGAATACGAATTCCGCCGCACCGAAAGTGCGAGCGGCGGGCACGGAGGCGCAATAATGCAGCGCTGCCGAAGCTTCGATCGCGGAAGCGACCGCCAGGCCGCCGCTATTGATGCCGATATCGCTCGCCTCCCCGATGGCGGCGATCTTGCGCGCGGGCAGCAGCCCGCCGACCTTGTAGAGCTTCACGCAGAACACGTCCGCCGCTTCCGCCGCGATGATCTGCGCCGCGTCCTGGATGTTGAAGAGGCTTTCATCGGCCATGATCGGGACGCCGCCCGCCTGCCGTTTGATCGCGGCCATTCCCGCAAGATTGCGGCGTTCCACGGGTTGTTCGCAATATCCCACGTCCATATCGCGCATCGCATTGAGCGCGAGGATCGATTCCGAAACGGTCCAGCCCGTATTGGGATCGACGCCGATCAGCACGTCCGGCCCGACTGACGAACGGACCTTTTCGAAGTTCTTCACGTCCTGGCGCCAGCCGCCCTTCCCCGCCGCTTTCAGGCAGAGCACCTTGATGCCGAATTCGTCGACCGCCTTATGCGCATCGTCGACCATCCGGGCGGGATCGTCATAAAGACTGATCGACCATTCCATCGGAATACTGTCATTCGCCCGGCCGCCCAGCAGATCGTGCACCGGCACGCCGAGCGCCTTGCCCAGCGCATCGTGCAGCGCAATGTCGAGCACGGCGCGCGCAGCCGGATTGCCCGCCAGGCGGGAGCTCAGCAGAACGTCATGCCCTTCGAAATCTGCCAGCCGCCGGCCGATCAGCAGCGGCCCGTAAATCTCCTCGATCGCGGCGACCACGCTGTGCACCGTATCGGCCACGAAGTGCCCCGGGCTGATCGGGCGGATCTGCGCGACGCCGGTGACGCCTTCGGCATGGATCTTCACCAGCACCGGCTTGCCCAGCAGCTGATCGCTCGGCCCCGTATCGTAGCTGCCGCTGGAGAATGTCCGCTGCAGCCGGATTGGCAATTCGGTGACGAAGACTTCGATCCGCTCGATCTTCATGGTCAGGCGGCCTCCCTTTGCCGGTTGCGCCAGCTTTCGAGGACCATTTCGGCCCCCTTCTCTCCCAGCGCGATTGTCGGCGCATTTGTATTGGACGATGGAATGGTGGGGAAGACGGAGGAATCGATCACTCTGAGCCCGTTCACCCCGCGCACGCGCAATTCCGGATCGACCACGGCGCGGTCATGCGTGCCGGCCATGCAGCTGCCCACGATGTGCCAGGTCGTCTGCGTCGTTTCGCGGATGTAATCGAGAATCTGCTCGTCGGTCGTGGCCTCATCCCCCGGCCGCGTCTCGCGCACGATCAGCCGGTCCATCGCCGGATAGCTGGCGACGTTGCGCACGGCCTTGATCCCGGCGAGCAGCACCTGCGCATCATGCGGATCGTCCAGATATTTGGGATCGATCTTCGGATAGACCTCCGGATCGGGGGAAGCGATATGCGTCCAGCCCTTCGAGCGGGGGCGCAGGCCCATCACGCCCACTGTAAAGCCCGAATGGGGATCGAGCCCGTCCTGCGGGCGCCGGGCATAGCGGTCCTTGCCCGAAAACGGCTGCAGCTGGATCTTGAGATCGGCGCGCGGTTCTTCCGGAGAACTGCGCATCACCACATGGGCGGTGGCCGAACAGATCGAAAGCAGCCCCTTGCCCATCAGCCCCCATTTCAAGCCTTCTTTGACCTTGGCGATCGGGTTCTGGAGAACGTCGTTGATCGTGATCGGCTTGGCGCATTCGAAAGTCAGGCGCGTATTGGGATGGTCCTGCAGGCATTCGCCCACGCCGGGCAGATCCTGCACCACCTCTATCCCGTGTTCGCGCAGCAGATCGCCGCCGCCAATGCCGGACAGCTCCAGGATCTTGGGCGACTGCACCGGCCCGGCCGAAAGGATCACTTCCTTGCGCGCGCCCAGGCTGCGCAGGCTGCCTTCATGAAGGACCTCCACACCGACCGCGCGGCGATCCTCTATCACCACACGCGTGACCAGCGCATCGACCAGCACGTCCAGGTTCTGCCGGCCGCGCGCCGGGCGCAAATAGCCAACCGAAGAGGACGAACGGAAACCGCGCCGCGTCGAATATTGCAGATAGGCGGCGCCTTCATAATGCCCGTCATTATAATCCTCGACGATGTCGAAGCCGGCCTCTCCGGCGGCCTGGACGAAGCCGTCCGCCAGTTCGTCGAAATTCTTCAGATTGGTGACGTTGATCGGCCCGTCATGCCCGCGCGTTTCGGGATCGCCTTCAACATAGCGTTCCATCTTCTTGAAATAGGGGAGCATCTCCGCCCAGCTCCAGCCGGGCAGGCCCATCCCTTCCCAGCTGTCGAACTCCGCCGGATCGCCGCGGACATAGACATTGCCGTTGATCGAACTCGATCCGCCCAGCACGCGGCCGCGCGTCCATAGCTGAGTGCGATTGTTGAGCGCGCCCTGCGGTTCGGTGACGAAGGGCCAGGTGACGGCCGGATCCTTCAGCAGGTTCACCACCATCAAGGGAATGTGAAAATTGATGCTGCGATCCCGGCCGCCCGCCTCGATCAGCAGCACCTGATTCTTGCCGTCTTCCGACAATCGGTTGGCCACTGCACAGCCTGCGGAGCCGGCGCCAACCACTATGAAATCATATTCGGCATCTCTCCCGCCGACGGAACCCTGCATTGTCTTTTCCTTCCGCGTGATCCGGGCGTTTCCTAGTCAGGTCTAGCATGCATTCCAATTCAATGTCGGCATCCGGCATAGCACGGAAGCATGCCGGATCGGCGCAGCATGCTTGCTTGACCAAGCCCGTTGCACCGGATGCCGCAGCCTTATCCAGGCGCTTTCGCTATAAAGCCTGGTTATTCTTGCGCGCCGGAAATGTATTGGAGATCATACATGGTGGTGCCTAGTTCGGGACGCCCCGAGGGAGAGGACATTTGGCGGCGGCGCAAAATCAATACGATCTTTATATTGGCGGCGAGTGGATCGCCCCGTCATCGGGGGAACGCTTCCCGTCGCTGAATCCGTTCAACCAGAAACCCTGGGCAAGCATAGCGCAAGCAGACGAAAGCGATGTGGCGGCGGCGGTTTCGGCGGCCCGGGAATGCTTCGAGAGCACGTGGCGCAAAACCAGCGGCCTTGAACGTGCCGGGATGATGAACCGGCTGGCCGATCTGCTGGAACGCGATGCGGAACGGATGGGGACGCTGGAATCCACCGACAACGGCAAGATCGTGCGCGAAACGCGCTCGCAAATGAAGTTCGTCGCCCGCACCTTCCGCTTCTTCGCCGGCTATGCCGACAAGATTTTCGGCAAGGTCATCCCGCTCGATCGGCGCGACCATTTCGATTACGCGACGATGGAACCGCTGGGCGTCATCGGCATCATCACGGCCTGGAATTCGCCGATCGCGCTGCTGGGTAACAAGCTGCCGGCCGCGCTGGCCGCGGGCAACACGGTGGTGATTAAGCCATCCGAACATGCCTCCGTCACCACGCTGGAATTCGCCAGGCTGGTGGAAGAAGCGGGCTTCCCGCCCGGTGTCGTCAATGTCGTGACCGGGGACGTGCGCACCGGGGAAGCGCTGGTCAAAGGCGGCGGGCTGGACAAGATCAGCTTCACCGGCAGCGGCGTTGGCGGACGGGCCATCGCAGCGGAAGCCGCGCGCAATCTGACGCCGGTGATCCTGGAACTGGGCGGCAAATCGCCCAATATCATTTTCGAGGATGCCGATATCGGCAAGGCGACCGTGGGCGCGCTGGCCGGCATCTTCGCTGCAACCGGGCAGACCTGTATCGCGGGATCGCGCCTGCTGGTGCAGCGCAGCGTCTACGACCAGGTGCTGAATGGGTTGGTGGAACGCGCCAAGGGGATCAAGCTGGGCAATCCGCTGGAGCTGGAAACCGAAATGGGCACCGCTGCCAACGAGCCCCAGTTCGACCGCATCCTGTCCTTCATCGCCTCGGCGAAGGAATGCGGGGCGAAGCTGATGACCGGCGGCGATGCGGCGCGTCAGGGCGAGTTGAAAGACGGGCTGTTCGTGCAGCCGACCATCTTTGCCGATGTCAGCAACGACATGCCCGTGGCGCGCGAAGAGATCTTCGGCCCGGTCCTATCCGTCATTCCGTTCGACACGGAGGAAGAGGCGCTTACAATCGCGAACGACACGAATTTCGGACTCGCATCGGGAATCTGGACGCAGAGCCTGAACCGCATGCACCGCGTGTCGTCCGAACTGCGCGCCGGAATGGTCTGGGTGAATACCTACCGCGCCGTGGCCGCGCAGACGCCCTTCGGCGGTGTGAAGGATAGCGGCTTTGGCCGGGAGAGAGGAGAAGAGGGGATGAAAGAATTCCTCACCACCAAGAATGTCATGATCAACCTTTCCGAGGCTGAGCGTGATCCCTTCGCGGTGCAGACCTGATGCAGCGGATCCCCTATCCCGACCTGGAGACGCTCTCGCCCGAAAAGCAGAAGGTCGCCGGCTATCCGGAGCGCACCACGCTCAACGTCACCTATATGGCGATGCATATTCACGACGAGCTTTGGCGGCCGCATCTCGCGCTGAAAGTCGCGATGGTGAATGCCACCTCGATCGATCCCTGGCTGCGCGAAGTGCTGATCCTGCGGACCGCCTGGCTGGCCAATTCGGAATATGAGCTGCACCACCACCTTTCCATCTCCCGCAATCTGGGATTTTCCGAAGAGAAGCAGGAAGCGCTGCGCACGCAGAATTACGAAAGCCTGACCGAGGAAGAGCGCACCGTCGCGCAGCTGACCGACGAAGTGATCGCGACGCTTACCGCCAGCGATGAAACGCTTGCCAAGGCGCGCGAATTGTTCGGCGATGCCCAGGTCCTCGAAATGGTGCTTATCATCGGCAGCTACTGGTCCACTGCGATGATCTGCGGTGTTACCGGTATCGCGCCGGATTCCGAAGCGATCCAGGGCTGGCCGCTGAAGAAGGAAACGGCCTGACACTATGTGCGAACTTTGCCCCAAGGCGCCCAAGGGATGGATCGGCTGGATCGAGCTGCCGGAGGCCGAACCGTGCCGTGCGGCGGGCCCCTGGTTTGACCTGACGCATGCGGTCGGCCCCGACATGCCCTGCGCCTCGATCTTCCCCAAGCCGCGCTTCGACAAGATCCGCTCGCTGCCGGACGATCCCTTCAACGTCACTGAGATCCACATGGTCGCGCATGCAGGCACGCATGTGGATGCACCGCTGCATTATTTCGAGGATGCGCCCGACATGGCCTCCATCCCGCTCGGCCGCCTGTGCGGGCCAGGTGTGGTCTGGAACATCCCCAAGCAGATGGACGAAATCATCGAGGCCGCCGATCTCGAAGCGGCGCGCCCATTGCTGCGCCCGGGCGACATTCTGGCGGTCGACACCGGCTGGGCAAAGCATTTCGGCACCGACACCTATGACCGCCACCCCAGCTTCAGCGCGGAGGCCGCCGCCTGGCTGCTGGACAAGCGGATCAAGCTACTGGCCTGCGATTTCGCCACGCCGGACCTTGTCTATCATTTGCGTGAGCCGGGTTTCGACTGGCCGGTTCACAGGCAGCTGCTCGCCAACGGAATCCTGATTTGCGAGCACCTGACCGGCCATGACCAGCTCGCCGGAGAGCGAGTGGAATTCCAGTTTTCAGCCCTGCCGATCGTAAATGGCGACGGCGCACAGGCGCGGGTGAGCGCCAGAAGGATAGAGGATGACTAGCGACCTGAAGACGATGAGCACCGCCGGCAAGCAGACGGGCAACCGCTATCTCGCCGAAGCCATGAAGGAATGCGGGGCGGACTACCTCTTCTACATGCCGATGGTTCTGCCGGAAGCGATCAAGGAGATGGAGGATGTCGGCATCCATCCGATCGCCGGGCATTCGGAAAAGGGCATCGCCTATATGGCGGACGGCTATGCCAGGGCATCGGGCAAGCTGGCTTTCTGCGCGGCGCAGAATATCGGCTCGTCCAATCTCGCGGCGTCCATGCTGGACGGCAAGATGGCGCGCACCCCGATCCTGGCGCTGACGGGCGGCAACACGCCGCAGACCCGCTACCGCAATTACTATCAGGATATCGACCAGATGCCGCTGTGGACGGCGATGACCAAGTTCAACGCCCGGGTCGATGACGTCTCGCGCTTTCCCGACCTGCTCGGCCAGGCGATGCGCGTGGCGACCACCGGTTCGCCCGGCCCCGTGCATCTGGAGCTCGACAATCACATCGGCGCCGTTCTGGACGGCGAGCTGAAAGGCGCCGTCCTGCCCGACGTCACCTATGCGCGCGCGCCGGCGATCCGCTATCCGGCTCCGGCAGAGCAGATCGAAGCTGCACTGAAGATCATCGGCCAGGCCAAGAAGCCGGTGATCCTTGCCGGTTCGGGCATCCGCACCAGCGGCGCGCAGGAACAATTGCGCGCCTTCGCGCACAAGACGGGGATTCCCGTCGCCACTTCGCTCGACGCCAAGGAAGCGATGCCGGAAAGCGATCCGCTCTCGATCGGGGTGATCGGCACCTATTCGCGCAAGACCGCCAATATGACCGTCGCCGAAGCGGATCTGGCGATCTTCATCGGCACCACCACCGGATCGATGATCACCACGGTGTGGAACGTCCCCAAGCCGGGCATCGCCGCGATCCAGGTCGATCCCGACCCGCAGGAGCTCGGCCGCAACTATCCGCTACTGGCGGGGCTGTGCGGCGATCCCGCGACAGTGCTGGAACAGCTCACCGCCGCGGCGCCTTCCCAGCCCGACCGATCCGCCTGGCTCGACCGGGTGGCGAAGGGCCGGGCCGAATGGCTGCAGGGCGAAGCGGAGCGCGAAACCTCCGGCGCCACGCCGATGCGCCCGGAATATCTGTGCCGCACGCTTTCCAACGTGTTGCCCGAAGACGCGCTGCTATTCGTCGATACCGGCCATTCGGGCGACTGGGCGGCGAAGAACATCTATCTCGACCACCCGGGCCAGCGCCTGTTCCGGGCCGCCGGCTCGCTCGGCTGGTCCTATCCCGCATCGCTGGGCGGCAAATGCGCCTGCCCCGACAGGCCGGTTGTCTGCTTCAATGGCGACGGGGCGTTCTTCTATCACCTCTCCGAGATGGAAACCGCCAAGCGCCACAAGATAAACACGGTCACGATCGTCAACAATAACAGCGCCTTCAACCAGGAGATCCCGGCGTGGGACGGCAATGCCGCCTATGACCATCACTGGAGCTTCTCCAAGGTCAACTTCCAGGCCGTGGCCGAAGGCTTCGGCGTCAAGGCGTTCCGCGTGGAAGATCCCGCCGAACTGGAAGCGACGTTGAAGGAAGCGCTGAAGCTGAACGAGCCGGTGGTGGTGGAAGTGATCACCGACCAGCAGGCGCTGGCCGCTCCGGCCTGGACGCCGGACGCGTCCTAATTCCTGACGCGGGTGCTGCGGTTCAGCCGAGCACCCGCTGATAGGGCTCCGGCGTGTAGACCGGCGTTGCCATTCCCTCCATCCGCGCCTTAATCTGCAGCGCGAGATGGAGCGAGTGGAAGCGCGACTGGGCCAGATTGCCGCCATGGAACCACAGGTTCGGCTGCCCCGTGGGTTTCCACATATTGCGCAGTTCCCCTTCCCAGGGTCCGGGATCGCCCACCGTGCCGGAACCGAGGCCCCAGCAATGGCCGACCTTCTCCGCCACATCCTTCGAGATCAGCATTTCGGCCCAGCTTTCCATCGGGCCGTAACCGGTCGCATAGACGATCGCATCGGCCGGCAATTCGCGCCCGTCGCTCAGCACCACGGCATGGGGCTTGATCGCGCTCACGCCTACGCCGCTGCGCACCTCGATCTCACCCTTGGCAATCAGATCGGACCCGCCGACATCGATGTAATAGCCTGATGCCCGGCGCATATATTTGCCCTGGATCGCGGTATTGTCGACGTCGAAATCCAGCAGGAAACCGCTCGCGCTGAGCCGTTCATAGAAATCGGCGTCGTCGATCCGGAACTGATCGCAATTCTTGCGGTCGATCCGCTCCTTCAGACGGAAGGGATAGGACGCCAGGATCAGATCCGCCCGGTTCGTATCGATCCCGGCCGCGATCCCCGCTTCCGAGAACGGGCCGCGTTCCGCGATCCGCCGCATGGTCTGGACCTTCACCACCGTTGTCGGCGAACGCTGGATCATCGTGACATCGGCATCCTTGGCCCACAGGTCCACGGCGATGTCATGCGCCGAATTATTGGCGCCCACGATCACGCATTTCTTGCCGGCCATATCCGCGCCGTCATCATATTCGCTGGAATGGCATTGCGGCCCTTCGAAGCTATCCATGCCGGGAAACTCGGGAACATGCGGCATGCCCGAAAGCCCCGTTGCCAGGACGAGATGCGCGGGCTGCAATTCCAGCTCCTGCCCTTCCCGCTCCACAGTGACGGTCCAGCGGCCCGAAGCTTCATCGAACCGGGCGCCGGTGCAGCGGGTAGAGCCCCAGAAATCGAGCTCCATCACCTTGGCATACATTTCCAGCCAATCGCCCATCTTGTCCTTGGAGGTGTAGACCGGCCAGTGATCCGGGAAGGGAATATAGGGCAGGTGGTCGACCCAGATCGGATCGTGGAGATAGAGCGTCTTGTAACGGCTGCGCCAGGCATCGCCGGGCTTTTCCAGCGCATCGACGATCAGCGTCGGCACGCCCAGCCGCTTCATCCGCGCGGCCAGGGCAAGCCCGCCCTGGCTGCCGCCCACGATCAGGCAATAGGGTTGCACTTCCGTGCCGAGCGTGCGCCGCCGCTGCTCCTGCTCGTCTGACCAGACCACGCGGTTCTTGATCGCCCGATGCTCGATCCCCTCGATCCGGCGGCGGCCGGACGGTTGTTCGAAACCCTTGAGCTCTTCCAGCGCGAACAGGATCGTCCAGCACAGCCCGCCGCGCAGCCGGACATGGCCGGTGCCCCGCCCCACGGCAGTTTCGAAACGGAACCAGCCCTCGATCACATCGTCCGCCTGCGTCGCTTCACCTTCCAGTTCGAGTTTCACCGGGAGCGTGGAGGCAAGCTGGCTTTCCAGCATCGCCTGGATGGCCGGGCGGCCATCCATCGTCGCGATGTTCCAAGTGAAGGCCACCATATCGCGCCAGAAGCATTCCTGCGGGTCGAACATTGCCACGATCGCGGGAACGTCCTGCCGTGCCAGCGCAGCCTCGAACCCGGCGAGCCAGGCATTCAATTCTGCTGTGATCGGTGTTTGCGTCATCGTTTCAAGTCCGGACCGTCCGCGCTCACCAGTTCGTGACGGCGGCTTCGTCATTTTCCACCCCGCCCACCGCGGCAAGGCGGGCCGTCATCATGTAGCTGCCGATCAGCCCGATCACTTCGAACAGCAGGCTGTCGGGGTAGCAGGCACGGGCGGCGGCAAGCGTTTCGTCACTGGGCGATACGTTCATCGTCACTTCGGACGTATAGGCGATGAGCGCCCGTTCCTCCGGCGAGAAGATGGACAGATCCTCGCTCTGCAGAGCCGCCAGTTCCGCTTCCGTCACCCCTGCATTGAGCGCGATGGTCTTGTGGTGGAACAGCTCATATTCGGATTTCTGCAGCCAGCCGATCCGCACCACCACGATCTCCCGCAGGCGGGGGTCCATTTCGCATTCGTAGGTTGCCCGGCGGCCGAGTTCGGCCTGCGCATCCCACAGCGCATCGGGCATGTGCAGCGCCATCTTGGAGACGTTGAGAATGTATTTGCGCGCGGGGTCGAATATCCGCCTGCGCTTGACTTCCGAGAGATCGTCCATCGAAGGATAGGGAATGCGGCTCATGTCCGGCTCGCTCCCTTCGGCAATTGCGCTTCCATCGATACGGCGCGTTTTTGCGGCTGTTTCAACATGCCGTTTGCCGACACCATACCCTCTCCCTTTTCCCCTATGACTGGCCCTGTGGCGGGGCTTGTTGCCCCTGCCCTATGTCACTTGCCGATCATGCTACAGTATCAAATAGTCAGCTGGGATAAATGCGTGGTATAGTGGTTTGGCATAACGATGGCCGATGCCCAAGGCGCAAAAATTATTCCACAAACGCATGCAGCGGCGCGATGGGCAGCGCGTTGAGGCAGGAGATAGGGGGCAGCCCCGCTTGATCCCGCCCAGAGCCTGTGACATTGGATTTGTTACCGGTCACCGAGTGATTGTTGAAGGAAGATTGGCTTCCTTGGCGGGTTTTGAGCTAAACTTTGCCGAAGAAAGTTGGGAGAGAATTGTGTCTACGGATACCGCCTCGATCGACAAGGACAGCGTGCTGACCTGCACCCCGATCCATCCGCATTTCGCCGCACGGGTGGAAGGCATGGATTTTCGCAAGCCCCTGTCGGATGAGCAGAAGGCCGCTGTGAAGGCGGCGATGGACAAATATGCCGTCGTCGTTTTCCCCGGCCAGACGATGGACGATGACGAGCAGGAAGCCTTCGCGCGCCAGTTCGGCGAAGTGGAGGAAACGCCCACGCTGGTCGACCAGTCCCGCCGGCGCCTGCCCAATCTGAAGATCAACGATATTTCCAATCTCGGCCCCGATGGAGAGATCTGGCCTGCGGACGACCGGCGGCGGATGTTCAATCTGGGCAATCTGCTGTGGCACAGCGACAGCAGCTTCAAGCCCACACCCGCATATTGGTCGATGCTGCAGGCCAAGGTCATTCCCCCGGTGGGAGGCGAAACCGAATTCGTCGACATGCGCGTGGCCTGGGAGCATCTGCCCGAAGAGCTGAAGGAAGAGGTGATCGACCTCACCGCCTATCACTCGCTGATCTATTCGCGTTCGCAGCTCGGCTTCGACGAATTCAGCCCCGAAGAGGCCGAACGCTGCAAACCCGTTCCGCAGCGGCTGGTCCGCCTGCACAAGGAATCCGGGCGTCTTTCGCTCTATCTCTCGGCCCATATCGGTGCGATCGAAGGCTGGTCCCGGCCCGAAGCCATGGCGCTGATCCGCCACCTCACCGAATTCGCCACCCAGCGCGAGTTCGTCTATTCGCATGAATGGAGCGTTGGCGATCTGGTGATCTGGGACAATCGCTGCACGATGCATCGCGGCACCCGCTTTGCCGACAAGACCTATCCGCGCGACCTGCGGCGTGTGACGCTGATGGATTCGGCGCCGACACTGGAACAGCCGCGCTGATCCAGCCGGAGCGGCGGCCTGCGCCGAAGGAGTAGCTTCACCTCATGTCTGCCCATTCCGTTACCGAGGCCATGGTTGCGCGCCTTGCCAAGGCCGGCGTCACCCATTTCTTCGGCGTACCAGGCGGCGAGTGCAATCTGGATTTCATCGCTGCCTGCGACAGGCTGGGGATCACCTTCGTCCTCACCCGCACGGAAACATCCGCTGCAATCATGGCCTGCGTGATGTCCGAACTGACGGGCACGCCGGGCGCTGCGATGACGACGCGCGGCCCCGGGCTGGCCGCCGCGACCAATGGCGTCGCCTATGCAGATCTCGACCGGGTGCCGCTGCTGCTCGTGGCCGACGGCTATGACGATGATCAAGGCTATATCAGTCACCAGCGCATCGACCAGACGGCCATCCTGGCGCCGATGCTGCGCGCGTCTTCCGACCTGCGCGGTGCCGATCCGCTGGAAGAGTTGGAGCGCTTGCTGGAAGCGGCGCAGGCCGCATGCCCCGGGCCAGCCTATCTGGAAGTCGCCGGATCCTATATCCGCCAAACCTATGCGGGCGATGCAGCGCCGCGCGCCAGGCCCGCGTTGGCGCAGCCGGATTCCGGCGCTCTGGAGCAAGCGAAGGATCTGCTGGGCAAGGCCAAACGGCCGCTGCTGCTTGCTGGCCTTCAGGCGCGCTCGGCAGAAGCGTCAGAGGCTCTGCGTACTTTCGTGAATGAAACAGGCTGTCCCGCCCTGGCGACATACAAGGCCAAGGGCACCGTTTCGGAACACGAACCGCTGGGCCTGGGCATGTATGCCGGCGGTGTCGCGGAAGAGCCGCTGATGGCCTCGGCCGACCTCATCCTGCTCTACGGCTTCGACCCGGTTGAAGGCCCGCCGCAACCCTGGCGTTATTCCGATATTCCCAGCATCGAGCTGACCAACCATGCGTTCGGGCACAAGCTGATCGATCCGGCCGTCTCGGTCGAAGGGGATATCTCCGCTTCGATTGCCGCGCTGAGCGGAAACGCGGACACAAGCGGATGGAGCGCGGATGAACTTGCCGAGCGCAAGGATGCGCTGTGGAGCGCGGCGCTGGTCCCGTCATCCGGAGGCATCTCGCCCGCCGAGCTGGTGGAAGCCGCCAAGGCCGCCCTGCCCGCCGATACGCGCATCACGATCGACGCGGGCGCGCATATGCTGCCGGTTCTGCATCTCTGGCGCTGCGCGGAAGCGAACCAGTCGCTGATCTCGCGCGGCCTTTCGACGATGGGCTTTGCCCTGCCCGCAGCCGTGGCCGCCGCTCTGGCGGAGCCGGAGCGGACCACCGTGGCCTTCACCGGTGACGGCGGATTGATGATGTGCCTGGGCGAGTTGGGCACGGCGATCCAGTACGGCGCAAAGCCGATCGTGGTGGTGTTCAACGATTCCTCTCTCACCCTGATCGGCGCGAAGCAGAAGCGCCGCCAGCTTGCAGCGGCGGGCGTCGATTTCTCCGGCACGAATTTCGCGGAGATCGCGGCAGGCTTCGGCTGGCATTCCACCAGCGTCAGCGATGCCGCCGCCCTGCCCGGCGCCTTTGCCGATGCACTGGCCAGCGGCAAGCCCGCGCTGATCGACGTCAGCGTGAACCCGGAAAGCTACGAGGCGCAGATCCTGGCCATTCGCGGCTGATCAGCCGGCGAGATAACCGCCATCGACCGGCAGGATCGCGCCGGTGACATAGCGCGCCTCGTCAGAAGCCAGGTAAATCGCCGCTCCGGAAACCTCGTCGGGCTCGCCCTGCCGCCGCATCGGCACGCGCGCGACGATCCCAGCTTCGCGTTCGGGCGTCTTTTCGCTTTCGGGAACGAGCTGCGAATGGACGAAGCCCGGTGCGATTGCATTCACGCGAATACCGTCTTCCCCCCACTCGACCGCAAGCGCCTTGGTCAGCTGCATCACAGCGCCCTTGGACGCGGAATAGGCGGTGGCATTGGGCGCGGAGGAGAAGGATCGGATGGAGGCGAGATTGATCACCGAGCCGCCCGTTTCGCGCAGCTGCGTATAGAAGGCGCGGCACAGATTGAACGGCCCGCCCACATTGATCGCCATGGTGCGCGTCCAGTTATCCGCACCGTCCGCATCGTGAATCCGGCCCGGGAAAATGACCCCGGCATTGTTGACGAGAATGGATAGCGGGCCAAACTCTTCCTTCACCGCCGCCGCCAAGGCTTCGCAGGCGGCCGCATCGGCCACATCCAGGACGCGGGCATGCGCCTCACCGCCCTGTGCACGGATATCATCGGCAACTTGCTGAGCTTCGCCTTCATGCACGTCGGCGATGATGACGCTCGCCCCTTCCGCCGCCATTGCGCGGGCAATCGCCTGCCCGATCCCTCTGGCCGCGCCTGTGACCAAGGCCAAGCGTCCGCTGAATTTCGCCACGTTTCTCTCCCCATTCTACATCGTGGAATTTCTGTTACCGGTATCTGCGTGGATTGGCCATCCTGAGCCGCGGAGCATTGTCCGCATGCCAGGACACCGCCAAAACGCCCGGATTTCCGCGCCTAGGTGCTGGCGCGCTGAACGATTTCGAAGCCCAGGTCCACCTTCTTGACCGAAGACTTCTTCGCATTGATTCGCTGCAGCAGCAGCTCCGCGCTGCGCCGCCCGATCTCGTAGCGCGGCAGACGCAGGGAGGTGATCCCGGGGCTGACATGGCGCACCAGATCGACATCGTCGAAGCTCGCAATCGCCAGGCGGTCCGGAACCGCCCAGCCCCGCCGGTCGCAATCGAACAATGCGCCGACCGCCAGAACGTCACCGGCGCAAAACAGTGCATCGGTATCGGGCAGATGCGCGGCGATATGGGCGATCGCCTCTTCCCCGCCGACGAAGCCGCGCGAGACGCGCACGATCTTCTGCATGTCGGGGCTTTGGCCGACTTCCTTCAGTGCTTCGAGAAATCCCTTCTGCCGCTCCTCTGCCCGCGGATTGGAGGCAAGCCCGGCAAAAACGATCTTCGAATAGCCCAGCCGCGCCAGATGCAGCGTCATCGCCTTCGACGCGGCGCGATTGGAATAGCTGACCACCATATCGATGGGGTCCTTGGGCAGATCGCCATTCTCCACCACAGGGGTGTGCGATGCGCGCAGCATCCGCACCGCAGCGGGGGAATGTTCCGTTCCATGCAGGATGAGCCCGCCGACGCGCTGGGCGACGAAGGCACTGATCACCTGTTCCTCTTCCTCCGCATTATCGGGGCTTTCGGCGAGCATGAGGTGATAGCCCGTCGGGCGCAGAACGTCGGAAATCCCCTTCACCGTTTGTGCAAAGATCGAGTTTTCCAGGCTGGGCAGCACCAGGCCGATGACATTGGAACGGCTGGACGACAGCGAGCGGGCGAGATGATTGTGGACGTAACCGAGTTCTTCCACCGCATCGAAGACGCGCTGGCGCAGCTCCGGCTTGACTGAATCGGGTTTATTGAGCGCGCGGGACACCGTCATCCGGGACACGCCAGCACGCTCCGCCACGTCGCGCATGCGAACCGAACTGGCTAGACCCTTCGTAGCAGGCAATTGTGCTCTCCCAATATTTTCAACGACCCAGCAGCGACGCTGCAACATAACGCGGAAATCGCTGCCCAATCCGCGATACCGTGCCTAGCTTATTTAGGCTTATGAACGTGATCGCGGCAATGCCCCTCTTGCGTAGGCGCTCAAGGCAGCGTAACCGATTTTTGATACCGGTAACTTAATAACTATTTTGAGGGTGCGAAAGAGCATTGGGGACTTTCTCGAAAACCATGGCCCAATGGGCTGCGGAGACAGGGTTCGGCCAAATTCCGGAAGACGTCGTGGCGGCGACGCGGCTGCGCGTGCTCGACGTTATCGGGCTTTCCCTGGCGGGCAGCACAACGCCTTTCGGGAAATCCGTGAGAGGAACCGCCTCACTCTACCCCGGTGAAAAAAGCCGGCTGTGGGGCTCGGCCCAGACCTGCAACATGCCGGGCGCCGCTTTCATCAATGGCGCGCTGTCGCAGGCGCTGGAATATGACGATACGCACAACGAATCGATTGTGCATATGAGCAGTCCGTCCGTGGCAGCCGCGCTCGCCATGACCGACGAGCTGCAGGCGAGCGGACGCGAATTGATACGCGCCGTGGCGATTTCCAACGAGATTGCCTGCCGTGTCGGCAGCGTGGCGCCCAGCCAGTTTCACAAGCGCGGCTTTCACCCATCGGCGCTGTTCGCCCCATTCGGTGTCGCCTGCCTAGGCAGCGCGATGCTGGGATCCGAAGCGCAAAAGATTGAGAACGCACTGGGGATCGTCGGCAGTTTTGCATCGGGCCTGGTCCAATGCTGGGTGGACGGGACGCAGTCCAAATTCCTTCATCCCGGCTGGGCCGCCCAGAGCGGAATCGTTGCGGCCAAGCTGGCAGCCGAAGGCGCGACTGGTCCTGCCGAAGTGTTCGAGGGACGCTGGGGTCTGTTTGCCTCGCACCTCCAGACCGAAGAGCCGGTCGCCGATCTCGGCCGCTTGACGCTCGATCTCGGAACGCGGTGGGACAGCCGCAACGCATCGTTCAAGCCGTTCCCCGCAGCGCATGTCATCCACCCCTATATCGATGCCATCCTGCGCATGGGGCGCGAGCATTCCATCGATCCCGCGCAGGTCGAACGCATCACTTGCCCGGTTCCGCCCTATATCGTTGGGATCGTGTGCGAACCGCTTTCGGAAAAGCGGCGCCCGCTTACCGACTCGCATGGCCGCGTCAGCCTGCAATACACGCTGGCCGAAGCGCTCGTGACCGGCGAATTGGGCCGCCATTCCTATGCCGAGCAATCGCTCCGCAATCCCGAGATACTCTCGCTTGCCGACCGCATCGACTATGCCGTGGATGAGAGCCTGCCGGGCCCCGAACAGTTCAAAGGTATCGTCCGCATCGAACTGGCCGATGGAACGGTCCTGGAAGAGGTAGAAGAACACAATCGCGGGTCTGCGGAGAACCCGATGACCGAGGCGGAAATTACCGGCAAATTCCGCGAGAATGCAGAAGGCGTAATTTCCGAAAACGCGATCGAGCAGGTGCTGGAAGCCGCCCTGTCACTGGACCGGATGCCCGATGCCTCCGCGCTGACAGGTTTGACGGTGCCCGCTGCCGCTTACGAGACGAACCTTGCCTGAGGGGCGGTTCCTGCAAGGGCGCACGGCGCTGGTTACGGGGGCGCTCGGCGGCCTGGGTGCCTCTTTCGCGAACGGGCTTGCATCGCGCGGCGCCAATATCGTGATCGCGGACATCGTAGAGCCGGAGATCGGTGACAAGCTCTGTGCGGAGCTCGGCGAAAATACAGGCGTGGACTGCCAATATTGCCGTGCCGACCTTTCGCAAGAAAGCGAAGTCAACGCGCTCGTCGACAGGGCAACCGAGATATTCGGTTCCGTCGAAATCCTCGTCAACAACGCGGTGGTCAGGCATTTCGCCTCGATCGCCGAGTTCCCGCTGAATCACTGGAATCGCGCGCTCGCCGTGAACCTGACTGCAGCGTTCCTGGCCACCCAGCGCCTTCTGCCGGTTATGCAAGCGGCAGGCTATGGGCGGATATTCAATCTGACCTCTGTCTATGGGTCTCGCGGTACGGCGAACAGAGTCGATTATATCTCGACCAAGGCCGCCTTGCAGGGCCTGACGCGCGCGATTGCCATGGAAGTTTCGGGCGGACCGGTCAGTTGCCATGCGCTGACGCCCGGCACCGTCCTGACCCCGAGCATCGACGCGCGGATCGACGAACTTGTCGACGCCGAAGGCCTGAGCCGCGAAGATGCCGAGCGGAAGTTCCTGGCCGGCAAACAGCCGAGCGGAAAGTTCATCAATCAAGCCAGCATCGTCGATTTGATGCTTTTGCTCTGCGGCCCCGCGGGAATCGACATGAATGGTGCGATTCTGCCGGTCGAAGGCGGCTGGCTGGCACAAAGCTGAAGGATAGGAAGATTATGTCGGGTACGGTGTTGGGATTTGTCGGTCTGGGAAGCATGGGCAGCGCAATGGCGCCGCGGCTGGCAAGCGCCGGCCATTCCGTGATCGGCTTCGACCAATCCGCGGAGGCCGGCAAATCGCTGATCGAAGCCGGCGGCGAGATGGCCGGCTCCGTCGCCGAAGTTGGCGAGCGCAGCGACATCGTGTTCTTGAGCCTGCCGACCCCGCAGATCGTCCGCGACGTGGCGCTTGGCGAAGGCGGAGTTTCGGGCGGTTCCCCAAGGATCGTCGTCGATCTTTCCACCACGGGGCCGCGCATGTCGGCCGAGATCGCCGCGGGGCTGAACGAAGCGGGGATCATCCTGGCAGACGCGCCGGTAAGCGGCGGGCGCCCGGGCGCCCTCGCCGGAACGCTCTCGCTGATGGTCGCCTGCCCCACCCCGGTATGGGAGGAGATCGAACCGCTGCTGGCCAATCTCGGCAAGACATTTCATGTCGGGGAAGAGGCCGGACAGGGCCAGATGATGAAACTCATCAACAACATCCTTTCCGTTTCGGCCCTCGCCATCACTTCCGAAGGGATGGCTTTGGGCGTCAAGGCCGGGCTGGATCCCAAATTGATGATCGACGTTATCAACGTCTCGAGCGGGAGGAACAGCGCCACCGTGGACAAATTCCCGCGCTCGGTTCTCACCCGCGGCTTCGATTACGGATTCGCAACCGGGCTTTCGCTGAAGGATGTCAGATTGTGCCTGGACGAAGCGGAAGCGCTGGGCGTTCCCATGCCGGCAGGCACCGCGGCCCGGAACATGCTGAACTTTACCAATGCACGCTATGGCCCGGAGTCCGACTTCACCTGTATGGCGAAAATCGCCGAACAATGGGCCGGAGTCGAAATCGGCTGACGGCCCATAGAAAACAATCGTGGGAAGAGGCATGAGCGACGAGTTCGAAATCTACGCCATTCGATATGGCCATCATGACCGCACGGCGCGATCGAACTTCATCAATGGCGACGAGCATGATGGGCCAATGGCGCTCGATTATTTCGTCTGGGCGATCGTCGGCAAGGAACGGACCTACCTTCTGGATACCGGCTTCGATGCCGCTATGGGCAAGAAGCGCGGGCGCGACATTGTGCGCCCGGTCGACGAGGGTCTGAAGGCGGTGGGGATCGAGCCATCATCGGTCCAGGATATCATCATTTCCCACATGCACTTCGATCATGCCGGCAACCGCGAAATGTTCCCGAATGCAAAATACCATATCCAGGACATGGAGATGGATTTCTGCACCGGGCGCTGCATGTGCCACGATTACATGCGGCACGCCTATGAGCCGGAAGATGTCGGTGCGATGGTGACGCGCGTCTATCAGGACCGGGTGTGTTTCCATGACGGCGAGAGCGAGATCTGCCCCGGCATAACCGTCCACCGCGTAGGCGGACATACGCGCGGTCTGCAGGTCACCCGGGTAAAGACGAAGCGCGGCTGGGTCGTGCTGGGATCGGATGCAGCCCATTTCTACGCCAATTTCGAGCAGTATCGGCCCTTCCCGGTCGTGCATGACGTGGCGGACATGCTGGCCGGTTATGACCGCATGCAGGAACTGGCGACATCGCAGAACCATATCATTCCCGGGCATGACCCCCTGGTGCTCAGCCGCTATCCGGCCTGGAAACAGGGCCTCGACGGGGTCGTGCGACTCGATGTCGATACGCTTGTGTAAAGCTCCGAAATTTGCCTCCAGCGTCCGATCCGGCACCTCCGGAAAACGAGTTATTTGCAGAGCGCTGCTGGACGAAAGCAGCCAGTGATATGGAAGCCTGGCTGATAAAGGCAGGATTTCCGGCCATCTCAAGGCCCCAAAGGTTGATTTCGGCACATATGTCACACTAACACTGGAACGGACCACTAAGGGTTGCCGCACAAGGTTGTTACCGGTATCTGTGACAGGCAATGCCAGAATAAAAATGCAAGGCGGAGAGAGATGGGCAAGGTAATTATCAGCTGCGCGCTGACCGGCAGCATGCATACGCCGACAATGTCTCAGTTCCTGCCTGTGACACCTGCGGAAATCGCCGAAGAAGGTATCGCCGCGGCCAAGGCTGGCGCCGCCATCCTGCATCTGCATGCGCGCGACCCGGAGGACGGCCGGCCCACACCCTCCCCCGAAGTCTTCATGCAGTTCCTGCCGCAGCTTCATGAACAGACCGATGCCGTGATCAACATCTCGACCGGCGGTGCGCCGGGAATGAGCATCGAAGACCGCATTCGTGCCGCAGTGGCCGTGAGCCCGGAGCTTTGTTCGCTCAATATGGGATGCACCAATCCCGGTCTGTTCGAACTGGCGGATCGCTACGACTTCAAGCATCAATGGGAACGGGACTTCATCGAAGGCTCAGAGGACATCATCTCGAAGAATACGTTCCGGGACATCCGGACGATCATTGAAACGCTCGGCCCCGGCGGTACGCGCTTCGAGATGGAATGTTACGAACTCGGCCACCTTTACAACGTCGCCCATTTTGCCGACCGCGGGATGTTGAAGCCGCCTTTCCTGATCCAGACCGTTCTGGGCGTGAAAGGCTGCCTGGGGGCCGATCCCGACAGTGTCTATTTCATGCGCCAGACGGCAGACCGGCTGTTCGGCAAGGATTACATCTGGTCGATATTCGGCGCCGGCCGCCACCAGATGCCCGTCTGCACCATGGGCGCCCTGATGGGCTCGAGCGTCAGGGTCGGCCTGGAAGACAGCCTGTTCATCGCCAAAGGGCAACTCGCCTCCAGCAATGCGCAGCAGGTATTGAAGATCCGCACCATCTTGAACGAGCTGGGGCTTGAGATCGCAACTCCGGCGGAAGCGCGCGAGATGTTGGCGCTGAAAGGGCGCGACAATATCAATCTGCACAAGAGCGCGGAAACCGCGAGTTCATGAGGATTTACGGACAAGCAAAGCATAACAAAACGGGAGGAATGAGTATGCAATAATGTTTTCCACTATGTCGCAATCATACTGTGCGCGCATAGCTGGTATCTATAGCTTGAATAACAGTGGCGGTCGGTGAAAATGGCCGCCCCGTATCGGGCAACGAATTGCCGGCGTGGAATTCGCCGGCCCGAAGAAGGCCCTTTTTTCGAAGACTTATGTAAAGGGGCGAAGACGAACTAGGAAAATACCGGTCAATTGGTACCGGTATCAAAATTGAAGGGTCAGCCTCCGGATGAGGGGCAGTACCCAATATATTGGATGGGATTGCAGGGAGAGAGGTACCATGAAAACACAATCTCTTAGACTCATGGCTCGCAGCTCGGCTGTTGCCATGGCATTGGCGGCACTCGTGCCGGCATCGCAAGCTGCAGCGCAGGATGACGAGACGCTACCGGCAGAAAGCGACGCAGCAAGCAGCGGCCAAGGTGAAGCCATCGTTGTGACGGGTTCGCGCATTGGACGCTCCACATTCACTTCGACGACACCGGTTACGGTTATCGGCGCCGACACGATCGCGGCCCTCGGCCAGGTCAATGTCGGTGAGACGCTGCAGACCTTGCCGCAGAACGTTTCGACGGCATCAGACACCAATGTCGGCCTGACGGCGAATACCGATCAGCCCAATATCGGCGCATCGATTGCCAACTTGCGCGGCCTCAACCCGGCCAACGGCGTTCGCACGCTGACCCTGGTCGATACGCGCCGCTTCGTACCCTCCACCACAGGTGGCGGCGTCGACATGAACCTGATCCCCTCGATCCTCGTCCAGAGCATCGAAACGGTGACGGGCGGTGCATCGGCCGCTTACGGTACGGACGCGCTTGCAGGCGTCGTCAACGTCATCCTCGACAAGCAGCTCGACGGCATCAAAGCCCAGATCGACTACGGCCAGACCTTCCGCGGAGACGGCACCAGCTTCCATGGTGCGCTCGCCTATGGCACCGAGTTCGCGGATGGCCGCGGTCACTTCATGATCGGCGGCGAATATCAGGACAATGGCGAAGTCGGCGATTGCGTTTACGCGCGCGAATGGTGCGCTGAATCGCCGGGTGCAGTCCTGAATGCCGATTACGATACGCCCGGTGCGGCAAATTATGGCCAGGCACACTATCTGCGTCTCGATAACACGGCCTACACCAACTACGATCTGAACGGCGTGCTGCGCGGCACCAGAACCGGCCGCGTGAACGACCCCGCCCTGCGGAACATCACCTTTACGCCGGATGGCACGCAGGCTGTCGAATTCGACCAGGGCGAATACACGCAAGGCATCGGCTTCTATGCCCGCCAGGGCGGCGACTGCCTGATCGATTGTTCGCTGTGGTCCGAAGTTCAGCTGAGGCCGGAAGTCGAGCGTGCGTCGCTCTTCGCCCGCGCCGACTATGAAATTTCGGACAACATCACGGCAATCTTCGAGGCATCTTACGGGATGCGTAAATCGAAGGTGAAAGGCCTCTCGCTCGGCCCGTCGTCCGGTTCTCCGATCCGCGCGGACAACGCGTTCCTAAGCGGTGTAACCATCCTGGACCGTCTGTCAGGCGAGCAGATCCTGCTGACCGATCTGATCGACAGCACGCGCACGGGAACCTTCCCGGGCGGCGAAGGCTGGGAACCTGGCGTGGGTGATTCCTGGGCAACGGCGACCAACTCGTCACAGGCCCCGGGCGTCGACAATCTGCCGCTTGTGATTGCAAAGCATATCGGCATCGTTGCCCCTGGCTCTCGCAGGACGGTTTCCACGGATCTTGAAACCTACCGGTTCATGGGCGGGCTTGAAGGCGATTTCGAATTGTTCGGCAGGAGCTGGAGCTGGGACGCTTATTACCAGTACGGCAAGACAGAGCAATTCGCCGAAATCGCTGGTCTTCGTACAAACGCACTCTTTGCCGCGGCACTCGATGCTGTCGACGAAGGCATGATGCGGACCATGCAGCAGGATGAGGACGGCAACTGGATTGTCGGCAGCGGCACACCGAACGGAAATATCGTTTGCCGCGGTACCTTGGTTGGACCTGGTCCAAATCCCGTTCCAACTGCCAATACTTCGACACCGGCCAGCTGGTACGAACATTGGAACCTGCCCTATGCAGACGGATGTAAGCCGCTCAATCTGCTCGGTGGGAATCCGGATCCGGAAGCGATCGCTTACGCCTACCGTCCGTCGCAGGAAGACTTCGACTATGCACAGCATGTCGTAGCCTTCAATGTGAGCGGTGAAGTGTTTGACGGCTGGGCCGGCCCGATCGGCCTCGCTCTCGGCGCCGAATACCGCTTCGAAGATGGCTCGGCCATCCACAACACTCTGGACAACGGCGTTGCGGTTTCGGACCAAGGGTTCGGCAGCGACTACGCCGGCGACCTGAAGATTCTGGAAGGCTATGTCGAAACGAACATTCCGCTGCTGCGCGATATACCGCTGATCCAGTATCTGGAACTCAACGGTGCCTACCGTCGCACACAGCAGACCAACTCGGACGGCATCACCGGTCAGTCGAAAGATCTGGGTTTCGATACCTGGAAGATTTCGGGCAATTGGGAAGTCACCGATTGGCTGCGCTTCCGGGCGACACGTTCGCGTGACGTTCGTGCAGCGTCCTTCGTCGATCTCTACTTCAACCAGGGCAAGACGGCTTATGGCCCGACCGCTGGACGCATCTTCAGCCCCTGGGCTCTCAACGAAGACGGTGTGGCGCAGGGCGACTTCCTTGAAGTCCTGTATCCGCCGAACTTCCAGCTGAGCCCCGAAGTCGGCAATACGCTGACTGTGGGTGCAGTGTTCCAGCCGACCGGTGCGTTGGACGGCTTCCGGTTGTCGGTCGACTACTATGACATCACGATCAATGATGCGATTGTGGTGCTGGACGCACAGCAAACGGCGGATGCCTGCTTCAATGCAAATGTCGGTTGCGATCGTCTGTTCACGGGCCTCAACGGAACCGGCACGTCTTATGCAGACCTCTCGGCAGCCGAGCGTCAGGCGAACCAGGACGGTGTGGTCACCATGGGTGGTACGCAAGGTGTCGGCATCGAATCGATCCTGCGCGGCGCCACCAATGTCGGCGAGTTCAAGACAAGCGGCTTCGATATCGAACTGCTTTACCGTCTTCCGCTCGATAAGCTGAGCTCCAGCATGCCGGGTGTGTTGACCTTCCGGGGTCTCGCAACCGTCACTGACTCGATTACCGTCGATCTGCTTGCTGCAGGCGATGGTGGAACAGAGTACGTCAACCAGACAGGTGGTACGACATTTGGCGGCTTTGCCGCTCCGCCGGAATACGTTCTGACGGGTTACCTCACCTATGAGACGGGCGGCTTCCAGATCACGGGTGACTTCAGGTACATTCCGGAAGGTATCTACGATATCCGCCGGTGTGACGTGAGCCGTGGGGAGTGCGATTCCACCGACGTCAACGGGATCAACAACAACTACGTTGACTCCCGGCTCTACACGGGTCTCTCGGCCTCGTACGAGTTCGGCCTGTCGGGTGACAGCACGGCGGAAATCTTCATGTCGGTTCGTAACCTGTTCGACGTGGATCCGCCCAAATCCCCGAGTGGCAGTGGCGGCCGCGGCGGCATGGTCGACGGCACGGGTAGCCCGACCAACCCGGTCTACTACGATACGCTTGGTGCACGCTGGCGCGCAGGTGTCCGTGTGAACTTCTAAGCCCCTTCATCCAAGAAGGCTCGGCCGCAGCGAACATTCCACCCGTTCGCTGCGGCCGATTTTTTTGGTCCTGCTATCCGCAATTTTCAGATCCCTCTCGGAAAACTGTGCGTTGAAACCTGCATTTCCAGCAGAAGCCAACGCAATTCTGGCCTGGCAGACCGCCCATCCCATTGCTCCACGAAAACCTGCGGCGGTGCTCGATTTACCGTGGCCCATCGTGAGACTGCAGCATAAGCAAACTCATAGGCTCAGTATGCATTCCGGTTTATCACTATATCGGAAACATACTGTGCTCAGAAAACCAATTTCTATAACTTGATAAATATTAGGTCGGTAACGTATCAACCGCCTGATTCTCGGTAACGATCAAACTGGCATCTTCTGGCCGGATCAGCACAGGGTCCCCGCAACAAGCAATCATGTCTGGGCAACTTGACCGATCGAATGTGTGAACGATTGTTACCGGTACCAATGCGAATGGGTCAGCCTCGGGAAAGAGGAGGCCCCTGTTTTTTGGATGGGACTGCAGGGAGAGAGGTATCATGAAAGCACATTCCTTTGGACTAATGGCGCGCAGCTCCGCTGTCGCCTTGGCGCTGGCGGCACTCGTGCCGACATCGCAAGCATGGGCGCAGGAAGACGAAACGCTTCCCGCCGAACCGGAAGCGAGCAGCAGCGACCAGGACGAAGCGATCATCGTCACGGGTTCGCGTATTTCACGCTCCACTTTCACGTCGACCACGCCTGTGACGGTTATAGGGTCCGACACGATCGAGGCTCTGGGCCAGGTCAATATCGGTGAAACGCTGCAGACCATTCCGCAGAACGTTTCGACGTCTTCCGATGCCGTTTCCGGCCTGACGTCCAATACGAACAATCCCAACATCGGGGCCAACGTTGCCAACCTGCGCGGCCTCAATCCGCAGCGCGGCGTTCGCACCCTGACACTGATCGACACGCGGCGGCACGTGCCCACCGCATTCGACGGTGCGGTCGACATGAATATCGTCCCCTCCGTGCTCGTTCAGAGCATCGAGACGGTCACCGGCGGCGCATCGGCCGCTTATGGTACGGACGCGCTTGTCGGCGTTGTGAACGTGCTGCTCGACAAGCAGCTGGAAGGCATAAAGGGACAAATCGACTACGGACAGACCTTCCGTTCCGATGGCAGCGACTTCCACGCCGCACTGGGCGGCGGCACCAGCTTTGCCGATGGCCGCGGCCATATCATGGCCGGTGTCGAGTATCAGGATAAGGGCGAAATCGGCGACTGCGTCTATGTACGCCAGTGGTGCGCAGAGTCGCCCAACGTGCTGCAGAACGACAATTGGCTGGCGAATGGCGAACCGCATTACATTCGCTCCGACGATGTCTTTTACACGAACTACAACCTGACAGGCGTTCTTCGTGGATCGCGCGGCTTCCGGACCAATCCCTTCATCCTCCGCAACATCACCTTTACGCCGAATGGAGATCGCGCAATCGACTTCGATGAAGGCGAATACACGATCGATATCGGCTTCGGTAACAGGCTGGGCGGCACTTGCACGATCGACTGTTCCTATTGGTCGGAATTGCAGCTTCGCCCCAGCGTGGAGCGCCTTTCGACCTTCGCGCATGCTGAGTACGAAGTTTCGGATTCGGTGACTGCTTGGGTGGAAGGCTCCTACGCCAACCGCAAATCGAACATCAAAGGCCTCTCGCTCGGCCCATCGTCGGGGCACCCGCTCCGTGCCGACAACGCCTTCATCCAGAACGTTCCCTATTTCGATCGCCTGTCCGGCACCGAAACTACGCTTGGCGCTGTCATTCAGGCAGCCCTTGCAGACCCGACGGGTTCAAGCGCGACGGCAACGAACGTCTCGCAGGCCCCGGGCGTGTCCGAACTGCCGATCTTCGTGGCCAAGCACATGGTCTTCGATGACGGCGCACGGAACGACTTCAAGACCGATCTCGATACGTGGAGCGCGGCCGCTGGACTCGATGGGGAATTCAACCTGTTCGGCAACAGGTGGAACTGGGATGCCTATTACCAATACGGTAAGACCAAGCAGTTCCTCTCGATCGGCGGCATTCGTATCAACGAATATCTGACTTCGGCGCTCGACGCGGTCGACGAAGGCATGATGCAGACCATGCAGCAGGACATCAACGGGAACTGGATCCCGTTCTCCGGCACGCCCAATGGCAACATCGTCTGCCGCGGCACGCTGCTTGGCCCAGGCCCGAACCCCGTGCCGACGGAAAACACCTCGACCCCGGCAGGCTGGTTCGCACACTGGAACCGTCCGGAAGCGGCCGGCTGTGTGCCCTTCGACCCGACGAAGCAGGTCCAGGATCAGGCAGTGATCGATTATATCTATCGCACTGCAACCCAGGACTTCACCTATGAGCAGCATGTCTTCGCCTTCAACCTGAGCGGTGACATCTACGAAGGTTGGGCCGGACCGATCGCCCTCGCACTGGGCGGCGAGTATCGTTACGAAGACGGTGCCGCAGTTCACAACAAGACGGAATTCGGTGAATTCTCGATCGACGCCTTCGGTAACGATCTGGGCGGTTCGCTGGAGATCCTCGAAGGGTATGTCGAGACGAACATTCCTCTGTTGTCCGACGTGCCGATGGTCGAATATCTCGAGCTCAATGCGGCGTATCGCCACACGGAGCAGACCAATACGGACGCCACGACCGGCGGCTCGAAGGATCTGAGCTTCGACACCTGGAAGATCTCGGGCAACTGGGAAGTCACCGATTGGCTGCGGCTGCGGGCAACGCGCTCGCGCGACGTTCGTGCGGCATCCTTCGTCGATCTGTACTACAACCTCGGCAAGACCGAAGCCGGTCCGCCGACTGGCCGTGCCAACAATCCATGGCATCTCAGCGCCCAGGGCGATGCGCTCGAAGATTTCGCAGACATTCTTTACAATGCGAACTTCGGCCTGCGTCCGGAAGTCGGCAATACGTGGACGGCCGGTGCCGTTTTGCAGCCCGGCGGCGCACTCGACGGGCTTCGTCTCTCGGTCGATTACTACAACATCGAAATCAGTGACGCGATCGTCGTGCTGACTGCTCAGCAAGTCGTGGACGCCTGCTTCAATGCCGGTATCGCTTGTGAAAACATCACGACCGGCCTCGACGGTGGCGGTGTTCAATACGACACGGTTGCCGGTGCCAATCCGCCGGAAATCAACGGCGGCACGGGCTTCCAGTCGATTCAGCGCGGCGGTGCCAATATCGGCGCCTTCACGCAAAGCGGCTGGGACATCGAACTGCAGTATCGGCTCCCGCTCCGCAAGCTGGGCGAGAATATCCCGGGCGTTCTCACATGGCGCGGCATGGCCACCATCACTGACGAAATGGTCGTCAACCTGGGTGACGGTGCCGAACTCGACTATCGCAACCAGACTGGTGGTTCGGGCTATGGCGGCTTCGCCGCTCCGTCCAAATATATCCTTCAGTCTTATCTGACATACGAAAATGGCGGCTTCTCGATGACAATCGACAACCGTTACATTCCGGAAGGTATCTACGATATCCGCCGGTGCGATGTCAGTGCGGGTGAATGCGATGCTTCTGATTCAGCAAGCATCAATTACAACACTGTAGACTCGCGCCTCTACACCGGCCTCTCGGCTTCGTATGAGTTCGGCCTGGCGGGCAGTGCGACTGCAGAATTGTTCTTGTCCATTCGCAATCTGTTCGATGTCGATCCGCCTGAAGCACCCAGCAACGCCACCGGCGGACTGGGCCCTGTGGCCGGTTACAACAACCCGACCAACCCGGTCTTCTACGACACCTTCGGTGCCCGCTGGAGGACAGGCCTTCGCGTCAACTTCTAAATCCCTTTTGATATAAGGGTTCGGCCGCAGCGAATTTTCTACCCGTTCGCTGCGGCCGATTTATTTTGGTTCAACCGGCCGAATCGCCGGAAACATAATTGGTGAGAGGGCAGGCAAGTGAGCGGCAACTACCGTATCGCCGTCATTCCCGGCGACGGGATCGGCAAGGAAGTCATTCCCGAAGGAACGCGTATCCTGGATGCAGTTTCGCAAAAGCACGGGATGAAGTTCGAATACGACACCTTCGATTTCGCTTCATGCGATTACTATCTGGAACATGGCGACATGCTGCCGGACGACTGGACCGACCAGATCGGCAAGCATGATGCGATCTTCTTCGGCGCCGTCGGTTTGCCGAAGGTCGTCCCCGACCACATCACCTTGTGGGGTTCTCTGCTGCGTTTCCGGCGAGAATTCGATCAATATGTCAATCTGCGCCCGGTCAAATTGATGCCGGGAGTGCCCTGCCCTCTGGCAGGCCGTGAACCCGGCGATATCGACTTCTATATCGTCCGCGAGAATACGGAGGGCGAATACTCCTCGATCGGCGGAAGGATCTTCGAAGGCACAGAGCGCGAAACCGTGATTCAGGAAACGGTGATGACGCGCACCGGCGTCGACAGGATCCTGGAATATGCATTCGAGCTCGCCAAACGCACCGGGAAGAAGCACGTCACTTCGGCAACCAAGTCGAACGGAATCTCCATCACCATGCCGTTCTGGGATGAGCGTTTCGAGGCGATGTCCGCGCGCTATCCCGATGTGGAGGTCGACCGCTATCACATAGACATTCTGACGGCCCATTTTGTGCAGCACCCCGACTGGTTCGATGTCGTGGTTGCTTCCAATCTGTTCGGCGACATCCTGTCCGATCTCGGCCCGGCCTGCACGGGCACGATCGGAATTGCGCCATCGGGGAATATCGACCCCACGGGCCGTTTTCCTTCCCTGTTCGAACCTGTCCACGGTTCCGCACCGGACATTGCCGGGCGCAATATCGCCAACCCCGTTGCACAAATCTGGTCGGCAGCACTGATGCTCGATCATCTGGGCGAAACGGAGGCCGCGGCCGACATCCTCAGCGCGATCGAAACCGTGCTCGCCACACCGGAGAAACGCACGCGTGATCTTGGCGGCCCGGCGAACACGCAGGAATGCGGAATGGCGATCGCCGCCGTCCTGCTCTCCTGACCTGCGCGGCCCCGGGCCGCCCCATGTGACTATTTGATCTGCAGCATCTCGCGCGCCTCGGCAGGGGTCGCGAGATCGTATCCCAGAATATCGATTAGCTGCACGGCGCGCTCCACCAATTCGGCATTGCTCTTCGCTTTCACGCCGCGCCGGAGATACAGATTGTCTTCCAGGCCGACACGGATCTGGCCGCCATTCGTCACCGATTGGGCCGCGATCGGGAATTCATGGGCACCTGCGCCGAATGCAGCCCAGTATGAACCTGCGGGCGCCAGACCGGCCAGGACGCTCACCATCTGCGGTGTTGGCGGCGCGGTGTATTTGGTCCCCATCACGAAAGAGAAAAGCAGCGGGCCGTCGATCAGCCCTTCTGCCTGAAGATCGCTCACCATGCCCATCTGGCCCGCCTCGAAAATCTCCAGTTCGGGCTTCACGCCCGTATCCCGGATGGCCCCGGCCATGAGGCGGATCGTATCGAGCGAATTCACGACGATGTGATCCGGGCGGTTGAAGCTGCAAACGTCGAGACTGCAAATATCGGGCTTGAGCGCTGCGACATGCGCCACGCGCTCTTCAGGCGTCAGCAACCAGCTCTTGTCCAGCATGACGCTCGGCTTGGCAGGATCGTTGTAGAAATGCTGCCCGGGGCCGGTCGTCAAATTGATGACGACGTCCGTTCCGGCCGCACGGATACCTTCGACCACTTCGCGATAGAGATGAAGATCGGTGGCCGGCCGGGCAGTTTCGGGATCGCGCACGTGAATATGGACGACCGCCGCCCCTGCCGCGTGTGCATCGAGGCAGGACTTTATGATTTCCTGCGGTGTGACAGGCACTGCGTCATTCTTGTCCGCAGTGATCGATGCGCCTGTCACGGCACAGGTGAGTATGATCTTTCGCATTGTGTTGGCTCCTCTCCCCGGAACGCCGTTACGATGTCTCCGGCTGTGTTTTGTGTGTGCTGGATGTGCGTTCTTCTGCGCGCGGCAGTTCGGCCAGAGTCTCCGCATAGGCGATCGCGGAAAGCATATTGCGGTGCGATGCCTGTCCGGTGCCCGCAATGTCGAACGCGGTGCCATGATCCACGGATGTGCGGTCTATCGGCAGACCCAGGGAAATGTTCACCGTCGTCTCGAACGCGGCGAGCTTTACGGGGATATGCCCCTGATCGTGATACTGGGCGACGACCAGATCGAATTCGCCTTGCAACGCCCTATGGAACACGGAATCGGGCGATATCGGCCCGGTTACGGCAATGCCCATACGCTTCGCCTCTGAGATGGCGGGCGCAATGAATTTCGCCTCCTGACTGCCGAACAGGCCGTTCTCTCCGCAATGCGGATTGAGTCCGGCCACGGCAATTCGCGGAGATTCGACACCGATCCTGCGAAAGAATTGATGGCCGGCCTCGATCGTAGCGAGCACGCGTGAAGCGGTGACCCGCCCGATCGCATCCTGCAGCGAAACATGGGTCGAAACGTGGATCGCAGACAACACCTCCGACGCCAACAGCATGAATGATGTCGGCGACTTCGTGAGAGCCGCGATCATCCCCGTATGGCCATCATAATGATGCCCGGCACGATTGAGCGCTTCCTTGTTGATCGGGGCCGTTACTATGCAGCCACCGCCTTCCTGAGCCATCCTGACCGCCCGTTCGACATAGCGAAAGGCAGCATCGCCTGCCGCGGGCTCCACGCGGCCCCATTGCGGGAGGGGCACCGGAAGGCCGACCTGCTCGACATGGATCGCGCCAGGCTGGGGACTGGCCGAGAAGGTGACATTCGCGCCCGTGACTTGCCTTGCCCGCTCCAGAACTTCGAGCGTACCGATCACTACCATTCTGGATCGGCGTGCTTCATCCAACTCGGCAAGCGCGCGGCAGATGATTTCCGGCCCCACTCCGGCCGGGTCACCCATAGTGATCAGAAGTTTGCGCATAAGGCCTGCTTACCTCTATTCTGATCCCGGTACCAAAACGCCGCTCCCATCTGCGCTAACCCATGCAAATGGTAAGGAAAAGCGTTAGTTCCGAATGCTGGAAGCGCTGGAACGTATACTCGTTGCCCGCGCCGCCGCACAGGAGAAGGGGAGGATATCCGTTGCTGCGACTGGCGATCCTGGCCGACGACCTGACAGGTGCGCTGGACAGCTGCGTGGCATTTGCAGAGGCAGGCCTGCATGGAGCGGTCTTCCCCTCCCTCGATGCGGTAAGCACGGCATCCTTTGCCGGTTTCGATGTCGTCGCCCTCAATGTCGACAGCCGGCAGATGGCGCCTGAAGAGGCTGCGCAAGCGGCGGCCAGGGCATGGCAGATTATCGCCCCCTGGAATGCCGAATGCCTTTTCAAAAAAGTCGATTCTCGCATGAAAGGCAATATCGCTGCAGAACTGGCTGCGATCATGGGCCTGAGCGGCCGGACACGTGCGATCGTCAGCCCCGCCATTCCTTCAATGGGGCGCTTTACCAGCGGCGGGATGGTGACCGGGTTCGGTATAGAGTCCCCCTTGCCCATTGCGGAATTGGCCGGCTGGCAAGCCGAATGGGAAGTTAGAGACTGCGGCGACATGGCGGAGATGGCCCGTATCGCAGACGAGGCAATCGGAGATTGCAAGACGGCTATCGCGGTTGGTGCAAGCGGCCTTGCCGAAGCCATGGCGCATGCGCTCGCCCCTGGAGAAACCAAGAGGGCTCAGGCGGGGCATCGCACAACTCTGCCCGGCGATGCGCGCATGCTCATGGTGATCGGCTCGCGCGATCCGATCACGCTCGGCCAGATTCCCGCATTATCGAAATCGGAAATTCCCTATCTGGAAATCGTCGGAGATGCTCCATTGCCGCATTCGGCCGCGTCCGCCGATTTGATATTGCTGCGCCCCGACGCTGCCGAGCGGGAGCCTGCGGCCGTTGCGAACGACCTTGCGGCTGCCGCACTCAGGATTTCCGAAGAACAAGATATTTCCGCGCTCCTTTTAAGCGGCGGAGACACCGCGGCAGCATTCGTCCGCCAAGCCGGCATCGACCTGCTCGTGCCTCGCTGCAGCCTGGCACCCGGGATGCCGTTGGCAACAGGCAATGCCAATGGCCGCGATTACACTCTCATCACCAAGAGCGGCGGCTTCGGTTCACCGCGGGCCCTGGGCGAGGCGCATGGCGCCTGGCGCCAGTTGCACCGCCCGGGACGCTAGCCGGCAAGCCCAATCGCAGGGTCAGAAATTCTCCCGCACGGCCCGCTCATAGGATCGGCCATATGACTTCAACCCCTGCAGCGCGAGCAGGAGAGCGATAATGCCCATCGAGAGCGTAGTGGCCGTCATCGAGTATTTCAGCATGGCCGGATCCCGGAACACGAAATCCGTGAACAACGCCACGATCACCGGGGCCAGAGCGTAGGCCAGCACATTGCTGCCGAACTGGCTGAGTGCACTGACCTGTGCGCGCATGCGGTTGGGAGTGATGACCTGGAACGCCGCGATCCCGGGCCCGAAACCCAAGGTCCCGATGAAAATCCCGACGCCGAACAGCGTCAGGGACGCATAGCCATTGGGCAGCTGGGGCGCGAGAGCGAGGCATGGCACCGAACCGAGCAAGCCATAGATCACCACGCGCAGATTGGCATCGTGGCGGCCGTTCTTGGCCAGATATTCCGAGAGCTTGCCGCCGAGAATCATGGCGACGGGCGAGACAATAATCGTCATCAATCCCATCATCACGGCGGAATAAGACACGCTCCAATCGAACTCGCGGTGGAAGAAGGTGACGCCCCATACCTGCTGCCCCGCGGCGATCAGCTGCTTCATGCCTGAAGCGGGGATGACCGCAGTATAAGTCCGCCAATCATCCTTCAGCCATTTGCCAAGCTCTTTGAGTGGAACCTTGGGAGATTTCTCTCCAGCGGCCACGCCGCGGCGGGGCGGCTCCTTGGTCGTCATGACAACCAAAGCCCAAAGCAGGCCCGGCAGGCCCACCACGATGAAAGCCCACTGCCACGGATGGATCACCCCGCCAAAAGGCAATTCGACCAGGGGCATGCCCTGGACCAGCGCCAATACGGCCCCGCCCATGAACATGGCCATGCCGGTGCCGACCATGGCGCCGATGCCATATGTGCCGGTCGCCATTGCGACTTTTTCCCGCGGGAAATTGTCAGTCGCGATCGACCATGCCGCTGGGCCGTAACCGGATTCGCCAATGCCAATGCCCAGACGGGCAATGAATATCTGCCAGTAATTCTGGCAAATGCCGCAGGCGGCCGTGCAAAAACTCCAGAAGCCGATCGATGCTGCAACGAGATTGCGGCGATTGGTCTGGTCCGCAAAGCGCGCGATCGGAAGGCCGGCAATCCCGTAGGTGATCGAAAACGCCGCCCCTACCAGCAGGCCGATCATCGTGTCGCTGACCTGATAGGTCTCCTTCATCGGCTCGATCATGACGCTCATGATCTGCCGATCGATCACTGTGAACATCACAACGATCGTCATGACGATCAGCGAGTAGTAGGCATCCTTGCGCGGGGGCCACGGCTGTTCGGCGAGCTTTTGCGCTTCGCTCTTGGCTTCACCCGCAGGCTCGCCTTTTGGAGCTTCACCGTCTGCGGTCGTACTCGCCATACATAGTCCTCTCACCTGCCGCTTTTTCAGCAGCTTATGTCGCGCCCTTGCGAGAGCGTATTCGCTTCAATTCATCGCTTCGACGCGCCTTGATTTCTAAACGCTCATAGACCTGTCACGGATGGCCCTCGCCATCCGGTCAGAGCCCCGCTTTCAAGCGCTTGGTCGCAATCTGGCAGCCGTCGCTCATTGCTTTGAGCTTCGCCCACACAATCTCTTCATGCCCGACGCGCGAACCGATGCCGCAATCGGTGCTGGCATGGACGTTTTCCATCCCGACCAGCTTGGCATAGTTGATCAGGCGCTCGGCAACGAGCTCGGGGTGTTCGACAAGGTCGGTATAATGGCCGACAACGCCCGGAGCGATGATCTTGCCGTCGGGCAGCTTGAGATCCTCGAAGACGTGATATTCATGCGCATGGCGCGGGTTCGAAGCTTCGAACGTGTAGCATTGCGCATTGATGCCCAGCAGCTTGTCCGCGAGATGTTCGAAGCCGATATCGTGCACATGCGGGCGATGGCCCGAACCCCAGCACATGTGGAAGCGCACGAGCTCTTCCGGCAATCCGCGCAGCGAGTGGTTGATGATCTCGACCGCGAAATCGAGATATTTGCGCAGGTCCTCGACCGTCCAGTCGGGATAGAAGCTCCAGGTCGTGGCGAATTCGGGTTCGTCCACCTGCACGATCAGGCCTGCATCCGTGATCGCCTTGTATTCCTCGTGCATGACGTCCGCGACAGCGAACATATATTCTTCTTCGCTGGCATAATGCAGGTTGGTCTTGCCGGCGCCGAGGCTGAGCGGTCCAAGCGAAGCGACAAAGCCGTCCACTCCGCTCTTGCCTTCAAGCCCCTTCTTGATTGCATCGATATCGGCCTGGATCAGATCGTAGCCGGTATATTTCAGATCGCCTGTACAGGTCTGCTGCCGGGCGCCGAAATTGATCATCTGCCCTCCAGGAGTTGCGAAACCGGGACGGATCGGGCCGCCGGATCCCGCGAACCACAGGCCGCTTTTATAGAAGCCCGGGAAATCGGGAATCTCGCGTTCGGCGGTGAAGCCCCGCTTGGGCTTGGTTCCTTCAGGCGTATCGCGCACATCGAAGCCGACAGAGCGTGCCGCCATGTAGGACCCGTAATTGCCCCCTTCGGCAGCTTTAACATATTCGCCGTCATTGATGATATCGACGCCGCATTCGATCTGCTTGTCGATCACCCATTCGACCGCGCCGGGCAGCTTTGCCTGCACTTCTTCCTGATGCTCGCTGGCCTTTGCCAGAAGCTTGTCGAATTCCGCCGGACGAGGAAGGTTTCCGCCATGGCTGCTGAGAATATGATCGGTCGAATGACGCATTAGTTCTTATCCGCTCCACAAGATTGTCAAATTTTGTTACCGGTACCTAGCAGCGTTCGGTGTGTGTATGAAGGGCAAAATATCGATTCTTGGCGGGGGATGTAATCGTCTGTCGGCATACTGGTTTGCCAATGGGCATTCCACACTGCGGCAAAAGGCGGGCTGCTCGTGCCAGGAAACAGCGTTACGAAGACAATGCACATAGTGCCGGGCATGCCGCGAATGGGAGAAGGCATTTGAAAATCACAGGATGCAGGGTGGCTGCCGTCGATGTCGATTTCGAAGGCGTGATGAAGGGCCGCCATGTCACGCTGCAGCTCCAAACGGATGAAGGCGTTACTGGGATCGCCTATGTCAGCCGGATCAATCCCAGAAACACACGGCCCATGGTTCTGCTGATCGAAGCCATGGTCGACAACCTGGCCGGTTCCGATCCCACACGGACGGAAGTCATGCACAAGGCGCTCTATACCGGGCAACTGGGGGCGGCGCTGTCTGGCTTGGAATTGCGCGCAGCAAGCGCAATCGATGTCGCCTGCTGGGATATTGCAGGCAAGGCGGCCGGTCTTCCGGTTTGGAAGCTCGCCGGCGGATTTCGAAACCGTATGCCCGTCTCGGCGAATTGGGGGCTCATGCCCGGCCCGCCGAGGGACAAGGTGGCAAAGCATCTTGAAGATGTGATCGGGCGCGGTTTTCGGACCGTCAAAGCTCCATGCGGGCTCGCCCCGCTGGAAACAGCGATCGAGCATGTACGCTTTATCCGCGAATGCGTTGGCCCTGATATCAAGATCATCGTGGACGGCAATTTCCAATGGGGCCTGCGCAATGCCGTCCGCTTCGCCCGCGAAACCGAAGAACTCGGCCTGTTCTGGATCGAAGACCCGGTCGCCTCTCACGACTATGAGGCTATGCGCCAGGTCACGGACACCATCGATCAGCGCACCTGCGCCGGCGAGGTGTTTCAGTATGCGCATGAATTCGCGCGCCTGCTGGAAGGCCGATGCTCCGACTATGTCATGATCGACCAGGATTTGGGGCTCACCGGCTTTCTGAAAGTCGCGCACATGGCCGAAGCCCATGGCAGGCAAGTTGTGAATCATCTGGCATCCGAAGCACTCAGCCATGGCCTTGCGGCGGTCCCCAACGGTCTGATTGTCGGCCTCGTCCCCTGGGGCCAGCCCTTGTTCAAGCAACCGATGCGGATCGAAGACGGCGAAGTGGTTCTTCCGGAAGCTGCCGGGCTCGGGCTGGAATTCGATGAAGACGTGCTCGCCAAATGCGCCGTTGCCTGATTCCGGCGCAAAGTATCCCAAACAGCGAAAGGCCAAATTGAATGACTGGTGATGCACCCAAGCTGGACGGGCTTCGCACCTTGAAATTTGCAGTGGCGGATTGCGCCCGCTCGCTTGCGTTTTACGAACGCGTGTTTGGCGCAGAACGCATCGCGGCGGCCGACCATGTCGACGCGGACGGGAATATCTATGCCTATATCTGCCGCATCGATGGCTTTGCGACGCTGGACCTGCGGCTTCTGCCCGAACATGCCAAGGCGGCGAAGCGCTTCGATCCCGTGACGCTGCACGTTCCCGACCTCGCCGCGCTGGAGGCATGGTCGGAGCATCTGGATAGCCTGGGCGACATCAAGCACTCGGGCGTTTTCGCGACCGGCCTATCCTGGGCAGTTGGCATCGAAGATCCGGACGGCCGCGTAATCAAGCTGTTTTCGCGGATCGGCCACGGCCCGGAGGTCCAGGCCGACAAGGACAATCCCTGGATGAAGAACTGAAGCGCAGCGTTCTGCCAGCGACCCGCGTCAGCCGATAAGCGGCTTGAGGCTCTCAATCACATAATTGCTCGTATCGCTTCCGGACTTGAGGACAATCGTCTTGCCCTCGCCCAGGTCAGCCTTGCGAATTTCGAGCACATCGCTGCGCTGATCGTCGCTCGCATAGATGCCGGTGTCCATCCGGCCGTCCATCATCAGCGTGAATGGAACCAGAGTGCCGGGCTGCTGCCAATCACCCACCCGGCCCCATGCCGGAAACGGCCCCGTGCTCTGCCCGGTTTCGCTGTCCACTGCCAGATCGACCCAGATCTGCTTTGCGGCGGCGGTCGCCTCGTCGGCTCCGGCCGGCTTGAGGATAAGCCGCATCATTTCAACTGCCATGTCTCTAGAACTCCCTGCGTCTGGCTGCCCATTCGCAGCCGCGGCGTATAATCGTGTCGAAAGGCTCGCTGCCCCATGGGCCGCGATATTCGGGTTGGTCGGGATAGTTAGGCCGCGGCTTGTCATAAGGCCTATTGGCATGGCCCAGTGCCAGATAGAGCACCCCGCCACCGGCATCCCCGATCTTGCGGCGATACATGAGCGGCCGGTCCGCCACTTCGTGGTCCTTGCCCAGAATGCCCCTGCCGCCCCAGGTCGCCTGGAGCAGCACCTCGATATCCTCAGTGACTTTCTCGACGCAGTGCAGCTCGTCCGCGACGGTAAAGTCCGATATCCCCTCAAGCAGCGGATCATCCGGCTTCATCACGTTCACAGTGAACTCATGATAGGGCGGGTGATCGATGAACTGGCTACCGAGCAGGCTCGCCATCGCCATATTGCCGGCCACCGAGGTGGTGCTGTGCATGGCGAACCAGCGGCCGCCCTTCTCCAGCCAGCGGCGCAGATTGGTGGAAGCTTTCTCGGTCACCTCGATCTGCGAAGTATAGGTCACAAGCAGATCGCCCAACGCGATGCCGCCAAGATCCTCGTAATCCTGGTAGCAATCTGTCCTGATCCCGTTCAGATCGTAGAGCACCTGGCCAAGGCGCAGCCGTGCATTGTCATAGTCGTGATTGCGCCAGGGACTGCCGCAGACGAGGTTGGCGACCTGTGGTTGTGGCATCATGCCCCCCAATTACCGCACGCGGCGGAATTTCTGGATCTGATGCGCGCAGGTTTCTTCCTTCGGGATCTTGCGAAAACCGCCGAACGTCGTCGAAACTTCAGCCACATAGAGGCTGCCCTTGCTGTCCAGTGCAAGGCCGTGCGGAGCAATGAAATTGCCGGGCGCCGTGCGGTTCTCACTATCCGCGCCCCAACGCGCGGCAATCGTACCATCGGGATAATAGACCGTCACCCGACCGGGCAGATCGGTATCGGGGAAGCCGTGAACGAAGCTGCCCTGCCCCGGCTCCGCCGGACGCCAGAGCTCTGAAACATAGATCAGCCCGTCTTCATCCACCGTGCAATCGGTGGGGCGGAGCACGTCCGTCCACTCCTTGATGAACTCGCCTTCGCGGGTGAAGAACTGCAAGCGGTCATTCTCCCGATCGCAGACAATGACATTCTCGTCATTGTCCAGCGCGATACCATGCGGCAGATGGAACTGGCCGGGCTCGGTGCCGACTTCGCCCCAGCTATTGAGCAGATTGCCGTCCTTGTCGAAGTGATGGATGCGGGCATTGCCGTATCCGTCGGCAACGAAGATATCGCCGTTCGCGGCAACCGCGACGTTGCAGCAGCAATTGAACGGCCCGAGAGCGCGTTCGACGAATTCGTTGTGATGGATCTCGGCCTTGCGTCCCCGGATATTGCCATAGCCGGTGTCGGTTACCTTGAACGGTTCGCCGAGCTGCCACTGGAAATTGCCGTCCAGGTCGAACACGCGGATCACACTCTGGATGTCATCGGTGCAATAGCAGATATCGTCCTTGATCGTCATGCCGTGGGCGCGGCCGAACACTCCGTCGCCCCACTTCTTTATGAAGTTGCCATCCTCGTCATAGACCATGACGCGGTGTGCATTGCGGGTGTGAAGATAGACCCTGTCCTTCGAATCGCACGCCACCGCGGCAACGTCTTCATGCGAATATTCGTCGCCCTCGGGGCACTTTTCCCAATTGGGCACCAGTTCGAAGCGGACTTCCTCTTTCGCCATTCCATCATCCTCTCATTCAATCGTTCCCGGGCAAACTTTCGTCGCCCGGATATCCATTCGAAATATGCCCGGCATTTTCTGCCTTATGGGCTGCGCTGTCTGTCGGCATCGCTAGCCATTCGGCCAGCCGCGCAAGCAGTGCGCCAGTCTTGCTCCGACCTTATGGCGCAGCCTGCTCATCCGCAATCGATTCCTGTTACCGGTACCTGTTTCGAAGCAAAAAAATCAGTTCCATCCAAGCTGGCGACTACCGCCCTCCCGATACGTTGAGGATCACGCCTGTGATGAAAGAGGCTTCCGGCGATGCCAGGAACAATACCGCATTGGCCACTTCCGGCGGCTTGCCGAAGCGCCGCATGGGGATCCAGTTGATCCGCTCCGGCCATACATTCGGATCGTTGGCATCAGTATGGATCGGGCCGGGCGAGACGGCATTTACGCGGATCCCATCCTCCGCCACTTCCTTGCTGAGGGCGGTCGCCAGTACCTCCTGCGCGCGCTTGGTGGAGGCGTACCAAACGGCAAGCCCCGGATTGCCATACTCGGCCGAGCGCGAAGTGATGAACACGATGTTTCCGCCGTCGCCGCCATTCTTGGTCGACATTCGCCGGATCGCCTCGGCGGCACAGAAATGCGCGCCCAGGGCATTGAGATCATGCGCCTTGCGCAAGGTTTCGGTGGGAACGTCGGCCAGCGGGGATCCCTTCCCGCCCGCGCCGCCGGCATTGTAAACCAGGCAATCGAGGCGGTCGAAATGCTGGTCAAACTCTGCGAACATTTTGCGGATTTCGTCATCCTTGGACATGTCGGCCTGGATAAGGGCGGCTTTGCGGCCCTTACCCCGAACATATTCAGCTACGCCTTCGGCAGCCTCCCGGTTGCTGACGAAATTGATCGCAACATCATAACCGTCATCCGCGGCCTTGCGCGCAATCGCGGCGCCAATGCTGCGGCTTCCGGCAGCGACGAGCATAACAGGTGCAGTCATCTTGCTATCTCCTGATTTTCCGGGCCTGTCTCAGCGTGCGCCGCTGACCATGAGGCTGGCCGACGAGACGAAGGAAGCCTCGCTGGAGGCAAGGAAGAGCACGGCAGAGGCGACCTCTTCCGGCTTGCCATAGCGGCCCATCGGTATCTCTTTCACCCGCTCCGGAGCAGACTGTTCATTGTTCATGTCGGTTGAAATCGGCCCTGGCGAAACCAGGTTCACGCGGATCCCTTCGGCCGCCACTTCCTTGCCGAGGCCGTAATTGAGCGCGTCCATGCCGCCCTTGGACGTCGCATAGACGATCGCCCTTCCGGGAGCGCCGTAATAGCCGGCGCGCGAGCCCATCAGGACGATGCTTCCGCCCTGCCCGCCACGCTCGGTAGACATGCGCTTGACCGCCTCACGGCATGCAATATGCGCGCCCAGCAGGTTCACATCCATTACCCGGCGCAGCTCCCCCCAATCGGCATCTGCAAGCCGGCCGGGCGAAGGGCCGATGCCCGCATTGTAGACCATGCAGTCGAGCCGGCCGAGCTCGGCATCGGTTTGCTCGAACATGTTCACGATGTCCGCCTCACTCGCCATGTCGGCCTGAACAACGAGCGCCCGCTGCCCCTTGGCCCTGACCTCGTCCGCGATCTTTTCAGCTTCGTCCCGCCGGCTGGCATAGTTGAACGCAACGTCATAGCCGCGTTCGGCGGCGAGGCGGACGATGGCCGCGCCGATACCTCGGCTGCCGCCCGTCACGAGCATGATTGGTGATGCCAAGGGTCTCTCTCCTCCAGGGCGCCGAACTGATGAATTGGATTCGTCCAGCTTATGCCCTTTGTTAGTTACCGGTACCAAATTTGGCCAGCCATTTTGTTCTTCGCCCCTGGCGACGGGGTAGAAACTACTGCTTGAGCGAGGCCAGAAGGGTCGACAAGCTCTGCTCTTTGGGCTTGCCGGAATCGACGCGGATCCAGTCCGTCAGATCACCTACCTCATAGTCGAGCTGGCGGCGCACCACGTCCCGATCGGCATCGGATGCGTCCCCTTTTCTGGCCTCGACACGCGAGAGAAGGGTCTGCTGGGACGCCTCGAGCCAGAAACCGGTGAAGGGAACGCCAGCTTTATTGGCCACTTCGCTGACCATCTGGCGTTCTTCCGGCCGAGCGAAAACGGCATCGACGATGACGGTTCGCCCCGCTGCCAGTGCGCGCTGCGCGTCTTCCATCAATCTTGCATAAACGGCGGCACTGCGTTCCGGCGTGTAGGCATCGGCCGGCAGCTTTTCCTCCGGGCCGACGCCCTCCATCAATTTGCGCGTCACATCGCTTCGCAGCCAACGGGCGCCCGGCGCCCCGCCGATTTCCGGCGCCAGCAGCCCCGCCAATGTCGATTTGCCGGTGCCGCTGAGGCCGCCGATCGCAACCAGCATCGGCTCTGGCATTTCGAGGAAGGACTTGGCCGCTGCCAGATATTCGCGAGCGGTGCGGAGCAACTCCGACTTTTCCTCATCCGATCTCTGTCGGTCCGCGGCTGTGGCGCTGACATGGGCCCGAACTGCCGCACGGACGGACAGAAAGAGCGGGATGGCCGCGATCCCGTCCGTCTCGTTGCAGAGATCAAGGTAGCGGTTGAACAGCAATGACGCCTGGGCGTGATAGCCCTTCTCCCACAAATCCATCAGCAGAAAGGCCAGGTCGTAGAGCACGTCGATCTTGGCGAGTTCGTCTTCGAATTCGAGACAATCGAAGAGAGTGGGCTTGCCTTGCCAGAGGCAGATATTCGCCAGATGCATGTCGCCGTGACAATGGCGGACATGGCCGTTCGCAGCCCGCTCATCCAACAAACCAGATACAACCTCCAGCGCCTCCAGGCTGCGCCTGTGCAAGTCTTCGCAGTCCTCCGGCGCGAGTGCATCCTCAGGCAGAGCGGACATGCTCCCCCGATTACCGTCGATGACCTTGTGCAAGCGGTCGGCTCCATCGCCGTCCTCGACGATTTCCGCGTCCTTGTGGAAGCTCACGATGTGATCGGCGAGGTCGCGTACGAGCGGGGCTTCGAGTTCACCGCGCTCGGCAACTTCTTCAAGCAGGCTGTCACTGTCGAAACGGCGCATCACGATCAGCCAGTCCACTGTCTCGCCTTCGCCGAAGCCCATCGAACCGTCCGCCATGCGGTTAACACTGCGCACTTCCAGATACAGCTCCGGCGCGGTTCTGCGGTTCAGATGCAGTTCGGCTTCGCAGACCTTCCGCCGCTTCTCGATCGTCGAAAAATCCAGATAAGAATAGCGGACCGCCCTCTTGAGCTTGTACGCGCAGTCGCCGGCAAGGAAGACGATGGCCGCATGGGTATCGATCCGTTTGACGGAGGATACTCCTTCATAACTTTCGGGACGGGACAGAAAATCGATTGTCGCTTGCTGCTCTTCGGATTCTTCCATCTCGCCATTCTCTAGGACATGGCGAGAGTTTGCCAGCCCGCACATTCGGTTTCGGCTGCGCTCGCCACGGAAATACGCCCGTCGCGGTGGTAGAGATCGTTCAGGATCTCCACATTTCCATCGGCATCCGGCGCTGCCGTGAAATAGGTGATGTAGATCGGAAGGCTATGCGCAAGTTCGACGGTGGTCGTCTTGCGTGTCTCGACAATCGCATCGATTTCTTCGCGGCTCTTCACCCCTTCCAGCAATGTGGCAGCAAAGCCCAAGGCATCGCCGGTACGGATGCAGCCATGGCTGAAAGCACGGGTTTCCTGCTCGAACAGTTCCTTGTTCGGCGTGTCATGCATGTAAACGCTGAAGCGGTTCGGCATGGCCAGCTTCATTTCCCCCAGCGCATTGTTCGGGCCCGGTTTCTGCCGGTATTTGCCCTCGCTCCAGACATAGCCGCGCGAACGCGCATAGGCCGGATTGCGGCGAACGAGCGAGCCGATGCTCTCCCGCACGATGCTGGCAGGTATCTCCCACCAGGGATTGAGGATTACGCCGGTCACCGTGGTGCTGAAAACCGGCGTCGGCGTGCTCGGTTTGCCGACGATGACCCGCCATGTTCCGGCCTTTTCTCCATTCCTCCAGAGGCGCGCTTCGAATTGGGCGGCGTTGACCAGAATATAGTCACTACCGAGCGAACGCGGCATCCAGCGCCAGCGCTCCATGTTTCTGGCAATGGCTCTTCTTCGCTGCGTGTCGGTTTCCTCGCCATAGGCGGTTCGCAGGGCGGTGTAATCGGGATGACGCGGCGAAAGGCTGGCGAAATAGGCATCGAGCGTGCCGACCGAAAGAGACTGACGGAGAAGCCGCTCCAGATCGATCGCCTTGTCGGTATCTTCGATATGCCAGCCCGCGCGCTCGCTTTGCGAGGCGCTGCCAAGCAAATGCATCCGGGCGAGCCGCAAGGCCAGAGCCGTTGCCGCATCGTCGACTGCATCCGTATCCGACCGTTCGATGGCCGTGTGCAGCGCATCGGCCGAAGGGGAACGCATGGCGTCACGCGGCGCCATGGCGACCCAGCGTTCGAGCGTGGCGATATTGTCGGCCGACCAGTCCGGAGACGAATCCTCAGCGGGCGCAGGCGATGGAGCAGGAGCCGCTGCGACGCAGACGGCAAATGCAGTCATCGCAAGCCAAAGTCGTTTCATCGCGTTAACCTTCCCCAAATTTGAATGCACCCTGCCGAATCCTATATAAGCTAAAACGCATATTTGGGATCGGAAATGAATATTAACAGGCGCCATTTTCTCGGTGCTATCGTTGCCGGATCTGCAGGGCTTGTATCATCGCCAGCTTTCGCAGCTGTGAAAAGCGCCGATAGGCCCGCTCTGCTTTCCCAGGCAATGGCCGCACTTGATAGACACAGTTCCAGCATCGTCCAACGCGATCTGCTGGGCATAGTCGACTTCGCAAGTCATTCGCGCGAACAAAGATTCCATCTCGTGGACATCGCCAATGGCCGTATCGCACAATCGTATCTGGTGGCCCATGGCCGCGGTTCCGATCCGGGACATAGCGGCTGGGTGAAGCGCTTTTCGAACCGCCCGGGTTCGAACGCTTCGTCCGATGGCAGCTATGTCACCGGCCAATCCTATTACGGCAAACACGGCCATTCGCGCAGGCTACACGGGCTGGATCCGTCGAACGACCTCGCATTCGACCGCGCAATCGTTCTCCATGGTGCCGGGTATGTGAGCCGCGACCTGATCGGCCAGCAAGGCCGCATCGGCAGGAGCCTGGGCTGTTTTGCCGTGCAGGAAAACAAGATCGGCGAAGTGCTGGACCGGCTTGGCCCGGGAAGCCTGATCTTCGCTGCAAAGTAAGATAACGGGGCGCCGGCGCGGGTTTGACCCGCGTTAATGACCGCACCCGTATGGGATGCCATGGCCTTAATGGCCGCAAACTGCGCTGATCATGGAAAGGAGAGCCATGACAGTTCACGCTCAGATTCCGCCGGACTCCTCCGAGCTGGCCGCTGTCTTGCGCGCTCATGCCGAGAACCTGCCGGAGCCGGACGCGCCCGATTTTGCCGACGCGTTCGATCGCTTCGGCGATGCCCGCGTCGTTCTGCTTGGCGAGGCGACCCACGGTACGCATGAATTTTACACCGCGCGCGCAAAAATCACGCGCCGCCTGATCGAGAAGCATGGCTTCAATATCGTCGCCGTCGAAGGCGACTGGCCGGATGTCGCCCAGATAGACGACTATGTCCGCCATAACGCACCTCGCGCGCGCAGCGGCGATCCCTTCGTCCGCTTCCCCACCTGGATGTGGCGCAATGAGGAAGTGCAGGCCTTCGCCGACTGGCTGCGCCGCCACAACCAGCCCCTGGCGCAGAAGGACCGCGTCAGCATGCGCGGGCTCGACGTGTACAGCCTGCGGCAATCGATTCACGCAGTCATCGCCTATCTCGACGAGCATGCCCCTGACGCTGCAGCGGAAGCCCGGCGGCGCTATGGCTGCCTGACGCCCTGGCAGGACGAACCGCAAGCATATGGACGCGCGGTCGAGCATGGCGGCCTGGCGAGCTGTGAGAATTCCCTGATCGCGCAACTGACGGACCTGCTTCATCGGCGCATGCAACTGATCGAAGACAATGGCAGCGGGGACGGCGAAGCCTATTTCGATGCCGAACAGAATGCGCGGATCGTGCGTGCGGCCGAACGCTATTACCGTTCGATGTACCGCGGAGCGGCAGAGAGCTGGAACCTGCGCGACCGCCACATGTTCGACACCCTGCAAACGCTGATGGCGCATCAAGAGGATGCCCGCGCAGTGATCTGGGCGCATAATTCGCATGTCGGAAACGCCTCCGCCACGGCGATGGGATGGCAGGGCGAATTCAATATCGGTGAGCTTACCCGCACCGCCTATGGCGACCAGGCCGTGCTGATCGGCTTCGGTACGGACCGCGGAACGGTTGCCGCCGCTTCGGACTGGGGCGCTGACATGGAAGTGATGCGGGTGCGCCCTGCGCGCGGCGACAGCTGGGAAGGCGCATTTCGCCATACCGGCATTGCACGCTTCCTCACGGACTGGCGCGGCAAGGGAAAGGAAGAGCTTGTCTCCGCACTTTCTCAGCCGCTGCTCGAACGCGCGATCGGCGTGGTCTACCGCCCGCAGACGGAGCTCGCGAGCCACTATTTCGAAGCCGTCCTGGCCGATCAGTTTGACGCCTTCGTATGGTTCGAAGAAAGCCGCGCAGTAACTCCGCTCGGCCGCGAGCGGCCCCATGGCGCACCAGAAACATGGCCATTCGGGCTATGAGTTCGTTTCAGATCCCTTCCGACTGCAGCGAGGTTGCAATCGGCGAGCACAAGCTTGCGGCCTTCCTAGGCATTCCTGCGGATGCGAATGGCCTGGTGATCTTCGCGCATGGCAGCGGCAGCGGCCGGTTGAGCCCGCGCAACAATTACGTTGCCCAGCGTCTGCGCGATGCCGGTTTTGCAACCCTGCTGCTGGACCTGCTTTCTCCGGTGGAAGAACAGGACCGGCGCAACGTATTCGATATCGGCCTGCTTGCCTCGCGCTTGCGCCTGGCCAGCGGCTGGGCAGCCGGCCAGCCTGAAACGGCGCATCTGAGGCCGGCCTATTTCGGCTCGAGCACCGGCGGCGGTGCCGCGCTACGTGCCGCCGCCAATGACCCAAGTGTTGCGGCAGTCGTTTCGCGCGGCGGCAGGCCCGACCTTGCCGGCGCGGATGCGCTCAAAAGCGTAACCGCCCCGACGCTGCTGATCGTCGGTAGCCTGGACGGAGTGGTGATCGAGCTCAACCAGGCGGCTCACGATGCCATGCGCTGCGAGCGCCAGCTCGCGATTGTGCCGGGTGCAGGCCATCTGTTCGAAGAGCCGGGCACACTGGATGAGGTTGTGGACCTGGCGATAGGATGGTTCGGCAAATATCTGGACGGGAGCCCGCGATGAGCAATGGCCGCGCCTATTTCACCAACCGGCGCGAGGCCGGCCGGCTGCTGGCCGATGCCGTCGAGCCGCTGGCAATAGACGATCCGGTCGTGCTCGCATTGCCGCGCGGCGGCGTGCCGTTGGGCTTCGAGATTGCCCGCAGGCTGCAGGCGCCGCTCGACATCCTGATGGTGCGCAAGATCGGCGCGCCCGGCCACAAGGAATACGGGATCGGCGCCTTGGTGGACGGTGCATCGCCGCAGATCGTCATCGACGAAGATGCCGCCCGGCTGGTGGGCGCCGACAAGGCCTATATCGAAGGCGAAGTCGCCAGTGAACTGGCCGAGATCGAGCGCCGCCGGAAGTTCTACCGTACAGGCCCGGCGATCGCGCTTGGCGGACGCAATATCATCCTGGTGGATGACGGGATCGCCACGGGCGGCACGGTCAAGGCCGCGCTGCAGGCGCTGGCCCAATCGAAGGTACGCTCCATCGTGCTGGCCGTCCCGGTCGCACCGGCTTCGACCCTCGAAGAACTTTCGGAGCTGTGCACGCGGATCGTATGTCTCGCGACGCCCGAACCGTTCCACGCCGTTGGTGCGCATTACGCCGATTTCGGACAGACCGAGGATGCCGAAGTTGTCGAGCTGCTGGCGCAGGCTGCGAGTTTTGCCGGGCCCGGCAAGCGATAGTAAACAGGCCCAGCCGATGCCGGGCTGCCCTTCATTTCCGGTCCAGCAGGCGCCGCCAATTGATCCGCGTCAGCGCAACTAGTCCAATGATCATAGCTATTTGAAGAGCTATATTCACAGGGCTCGTCAAATATCTCGTAACCACGTCGCCGAAGGAGGACTCCCGGATTTCCACTGCGGTGAAGGCATAGATCGAATAGGAAACGACGCGCCCGCAGAAGAATGCGATCGTAAATCCGACGAGGCGGACACCGGCAAGGCCCGCGGCCTCGAACAGTTGCGCCGAGGGCACGGGAGACAGCGCGAATAGGCCGAGCGCCATGATCCCGTTTCGCCGGTTGCGTTCGAAAGCCTCCTTGGCCGCAGTCAGATTGCTGCGCATCTTCTCCGGAACATATCCGCCGAGCAGCCTGAAACCCATGGCCAGCAAGAAACGCCCGGTAGCGGCGGCCATAGCGCTGACCACCACAATCGCGGCAACCGGAAGATCCGTATTGAGCCCGTAGAGCACCACGATGGACCATGTCGGCGGCCCGAATGCCGGCAGCATGTTCACGCCCAGAACGATGGCGAACAGAATGATATATGGGACCAGCGAAATCATTTATCTGCACCGCCTGCCGTCAGATCGCTTCGGCCCGCTGCTCTGCGATATTCTTCTGCGCATAGGCGCGGGCGATCGCGGCGCAAACGATCAACTGAATCAGGTGGAATATCATCAGCGGCAGAATCATGACGCCGACCATGGCCGCCGGATAGAGCGCCGCGGCAATGGGAACGCCGCTGGCCAAGCTCTTCTTGGATGCGCAGAAGACCAGCGCAGCTTCATCCGGCCTGCTCATATGCATCACGCGCGCGGCGAACACGGAAATCAGCAACGCGGCGGCGAGCATCGCGATGCTGACCGTCACGATCGTAAACAGGTTGAGCCCGGAGACACGCGACCAGAGCCCGTCAATGACGGAAGCCCCGAAAGCCGAATAGACGACCAGGATGATCGCACCGCGATCGAGCAAGGTCAGCGCGCTTTTGTGCCGATCGACGAAGGACGCGATCAGCGGCCTGGAAAGATGGCCGACGATAAAGGGAACCAGCAAGGTGAGCACCACGGTCTGAATGGCCGTGGCGGTGTCTACGCCGCCATTGCCCGCAAACGCATGGATCAGCAGGCCGGCCAGCAATGGCGTCAGGAAAACACCCAGAATGTTCGACAAGGAGGCATTACAGACCGCTGCGGCCACATTCCCGCCCGCGATCGACGTGAAGGATACGGAGGACTGAACGGTCGCCGGAACGACTGAAAGAAACAGGATGCCGATCTTGATTTCCGGCTTGATCAGCTGATCAGGCAGCATCGTCAGAGCGACCGCCATCACCGGAAAGAACACAAAGGTAATCGCCAGCGCCGAGACATGCAGGCGCCACGCCCCCATGCCGCGCAGGATCGCCTCACGCGAAAGCTTCGCCCCGTGCATGAAGAACAGCAGCGTGATCGCCGCACGCGTAGCCATTTGCAGGACATCGCCAAAGGCGCCGCGCCCCGGAAAAATACTGGCGATCACGATCACCAGGATCAAGCTGATGCTGAAGGAGTCCGGACGGAGAATCTTCAGCATATTTGCACCCTGTTCAAATTCCCCCTCCCCTATGGACGCGGACCTTCCAAGCCTCATCCGCCCATGCAGGCTTCTGCGCCCTCTATACAAGTCATTCGGTACATGGGCGGAGAATTGCCAAGCTGCACGCCTGGCCTGACCGCACCCGTTCGTTAGCTAGAATCTCCTACCTAGATTTTATTCATTTTGCGGTTATCAATTCGGGTCACTGGGTGAGGTTCAAAAGAGAAAACAATCTATGCGCATTGCGTTACTCGCAGCGTCCCTGCTGCTTCTGGCCGCTTGTCAGGGCCAAGAAAGCAAAACGGAGCAATGGGAGCATCTTGGCGGCGATTGGCGCGGCCAGCGCAGCCTGGCGCAATCCGAAATTACAGCAGGCGATCTGGACCGGCTAGGCCTGGCGTTCGAATTCCGGGACTTCATGATACGCGGCAGAACCCATCGCGGTGTCGAAGCGACGCCCCTGATGGTGGACGGGACCCTGTATTTTTCAGGGCCCTGGGGAATTTCCTACGCTCTCGACGCCCGGACGGGCGAACATCGATGGACCTACGATCCGGATGCCGACGGCGAAGCGGCGCGGAACGCCTGCTGCGACGCCGTCAATCGCGGTGCCGTGATTTCCGGGGACAGGCTGTTCGTTGCCGCGACCGATGGCCAGTTGGCGGCAGTGGACCGCCACAGCGGGGAAGAGCTCTGGAAAGTCGATACGATCTACCGGCATGACTGGAACTATTCCAGCACCGGTGCCCCGCAGGTTGCAGGCGATCTCGTCGTGATCGGGAATTCCGGCGGCGACATGGGCTCGCGCGGATATGTCAGCGCCTACGATCAGGCCAGCGGCGAATTGAAATGGCGTTTCTGGATCGTGCCTGGCGATCCGGAAGAGGAGCCGGACGAGAACCCCGACGTGACTGCGGCCCGCGCGACTTGGCCGGAAGATACCGACTGGTCGTTGGGACTGGGCGGCAATGCCTGGGATGCGATCGCCTATGATCCGGAAACCGCCACCGTCTTTGTCGGGACGGGCAATGGCGGCCCTCACCCCGCCTGGCTGCGGAGCCAATCCGGCGAAATGACTGACCAGCTCTATCTTTCCAGCATCGTTGCCCTGGATGCAGAGAACGGCCGGGTGAAATGGCATTACCAGACGACACCGGGGGATAGCTGGGACTATGCCGCCACATCGCCGCTGATCATGGCGGAGCTGGAGATTGGAGGAGAGACGCGCAGCGTCATCATGCAGGCCCCCAAGAACGGATTCTTTTACGTTCTGGACAGGCTGACCGGGGAATTGCTGGAAGCATCGCCCTACACGCCGGTCAACTGGGCGTCGCATGTCGATATGGAGACCGGCCGACCCGTCCTGACGGAAGATGCGATCTTCCGAGATGCGCCGAAGGTCATCTGGCCCAGCATGGCAGGCGGGCACGCCTGGACGCCGATGGCATTCAGCCCAAAGACCGGCCTGACCTATCTCCAGGTCTATGACGCACCGGCAAGCTACGCGACCGTCAAGGCGGAATTCCGGCCCGGATCGACGCTTTCCGGCGCGCGCAATGGTTTCCCGCCCTTCGAAGACCCGGACCTGCAGCGCCAATTCGAAGCTGGTCCGTCGCAAGTCATCGAAAGCCGCCTGAAGGCGTGGGATCCGGTGAGCGGCACGGCCAAATGGACGAGCGAACCGCTGCCCTTCCTGAGCGGCGGCACATTGGTGATCGGCGATATCGTTCTGCAAGGGAGCAGCGACGGTTTCCTGACCGCTTACGACGCAGAGACGGGCGAGGTTCTGCGCCGGATCGAAATCGGCACGGCGATACTGGCAGCCCCGATGTCCTATTATCTGGACGGCGAACAATATGTCGCAATTCTGGCCGGCTATGCCGGGCCCGGCGCCGCCTTCCCGCCCGATTCAGCGGCCATGAAATATGAAAATTTCGAACGCCTGGTTGTGCTCAAACTCGATGGCGGTGAGATCCCGATGCCGCCGCCGCTCGCAAACGAAGTGCAGCAACCTATGCCCGAGCCGATTGCTGCCAGCGCGCAGACGATGGAGCGCGGACGGAGCCTCTATCAGACGACCTGCAATCGCTGCCACATGCTGGGCGGCTCGCGCAGCAACTACCCCAATCTGTGGAACATGGCGCCGGGCACAATCGATGCTTTCGAGGCGATCGTGGGCGAAGGCGCCTTGGTCTATGGGGGAATGGGCGATTTCTCCAACGTGCTGAGCAAACCGGATATTGCCGCGCTTAAGGCGTTCATCGTCAACGACACGATCGAAAAACGGCAGGAAGGGCAGCAGGCCGGCGCTCACTACCGGGAGGCTTCGCACTAGGCGAAGGGTTCGCAAACCACGGGACAACAAAAGACCGAAGGGGAGAGGCAAGACATGACTGAATTTGAAGTTCAGCAACTGATCGTGGGCTCGCGCTACGAATTCGATTTCGCGACCCTGGCCTATATGGCGTGGGCGCTCGCCTTCATCTTTCTGAGCCGGCGCAGCGACGCGCCGTGGGACAAGACGACCTATCGGCTCGCCACGCTTCTTTACCTGACCGGGGCCGGATTCATCGCGATCCGCTGCCTGGCATCGATGCTTCGCGGGCTCAAACAGAACATGCTTCTCGCCGAGATGACCCATCAGTTCGAAGTCGCCAATCCGGCCGTGCAATACCCCACGCTGATTTTCCGGCTGGCGATCTATATCGTGCCCCTGATCGTGGCGCTGCACTTTCTGCGCCAGAAAAAGGCGAGCTAGCGGCTAAGTTTACCCCGCCGCATCTGCCCATTTGCGTATTTCCAGCACCGGCCGCAGAGCGCGGCCGGCGTCGATTGGCATGCCCGGCCGGCCCGTTCGGCACGGACTGTTCAAATTTGCCAATATGGCTCCTCTCCTCTCGCTTCTTGCCTCTCTTGCGCGCGCGTGGAAGCAGCGCCCGGAGAGTTAAGAGGAAAAACAAGCAAATAGTAGGGCAAGGCCGCAGAGGATCGCTTGATTCCATTCGCTGCCGGTCGAGCCCTGATATGGACGAGGGACGGCCTGAACTTGCGCATTTCTGCGACACTATTCCACCTGCTTGCTGCTGGCAGCGCGATATGCGCCGCGCCTGCATTCGCGCAGGATCCAGACACTGGCACCGGCGATGACGAGGATATCGTCGAAGACGCGGTGGCCAGCGCCAATGACGCATTCGGCCGGACGGTCGGCTATGAAACCACCGGCCTTTACACGACGGGCGAAGTGCGCGGCTTCGATCCCATATCGGCAGGCAATGCCCGAATAGAGGGGCTCTATTTCGATCAGCTAAGCCGCATGTCTGCCCGCCTGATCCAGGGCAACTCCATCCGCGTCGGCTACAACGCGCTCGGCTATCCCTTCCCCGCCCCTTCCGGACTAGTCGATTATTCGATCAACAAGCCGGCGCAGGAAACGTCAGCCGTGCTCGAGGCGGAGACCGACTTCAATGTGGGGACTGGGGGTTCTCTGGAAGCGTCCCTGCCGATCAAGGGCACCGATGCCGCTTTCTTCGGGGGCGCGGGATTCTTCGGCCGCAACTACGCCTATGGCGACAAGGCGATTGTCGGCAACTATGCCGGGGTCTTCGAATGGCGGCCTTCGGCGACCAGCGAGGTCATCGCCTTTGGCAGCGGGCAGTACCGCGGCAAAGCCGAGCCGCAGCCCAGCATCCTTGTGGGAGGCGATTATCTTCCCCCCGAGATCGAGAGGGAGCGGAACCTGGCCCAGCCCTGGGCTGAATCGGAATATTTGACCCAGGCTTGGGGCCTGATCGCAAAGATGCCCTTGGCTGGAATGCGGCTGGAGACGGGCGTTTTCTATGCCCATCACAACGACTTCGCCTGGTTTTCCGACCAGATGACGGGTGTCACGCCCGACGGAGCAGTGGGCCAACGCTTCATCATTACCCGCGCCGACCAGAAAGAGGGTTCGCTCTCGGGCGAGATGCGCCTGATCAAGCCGCTGGACCCGCGAAACATGCTGATGCTGAGCGTGCGCGGCCGCGACAGGTCACGGCAGTTCGGCGGCGCCCAGCGCATCGACCTGGGGCCGTCCACGCTGCTTGAGCGGGATATCCGCGAACTCCCGGAGATCAACGTCGGCGAACCCAATGACGACGACGTGCGGCAATTGACGGTCGGCCTGGCCTATTCCGGCATGCTGGGCGATGCCATTACGCTCGATGCCGGGATCATGCGGACCAGCTATCGCAAGGAAGTGACCTTCGCCGATCCGTCCGCCCCCATCGTGCTGACGGAAGATACACCCATCCTCTGGAATGCTGCGATTTCCTATACGTTTCTGGAAGACTTCACGGTGTTCGCTTCGATCGTAAGGGGTATGGAAGAAGCGTTGACCGCACCCGACCGTGCCGTGAACCGCTTCGAAGCACCGGCAGCGGTTCACACAAAGCAGGAAGAAGTCGGATTGAGGTTCAGTCCCTCTCCTGATCTGACGATGCTGCTGGGCGCATTCAGGATTTCGCGCCCGTATCACAATCTCGACGAGGATATGTATTTTCGCCTGCTCGGCGACTTGAACATCGAGGGCGTGGAATTCTCACTCCGCGCCAATCCGGCCCCGGGCATCACAATCCTTGGCGGCGCAGTCCTGGCGGATCCCAAGATCGAAGGTGAGGCGGTCGAAACGGGGCTGATCGAAGAGCGGCCGATTTCAACGGTGGGCAACCGCGCCATTGCCAATATCGACTGGCGGCCAGACGCCGGCCAGTCGGCTTGGTCCTTCGATCTCGGCTTCGAGCATGTCGGAGACAGGGCCGTGAATGCGGCCAACACCCTGTTCGTTCCGCAATATAACAGATTCGATCTGGGCTTTCGTTTCCGGACGGAGCTTGGCGGCCAATCCGTGGTCTTTCGCGGCAAACTCGACAATCTGTTCGACAATTATGGCTGGAACGTGGGGCGCAGCGGCTCGCTCACTTACAGAGACGCGCGCAAGTTCACGCTGCGCATGACCATGGACCTCTAACTTCATCTAAGACGCTTCCCTGTCCTTCACAGGCAATTGCCAGCGCCAATAATGACAGCTAGGCTGACATTCAAACGGTGCACGATCTGATGCGCCGGGCAAAGAGCAAACTGGCGGAGAGGGCCATGGGATTACGGCGAAGCATCTATGTTGGCGCGCAAGGTCATGGCGCCCATCCCATACCTGCGGCCAGCATCAAGAACGGCATGCTTGCATCGAGTGCCGTCTACGGTTCTCCTTCCAAGCCGACAGGCACCATCTGCCTGAACGAGCAATGTGCCAATCTGTTCAGCACCATGGAAGAAATCCTGAGCACGGCCGGAGGAAGCCTGGATGATGTCATTCATGTGGCCATCAAGCTTGCCGACCCGTCCAATCGCGCATCGCTGAACGAACATTGGCTGCGCGCCTTCCCGGATGAAAATTCGCGCCCGGCACGCCATGTCGATCCGGAGCCCATGCCAGAGGGGCCGCGGCTGATCGCGGCGGAATTCCTGGCAATGATCGACGAGCGTTAATTGCGCGCAGACCCGGCAACGGCGCAGATTTGGGAGATTGGACTATGAGCGACAAGACGATACTGACCTGCGCAGTCACAGGCGGATCGCTGCCGCATCCCAAGCATCCCGCATTTCCCATCACGCCCGAACAGATCGCCAATGACTGTATCGAAGCGGCCAAGGCCGGTGCTTCCGTCGCCCACATCCATGTGCGCGATCCGGAAACGGGCAGAAGCTCCGACGATCCGGAATTGTTCAATGAAGTCGTCGACAGGGTGCGGGACAACGGCATCGATATCGTTCTGAACCTCACCTGCGGCCAGGGCGCGATGTTCTTCCCGGATCCGGAAGACGAGGCGAAGGCCCTGCCCAACAGCAAGATGTACCCGGTCGACATCCGGATGCGGCATGTCGTGCGCAGCCTGCCGGAACTGGCATCGTTCGACATCACCGCCGGCAACCGCCTCTTCGGGCCGATGGAAGCGGTCTATATGAACACGCCGCGCGCAATGCGCCTGATGGCCAAGAAGTTTCAGGAACTGGGCGTGAAGCCCGAACTGGAAGTGTTCGATTCAGGCGATATCGTGATGGGCAAGACGCTGATGGAAGAAGGGCTGATCGACGGGCCGCCATTCTTCCAGTTCGCATTGGGCGTAAAATGGGGGATCCCGGGCGGGCTCAAATCGCTGGAATTCATGCACAGCATCCTGCCCGAAGGCGCGCTGTGGGGCGCATTCGGGATAGCGCGCGAAGAGATGCCGATCGTGGCGCAGACGGCCCTGATGGGCGGCCATGTGCGCGTGGGGCTGGAAGACAATCTCTACCTGTCGCGCGGCGTGTTCGCCACCAACGCGCAGCTGGTGGAAAAGGCATGCACCTTGCTGGACTGCCTGGGCAAGAGCGTCGCCACGCCGCAGGAAGCGCGCGAAATCCTTCACCTGAAGAAACAGGCCTAGAGCCCGGCGACAGCTTCCCGCCGATAGGCTTCCTGCGCCTCCTGCGTCAGCGGGATCAGCCGCCGCGCATCCAGATCAAGTGAGACACCCACCGCCCGCACGCTGGCCAATGCTTCCCCCGATGCGGGATCGATCAGCCAATGCGCCACCTTGGTGACCTTGTCGGTGCAATCCACCGGCCCCGACCAGACTTCCACGCGATCACCCAGAACTGGCCAGCTGCGATGATGGAAAGCAAATTCCACCAGCGCGCCGCCGATCCGCTCCGGTTTGCCCGGCGCAGTCTGCTTCAGGACTTCACGCCATTCGGAACCGCGCATATTCGGTATGGAATCGGCAATGATGCCCATCGCGGCGCTCATGCTGAGGCGGCCCTCAGCGTCGCAATCGCCGCTTTGCAGAACGGTCCGGCCAGTCGCCTGCATACCGATTGCGATCGCCCGCTCACGGTTCGCATCGGGGTCGGCCCCTTCATCCTCCTGCAAACCGCGCGGCAGAACGGCGGCATCCAGCGGCCCGGTAATCGCTGCCGCCTGTTCAAGACTTGCTGCGCTCCACGGGGCATCTCCAGTCACGTGAAAACTGAAACTGGCGGAAAGGTCCCCGCTGGCAGAGTGCAGGATGCGGATCATCACATGCGCATCGCTTTCGCCCATGCTCGCGACCTGCGCCGTTGCATAGATCGGCCCGCCTGCCCGCACTTCGCGGTGGAACCGGTGATGCTGGGATTTGACGGTTACCTGCGCACTATCGATGCCGAGTTCGGCGAAGAGATAGGCAAGCGCCAGCTCCGCCTTCTGGACATAGAAGCGCGTGTTGAAATGGCCCATATGGTCGCATTCCCAGGACTGAACGCTTCCCCGCCAGACTTCGATCGCTTCACCGCTCATAGGACGACTATCAGAGCATCAATCACGCTTGCTCCCTCCCCTTCTTCATGCAGGACGACCGGGTTCAGATCGACTTCCGCGATCTCCGGATGGTGCAGCACAGCCCGCGCCAGCCCCTCGATAATATCCAGCCCGGCCTCCACATCGGCCGCACTGGCACCGCGATAAGGGCCCAGCAAGGCCGCCCCCGCCAGTGACTCCAGGGCCCTCTTCATCGCGTCGCGCGATGCCTGGGCGGGAATGAGCGCCGCATCGCCCAATATCTCGGTGAAAACGCCCCCCATTCCCACCAGGATAACCGGGCCCCATTCGCCGTCATTGCGCGCGCCGACAATCAGTTCCACGCCGGGCGCAGCCATCGTTTCCACCAGCACGCCATCGAGCGTGAGGCCCGGGGCCGCCTCGGCCAAGCGTGACTGCATCTTGTCCCACGCGCCGCGCAGAGCCTCCGCATCACGCAGGTCAAGCGCCACCCCGCCCGCATCGGACTTGTGCGGCAGATCCGCGGCTTGCGCCTTGAGCGCGACCGGCCACCCAATCTGCTCGGCTATACTGACAGCTTCTTCTACCGAAGTGGCGAGACCGCCCTTCGCAAAGGGCAGGCCGAATTCCGCCAGGAAAGGCTTCGCCTGATATTCCGGCATGGTCCCTGCCGGAAGCGCCGGTGCATCCTTTCCGCCCCGTTCGGCCGGCGGCACGATCCCGGCCGCGTTGCCGCGCGTCAATTGAGCCAATGCGCGAAAAGCGCGCTCCGGGGAGCGGAAGAATGGCGTGCCTGTGGCGCGAATGGCGTCCACATGATGCTCCGGGATCGGGCAATCCTCCCCCAGCATGGCGAAGACCACCGGCTTGCGGCCGGCCAGATCGCGCAAGGCATCGATGATCGGCGGCAGTTTGCGATCGGCTGCTTCCGCACTGGGCAGGGTAATGGCGATCACAATGCTGCCATATGCCGGATCTTCCGCGACCGCCTCGATCACGCGGAAATAGAGGCTGGGATCGACCAGCGCCTGGGCCGTAAGATCGAGCGGATTGCTCGGCGGCGAAAAGGGCGGCAGTTCGTCTCTAAGTGCGGCAAAGATCGGCTGCGGCAGTTGCGGCAGGTCGAGGCCTGCCGCTGCGCAGAAATCCAACGTGAGGCCGCGGAAGGCTCCGGATTCGGTAACCACCATCGCCCCGCCTTCCGGCACTCGCGGGCCGAAACGAATGAACATCTCCGGCAAATCCACCAGTGCTTCCAGGCTATCCACCAGATGGACGCCGCGCGCCGTGACCTGCGCCGCCATGGTGGAATAATCGCCCGACAACGCGTCGGTATGCGTCTGCGCCGCTTCGGCGCCTGCCGCCGTCCGCCCGAGATGCAGCAGCACGATCGGCTTGCCCAAGGCGCGTGCCCGGTCGGCCAGGGCAAGGAACCGCGCCGGATCCCTGATCTGCTCCATCAGCATGGCAACAACGCGCGTATGATCGTCTTCCAGGAATTCCTCGAGGAAGTCTTCCGCACCTAACGCCGCTTCGTTGCCGGTCGAGACGACATAGCTCAGCCCGATGCCGCGCGCCTGCAGCGCCACGCGCACCACCGCCGCCATGGCGCCGCTCTGCGATACCATGGCCACGCCCGGCCTGGTGCCGAGCGGATCGGGAGGCGCGGTGCCGAACATCATCGCAGCGCAATCGACATAATTCGTCGTGCCCAGGCAATTGGGGCCCTGCAGCGCCATGCCCGCCTGCTCGGCCGTGGCGACAATTTCAGCCTGCATGGCGCGGCCTTCTTCGCCCTCTTCGGCAAAGCCGCTAGCCAGCACGATCACGCCGCCAACATTTCGCTGCGCACAGGCCCGGACGGCAGCGGGGACATGCGCACGACCGACCGCCAACACCACGCAATCGACGCCATCGGGCAGGTCTTCCACGCTTGCCGTGCAAGCCAGGCCCTCGATTGCATCATATTTCGGATTGACCGGATGAATCCCGCCGGAAAAGCCGGAGCGCCGCAGATTGGCCAGCACTCCCCCGCCCAGCGAGCCGGGAGAAGGCGAAGCGCCGACGATCGCGACGCTTGTCGGCCGCAACAGGCGGCGTAGGCTTGACTGGGCAGTCACGCGTTGCAACTCGGCGGATTGCGTCACTCGCCGCTTTCGCGGGCATAGCCGGAAAGGCCGGGCTTGTAGCTCTTGTCATCGAGAAACTGCTTCAGACCCTGCTGACGCCCGCGTTCGGGATCGAGAAACAGCGCCTCCGAGCTCTTGGCCATCAGATAGTCGTCCGAAACGTCCCAGGACATTTCCTGCACCATGCGCACGGCCATCTTGGTTCCGCGCATCACGGTGGGGTTCTTGCCCGCCAGCTGCTGCGCAAGTTCGTAGGTGCGTTCGCGCAGGCGCTCTGCCGGTACGGATTCGTTGACCAGCCGCATCTCGGAAGCCTTCTTGCCGTCGAAGGTCTCACCCGTGATCGCGTAAAACATCGCATCGCGATGGGCCATGGTGGCGGTAATCGCCTTGGTCACCTGCCCGCCCGGAATGATGCCCCAATTGATTTCCGACAGGCCGAACTGCGCATCGTCGGCCGCGATCGCCAGGTCGCAGGCCACCAGCGGCGTGAAGGCCCCGCCGAAGCACCAGCCATTGACCATCGCGATGGTCGGCTTCTGGTAATAGAGCAGCGTCTTCCACTGCCATTGCCAGGCGGAACGCTTCACCCGCATCTTCTGGTTGTAGGGCAGATGATCGAGATCGCGGAAGAACTCCTTCAGATCCATCCCGGCCGAGAAAGTGTCACCCGCACCGGTGATGACCACGACCTTCACCCGCTCATCGATTTCGAAGGCTTCGAGAATGGCCAGCATATCGTCATTGAGCGCGGGGCTCATCGCGTTGCGCTTATCCGGCCGGTTCAGGATGGCCCAGCCGACGCCGTTTTCAATCTCCGCGCGTGCGCATGTCAGCGGCGGATCGAATTCGGGCGTGATGATGCCTTGGCTCATGCGTTCTCTCTCCCAGATATCGCGTTATCGGGAGGAGACTATGGAAATCGCCCCGGGCGGGCAACATAAATCAGCCTGGCTTATTTAACTGGCCGGGCACCAGTTCGTATTCTTCCGCTTCGTGTTCCGTATGGCCTAGGCTTTGCAGCAAAGTCAGGATCGTGCCGCGGAACGCCTCCAGCTCTTTGGGATCGAGCGCGGACATCACCGAATTGTCCAGCTCGACCGCCCTCGCCGTGGCCTTGGCAAGCACACGCTTGCCTTCCTTGGTCAGATCGACTTCCAGAACGCGCTTGTTTTCGGGCGCGGCCGTCCGCGTCACGAGATCGCGATTTTCGAGGATCGCGATCTGCTTGATCATCGTTTGCGGTTTGACGCCGAACATGCGCGACAGCTCCGCCGAGGAGCGTTTGCCGTGATCCTCCAGCGTGTTCATGATGCGGAACTGGGCCGACGTTATGCCCAGCGGGCGCAGCGCATCTTCCAGCCGGACATAGGTCTTATACTGGAGCTGTTTCACCAGATAGAGCGTACGAGGGGGCAGCATGCCCCCTTTGCCCTTGTTCGATTGTATTTTCTTCTCGCTCACAGGCTCTGTTAAGCGGAGAGAACAGGCGCTGTCCAGTAAGGCTATCAGGTCTTGAACCGGCTATAGAGCTTGCGGGCATTGTCCTCGAAGATCTTCTGGCAATCTTCCGCCGTGATGCCCGGTATATCCTCGATGGTCGGCTTGATATCGTCGAAGTCCCTGCCGGTCACCGGATTGGGCGCGGATCCGGCCCCCGGCTTTTCCGTGCCGAACAGGATCTTGTCCGATCCCACGAGATTCAGCAGCAGTTCGAGCGAATTGCGTTCGTGCAAAACGGTATCGAAATAGAGATGCGACAGCGCCTCGTCGAAGGTCTCCGTATTGCCCTGCGGTGACGACCAGTTGGGCAGGCCGCGTTCGGCCCGCCAGCGCCCGACCTGGTAAGGCACCGAACCGCCGCCATGGGCGACGATGATTTTCAGGTTCGGGAAATGCTCGAACACGCGCGATTTGCACAGCGAGAGGATCGCCAGGCTTTCCTCGGTAATGAAATGCTCGCTGTAGGTTTCGCGGCCATGCTGGCAGCCGGCCGAATGGATCAGAGCCGGCGCGTCCAGCTCCACGAGTTTCTCATAGAGCGGAAACCAGTATTCATTGTCGAGCGTGGGCGTCGAATTGTCGCCCTCGCCCGGATCGGTATCGAGCAGCGTGCCGACAAAGCCCAGTTCCGTGATGCAGCGCTCCAGCTCTTCGAGCGAGTTCTCGATCGGCTCGCCCACCGGTTGCGGCAGGCCGCAAACGCCGCGAAAGCGCGTGGGATGCGCTTCGACGACCTTGGCGATGTAGCTGTTGACGCCGACATTCCAGTAATGCGCCAGTTTGCCCGGCTGCTGGCTATGCGCTTGCGAGAAGGGGCGCGGCGATATGAACTGGATATCGGTGCCAACCTTATCCATCGTCTTGATATTGCCCATCGTCACCGGATGATCGCGGATCCAGTCCACGTCCCAGTTGCGGTAACGCGGCCCCAGAGCGCCAGCGGCCGAAAAGATCTGGTCCTTCCAGGCATAGAGCTCCGGCGCGGCGCAGACATGGGCGTGAATATCGATGATCATGGTCGGTGCTTCCTTTCGGATTATCCGTTGGCGGGATGCCAGGCGGCAAAACCGAGCCCAACGCCGGTTCCCGCGGGCGTGCGGTAAACGGGAAAATATTCGTACCAAGCCGGCTTCATGCCGGAGACGATGCCCCCGACCATGAGCCAGTTGCGGATTTCGGATGAGCCCGAAAACAGCGAGCTTTCGGGGATGCCGGCCAAAACTTCCCGGTCGTCGGCAAACAGCCCCTTGATCACGCGCATGTCCAGATCGGCATCGGTCACGAAATGGCTGAGGCCGCCGCTGGCGACCACGCAGACTTTCAAATCGTCCGGATATTCGGCGAGCGCTTCTGCGATCTTGAGGCCAATGTCGTAGCAGCGGGCCGGGCGCGGCGTGCTGGGCGGGAAATAGGTGTTGAGCAGAAGCGGAACGATCGGAATTTCGCGGCCGCGAAACAGCCGATCGACCACGAAGCCATAGGCATGGCCGAAACCGCGCTTTTCAGGCTCGGGCACCGCACTGGCCATGCCGACATCGACATCGCGCGCAATCAGCCCACGGATCAGATGTTCGCCCAGCTCCGCATGCCCAGGTATGACATGCGCGTCATCCATCATGTAGCCGACGGTCACGGGGATGCGCCAATTGGGTTCGGCATCGAGATTCTGCCACGGATGGGTGACCACGTCCTTGCCGTGATAGATGGCGAAGGCAGGCATGGTGTCTTTCGCGAACAACTCACCCTGATCGTCGCCCACGATCAGCACGACATCCGGCGCGGCAGCTTCGATCTCGTCGGCGAGCCGGTCCAGCGCGGCCTGTGCGTCATCATATTGGCGAGTAAAGTTCTCGAGCGTCGCTTCACGCATGTAAGGCTCGCCGCGCTCCGCGACGATGGTGTCATAGCTGACATTGCGGCCATCGGCGAAGAACAGCCGCTTGCTGACGAAATCGTCTTCCGAACGCTCCGCCCAACGCTCCGGCCCTAGAACCAGCAGCGGCGTGTGGGACAGGCCCAGGCCCAGGACGATCCGTGCCATCGCTCTCTCAGGGCTGCAGCACGCGCCAATCGGCGCCGGGTTCCAGCACTTCCTCGATCGCTCTGAGCTCCGACATGTCGATGCTCGGATCGATGGAGTGCGGCTCTCCCTTTGCCGCCGCCTTGGCCGCCTTCAGCAGCATGCGGCGTGCCCGGACAATGGACAGGTCGCTGGAGCTGAGAAACTCCTGCGTCCGGTCCGGAATGGCGCCTTGCGAAACGCCCACCGCAATGTCTTCATGGCGGATATTCGGCAAGCCACTCCAGCTGCCATTCTTCATCGCTTCGCGGTCCTGGTGGAACAGATTGTCCATATTGCCCATGACCGGCGCGTAATCGTCCAGATCGAAGCCATCGAACCAGGTCAGCTTTTTCGGCCCGACGAGATTGTAGCGAATGTCCCAATGCGCCGAATGGTAATCGTCGATCGGGACATAGATCGTCAGCAACTGATCGTTGTCGCGCGGGCCCACCGGAATGTAGCTGAAGAACGGCATCACATATTCGCGCAGACGCAGATATTTGCTGCCATCGCCGAGATTGCGCAAAGCAGCCTCGCGGTAACCGTAAGGCTGCATTTCGAATTCGAAATGCGGCGCCTTGTCTTCGGCCGAAAGCGCCAGCGTATCGGTCTTGTGAATGTAAGTGTCGTCTTCGATCGCATTGGTGTGCAGCACACCGACATGCGCCGTATCGAGTGCGGTCTCCAAACCATTGAGCCAGCTGCAGGCGGCGTGGCCTACGCGGATTTCGATCTGCTCGTCGGGAATATCCAGCCAGTTCCAATTGTAGAAGGTGCCAGCCTCTTCCTCGCCCAGCCACACCCAGACGATCCCGCCAGCTTCACGCACAGGCTTGTGCCGCTTGGGCACCGTGGCGGCAAAATCCTTCGCGCGGTCCGCAGGCTCCGTGGGGACTTCCACGACTTCGCCCGAAACATCGAACTTCCAGCCATGATAGATACAGCGCAGGCCGTCACCCTCATTGCGCGCCAAAGCGAGCGAACACAGGCGATGGGGGCATTTCTCATCACGCACGCCCACCCGGCCGTCGGCAGCACGAAAAGCGACCAAGTCTTCACCCAGCAGGCGCATCCGGCGCGGCGTACCGCCAGCTTCCAGATATTGCTTCCGGCATAGCGGCAACCAGATGGAGCGCATGACCGTGCCCATCGGCGTATCCTTGCCGACCCGGCTCAGCAGTTCGTTGTCCTCGTGGCTGAGCATTGCCCCTCTCCATCCTTGTTTATCAGCCTGGCTGTTATAGCTTTGCTATCACACGCCCCGCGCGAAGCCAAGCGGCCAGTGGTCAGGCCTGGCCGCGCACCATCCGGACAGGGTTGATCGGACCGTTCGGGCCGATGCCTGCCCAGCCTTCGACGACGTCGAGCTCGATCACGATGGCGGAACCGAGCATGGCAAAATCGTGGTCACGCTCCACTTTCGGCATCGCATTATAGATCTGAGCCCGGGTCGCTTCGTCCTCTGCCACGCTTGCGCGCCCGCGGATCTGATAGGTCGCGCGCGTTTCCTCGTCGCGATAGAGCAAGGCGACATTGGCGTTTGCCGAGACCGCCGCCGCCAGGCCCGTTTCTGCACTGCGCGCCCAAAGCCCGAGCTGGTCGTCCGCGATGCTGAGGATCGAACCCCGCAGCGAAAGATGCGGCCGGCCTTCGGCGTCGACATAGGACAGCGACATGGGCCGCTTGGCCGCGAGCGCATTGTCGATGCGTTCGCGTATCGCGGCATCCATCGCCATGGGCATTGCGGGGCGCGGCGGCATCGCCAAATTCTGCTGGGAAACGCGGGTCACACCCACTTCGGTGGATGCGAACATCAGCGCCATTCCGCGGTCATTCGTCGCGCTGCGCGGCTGGCCGATCAAAATGCATCCGGGCTTTTCCAGCCGGCTCCATTCGAGATGCTTCGTCTCGGTGCCGCCGAGCCGCTCCGCCACGGCATCGCTTCCCTGCAGATGGCTGCCCAGCACTTCGAATTCGGCCGCTTCGGCAAGGATCGGCTTCCATTCGCCGGCACCCGCGCCCGATTTCAATAATTCCAGCAATGTGTCTGCGAGCTGCGAATCCGTGCCTTCATCGGGCGCTGCGCCCTCGTCACCAGCGCCAAGCTCGACATAGACGTCACCGTCTTCGACTTTCACGGCGTAAGCTTCCACGTCCTCGGGCGCGATCCCATCCAAGGCCTTGCCGGTGCGGATTTCGAAGCGGGCGTGATGCAGCGGACACTCGACCGTGTCGTCCTCCACCCAGCCGGTCGTCAGATGGGCGAAGGCATGCGTGCAGATATCGTTGAGCGCATAGCACCCGTCTTCCAGGCGGTAGAGCCCGATGGCGATGCCATCCACTTCCACCTGCTTGCCTTCGTCCGCCGGAATTTCATCCTCGCGGCATACCTTCACCCAACCACTGCTCATTCGGGCGCCTCTTTCATCCTCTCCCTCTCTTGGCAGCGAATGCACAGCCTGGCTTATATAAGTCAACCTGATTCGTGTGAGCTTGGGATGGAGAGAAAATCCGGCGGCCCGCTGGCAATTTCAATATTACCGTATATGATATGATATAAACGAACGCACGTTCGGGCCCTTCGGCTATGCCGATCGCGCCCGGCCGAAAAGACATTGTTTCGCCTTTGGAGAGGTAGCCGCATCATGCAGTTCGGGCTTTTCTACGAGCATCAATCCCCCGCGCCCTTTTCGGCAGAGAGGGACCACCAGATCTTCAACAACGCGCTCGACGAGCTCGAGCTCGCCGACAAGCTCGGCTATGATTACGCCTGGTTGGTGGAGCACCACTTCCTGGAGGAATATTCGCACAGTTCCGCGCCGGAAGTGTTCTTGGGCGCGCTCAGCCAGCGCACGAAACGCATGCGCCTGGGGCACGGAATCTGCGTGATGCCGCCCAAGATCAACCACCCTGCCCGCGTGGCGGAACGTATCGCGACGCTGGACCTTCTCACCGGCGGCCGGATCGATTTCGGGACCGGGGAGAGCGGCACCGCGGTCGAGCTGGAAGGCTTCGGCGTGGACGTCGACACCAAGAAGGACGCCTGGCGCGAGGCGACGGAGCAATGCGCCAACATGATGGCGATGTCCCCCTATCCCGGATATCAGGGCGAGTACTTCTCCATGCCGCCGCGCAATGTCGTGCCCAAGCCGCTGCAGAAGCCTCACCCACCACTATGGGTCGCCTGTTCGCGCAGGGACACGATCCTTCACGCCGCGCGCAACGGCATGGGGGCATTGGTCTTCGGCTTCACTGCGCCCGAACAGGCCGGCAAATGGGTCAAGGAATATTACGACATCATTCGATCGGAAGAATGCGTGCCGATCGGGCATTCGGTGAATGCCAATTTCGCGATCGTGACCGCGCTTTCCGTGCATGAGGACGAGGAAGAGGCGATCCGCCGGGGAACGCAGGGCTTCAAGTTCTTCGGCTATTCGCTGGGCTATTATTCATCCTTCGGCAGCACGCAGCCCGGCTTCTCGCAAGTGTGGGAGAAATTCCTGAAGGCAGAGGATTCGATCGAGGACAATCACGGCAATGGCGGCATAGGCACGCCGGAACAGGTCTATCAGCATTGCAAGGGCTATGCCGATGTCGGCGTGGACCAGATCATCTTCGTGCAGCAGACGGGCCCCGCCAATCACGGCCATATCGTGGAATCGCTCGAGCTGTTCGCCAACACGGCCATGCCGCGGCTGACGGCAGGCGAGGAAGAGCGGCAGGCAAAGAAACAGGCCGAGCTTGCGCCTTACATAGAAGCGGCACTGGCGCGCAAAAAGAAGATGGCCCCCCTGAAGCAGGAAGCAGTCGAACCGGTCGTATCCTTCGGGCAGCGCAAGAAGGATGCAGGGACCTACGCCAATTTCCGCTCCGACCGCGGAGGGGGCGTAGCCGTCGTGCCAGACGATCCGTTGGCACCCGTCGCCCAGGAACCGGGTCGCAAGAGCTAGCCGCCCTGCCCCGCCGCATCGCGCTCTTCGGCGATTTCCAGCAATTTCCGGCCCGCCATGACGGCAGAGGGCCAGCCCGCATAGAAAGCCAGATGCGTCACCGCCTCACCCAGTTCCTCGATGGTCAGCCCGTTTTCCAGCGCGGTTTCCATATGGCCCTTCGTCTGGTCGCGCCCCTGCGCGATCAGCACGGCCAGGGTCAGCAGGCTGCGTTCGCGCTTCGAAAGCAGGGGCCGCTCCCACACATCGTCATAGAGCAGATCTTGCGTGATCTGGTTGAGCAGAGGAGCAACCGCCGCCAGTTGCTTGCCGCGTCCGCCCGATGGCCTCTTCATCGCATTTCTCCCATTTCAGAGCGGCAATCGCGCCCGAATGGCCGAGGCGCCGCAACCACCGGCGAACCCTGCCAGTCAGCATTTACAAATGCCATTCAAAATGGCACTCGAACCATAATAAGCCACGCTTACAATATGCCGCCTTTGGCAATCGCATCGCTTGCCTGCCCCGCCAGTCCGGAACCCCGGACGGGCCGCAGGCGGCGTTCTTGAACGGAGAGGAAGCCCATGAGTTTGCAGACCGACGATCCATCATTCCAGGCCGGGCGCGAAATGCGCCGCAAGCTGATGGGCGAGGCCGGCGTCGCCCGGCTCGACGCCACGGACGACTTTCACGTCCCGCTGGAAAACTTCGTCACCAAGACGGTGTTCGGCGAAACCTGGACGCGAGACGAACTGCAGCTGCGCGAACGCCTGCTGGTGACGCTCGGCATCGTGGCCGCGATGGGCAAGGAACTGCCGACAAGGCGCCTGACGCGCCTTTGCATTACCAACGGTCTTTCCAAGGACGATATTCGCGAAGTGCTGCTGCAGGTGACCGTCTATTCCGGCGTCGCGAACGGCGTGGGCGCCTGGGAATGGGCCGCCGAGACGCTAAAGGAACTGGATGCCTATTGAGCCCGCCGGGCCATTAGAAGGACGCTGCAGTGCCTGAAACCAACGCCATGACGCGGCTGCTGCGTCCCCGATCGATTGCCATTGCAGGCGCTTCGCCCGATCCCAAGACCATGGGCGGCGCCGTGCTGGCCAATCTGGACCGCTTCGGCTTTGAAGGCGCCATTCACCTGATCTCTCCGACCCGCGACGAGATCAACGGCCGGGCTTGCATCAAGACCGCCGACGACCTGCCGGACGATGTCGATGCCGTGGTGCTGAACGTTCCGCGCGCAGCAATCCGTCCAATGGTGGAAAGCTGCGCCAGGAAGAATGTCGGCGGGATCGTGGTCTTCGCCTCTGGTTTTGCGGAGGCCGGTGAAGAAGGCCGCGCCGATCAGGAGAGCATCGCCGCGATCTGCCAGGAAGCGGGCATGGCGATGCTCGGGCCCAATTGCCTTGGCTATATCAACTTTGCCGGCGGCATCGCCCTGACGTTCGAGCCTGCCCACCCCGCCCCATTGGAGGACAGGCGCAGCGTTGCCGTAATCGCGCAAAGCGGGGCGACGGCTTCCAATATCCGATCGGCCATGCAGGGCCGCGGGATTTCCGTCTCGCTCTCTGCGGCAACGGGCAATGAAGCAGTGGTCGACGCCAGCGACCTGGTCGAGTTCGTCATCGCCGAAGGAGCAGCGGACGCCATCGGCATCTATGCCGAACAGATACGCGATCCGCATCGCTTCCTGGCCGCTGCCGGGATTGCCCGCAGCAAGGGCGTGCCGATCGTCTTGCTGCATCCAGGGCGCAGCAAGCGGGGAATGGAAGCCGCCGCATCGCACACAGGGGCGATGGCAAGCGACTATGCCGTGATGCGCTGCGCGGTCGAGAACGAAGCCGTCGTGGCCGTCGATACGATGGACGAGCTGTTCGACGCGCTTGCGCTGCTGCACCGCTATCCCTCGCCGCCTGCAGGCGAGCTGGGCATCGTGACCAATAGCGGCGCGATCCGCGGCATGTGTTTCGACTTCGCCGAAGACATTGCCCTGCCGGTCGCGCAGCTGAGTGCGGACACGCTGGGCAAGCTGGCCGGTTGCCTTCCAGAAGGCATGGAAATCGACAATCCGCTGGATGTCGGCACGACCGGTTTCGTCAATGGCGCAGTCTTCGGCCAGACGGCCGAAGCGATGCTGGCAGATCCCGCAGTCGGCGGCGTCTTGCTGCCCATGGCCGGCGGTGCGCCCCCGCAGCAGCGGTCCAAGGCGGAAGCCGTGATGCCGGTGGCGATGGCCGCAAGCAAGCCCGTGGCGATGGCGTTGACCGGTGACGAGGCTCCGCTCGATCCGGAATTCCTTGAAGATATGCGCAAGAGCGAGACCCCGCTGTTCCGCTCTACCGAGCGTGCCATGCGCGCCTTCGCGGCGGCAGGACGCTACGCGAAGGCCCTTGCAGCCGCAAATGATCGAACCGCGCCAGCAACCGGCCTCAGCGGCTGGAGCGAGCCGGGCATCAAACCCGAATATACCGGCAAGACCTTCCTGCGCAGCATCGGCATCCCGGTGCCCGAAGGCGGCATGGCATCCAGCCTGGAAGAGGCCCTGGAGATCGCCGGCCGGATCGGCTTCCCGCTGGTTCTGAAGGCGCAGTCAGCCGCTCTCTCCCACAAGAGCGATGCCGGCGGCGTGATCCTGAACCTGCGGGGCGAAGCGGAACTGCGCGTGAGCTGGCAGCAGCTCATGGACAATCTCAAGGGCGTCCACCTCGACGGCATATTAGTGGAACAGATGTCCTCGCCCGGCCTGGAAATGATCGTTGGAGCGCGCAGTCATCCCGATTGGGGCTCATCGGTGCTTGTCGGCCTGGGCGGGGTGTGGACCGAAGCGCTGGACGCGACCACGCTGATGCCGGCCGACATTTCGCATGACCGCGCGGTCGAACGGATCATGGCGCTGCGCGGTGCCAAGCTGCTTGGCCCGTTTCGCGGTCAGCCGGCGCGCGATGTCGCCGCCCTTGCCGATATCGTTGTGAAGCTGGGCGGCGCGATGCGCTCCGGCATCGGCATCAGCGAAATCGATATCAACCCGCTTATGCTCATGGCCGAAGGCGAAGGCGCAATCGCGCTCGATGCCCTGATCGTCACCTCATGAGCGCGAGCATCATCCCATTGCAGTCAACGAAAAGAGCAGCAGCATGAGCGACAAACCGATCCCCGGCGGAAACGATGTGAAGGTGGAATTCGAAGACGGCATTGCCTGGGTCCACATCGACCGGCCTGAAAAGCGCAATGCCATGAGCATCGGCCTGGCCCGTGAAATGAACGACGTGCTCGACAAGCTGGAAACGGACGATCGCTGCGGCGTGATCGTGCTGACCGGCAGCGGAGAAGCCTTTTCCGCCGGCATGGATCTGAAGGACTTCTTCCGCGCGATGGAAGGCCTGTCCGATGTCGAACGCCACCGGATCTACCGCGAAACCCGTGCCTGGCAGTGGCGCACGCTGATGTATTACGCCAAGCCGACCATCGCGATGGTCAATGGCTGGTGCTTCGGCGGTGCCTTCACCCCGCTGATCTGCTGCGACCTTGCGATCACCGATGAAGACGCGGTGTTCGGCCTTTCGGAAATCAACTGGGGGGTGATCCCCGGCGGGGTCGTCTCCAAGGCGATTTCCACGCTGATGGGAGACCGCGAGGCGCTGTATTACGTCATGACCGGCAAGAAGTTCGACGGACGCCGGGCCAAGGAACTCGGGCTGGTCAACGATGCCGTGCCCGCTGCGAAACTGAAGGACGAAACCCGCGAACTGGCCAGAGAGCTGCTGGGCAAGAACCCGACTGTGCTGCGCCAGGCCCGTATGGCATATAAATATGCGCGCGAGATGAATTGGGAGCAGGCCTCAGAATATCTGACTGCCAAGGCCGACCAGACCGACCTGGTCGATCCGGAAAAGGGCAAGCAGCAGGGCCTCAGCCAATTCCTCGACCAGAAGACGTTCAAGCCCGGACACGGGAATTACGAGCGGGCAGAGGAGGAAGGCTGAAGGTGAAGAGACCGAGCAAGCAGGGAGACGAACTGGCCGAGGTTGCCCCCGGCCTGGTCGATATGACCAACCGCGTGCTTTACGGGGAAGTCTGGGAAAGGTCGGACAAGCTCGCCCTGCGGGACCGGTGCCTGGTCACGGTCGCCGCGCTGGTCGCCGGCAACCAGCATCCCAGGCTGGAAGCGCATATCAATCACGCACTCAATAGCGGCGTGACCGAAGAGGAAATGGGCGAGATCATGCTGCAGCTCGCCTTCTATTGCTCATGGCCGAATGCGATCGCGGCGACGCGAATTTTCTACGATGTGGTCCAGAAGCGCAAGGAAGGCAAAGAGCCGGACTAGGCGGCAGCCGATAGAGGCTCCACGCCCCGTATCAGGTCCGAAGCACGTTCGGCCACCATGATGACGGCGGCGTTGATATTCGCACCCGGTATCCCCGGGAATACCGACGCATCGACGACGCGCAGCCCTTCGATCCCTTTGACGCGCAGCTCGCTATCCACCACGGCCGCTGCGTCTTCGCCCATCCGGCACGTGCCGCAGGGATGCTGGAAGATCGTGACCCGCTCGCGGATGAAGGCGTCGAGCTCATCATCGCTTTGAACTCCGGAGCCGGGGACCATTTCCTCGCTGACCATCTCCTTGAGCGGCGGCGCGTCGAAAATCCGCCGCACAGCGGCAATGCCCCCACGAAGCTCCGCAAAGTCATTCTGCGTCGAAAGCAGATTGAGATCGATGGCAGGTCTGTCGAACGGATCGGCCGAGCGCAGGGACAGCTTGCCGCGGCTTTCCGGGCGCAGCTGCATGACCATCACCGAAAGCGCATGCGCCATGCCGGGCCCCTTTAGCGGGTACCACAGCTTGGCATCCAGCCGCACGGGCAGGAAGACCAGCTGGATGTCGGGCCGTTCCTTCTCCGGCCGTGTGCGCAAAGCCATCATGCCGGTGGTTATCTGGCTGGCGAAGGCGCCCTTGCCTGCCAGCTTCCAATTGATCACCGAACGCGCCGCCCGGTCGAAACGAAGTTCGGAGAGGAAGCTGCGCGGCTCGTTCAGACCGAAGCCCATATAGAGCACCGGATGTTCCATCAGGTTGCCGCCGACACCGGGTGCATCCACCAGCGGATCGATCCCATGTTCGGCCAATTCGGCCGAAGGGCCGATCCCAGAGAGCATCAGCAATTGCGGCGAATTGTATGCGCCGCCCGACAGGATCACTTCCTTGCGTGCGCGCGCCTGCACAGTCTTGCCGCCCTGGGAATATTCCACACCGACGGCCCGCCCTTCTTCGATAAGGACGCGCGTGACGTGGGCCTGCGATTCAAGCTGCAGATTGCGGCGCGACATGGCGGGCCGGAGATAGGCCGCCGAAGTGCTGGAGCGCCGCCCCCGCCTGTCGACCGTGGCTTCCGCGCAGGAATAGCCTTCCTGCTCTGTTCCGCTCAGATCGTCCGTTTCCGAAAAGCCTGCAGCGCGCACCGCCTGACGGATCGGCGCGCCCAGCAGCCGTTCATCGGGCACCTTGGTGACTTCGATCGGGCCGCCGCCGCCATGATAATCGCCTTCGCCGCGCCAGCTCCTTTCCATCCGCCGGAAATAGGGGAGCACGTCGGCGTGGCTCCACCCGCGCGCGCCCGTCTGCGCCCAGTGATCGTAATCGCGCGCATGGCCGCGCATATAGATCATGCCGTTGATGGAAGAGCACCCGCCCAGAAGCTTGCCGCGCGGCAATGGCAGGCTTCGCCCGCCCAGCTTCTCGTCCGGCTCGCTGCTATAGCCCCAATCATATTGTGGGTTACCCGCCGCCATCATGAAGCCAAGCGGCATCTTGAGCAGCCAGTTGCTGTCCGAACCTCCCGCTTCCAGGATCAGGACCTCGTCCGAGCCGCCTTCGCTCAGCCGGTTGGCGAGCACGCAGCCGGCCGATCCTGCGCCGACGATGATGTAGTCGAATGTCTGCATTTCCCGCCGGGCAATCCTCTCGCTGGCCGTTCTGCCATTACGAATATCATTCGACAAGGCCTAACGCCGTTCGCTATGGACGAAAGAAAGGCTGAGCACAGCCAGACCGAAATATCCAGACGAATGAGGAACCAGAGGATGAATGCCACCACGACCGCGCCCGATGCCGTGCCCGCCCTGGAAGACGCACGCCGCTTTGCCGCCGGCCCGCATCGCCTGTTCATCGGTGGAGCCTGGGCCGATCCGCGAGAAGGCGAAACCTTCGCTACGCAGGATCCGGCAACGGGCGAGAATCTGGCCGACATCGCAAGCGCCTCGGCTGCGGATGCGGACCTTGCGGTAAAGGCCGCGCGCAAGGCGATGGAGAGTGCGGAATGGGCGGACATGAAACCCAATGCGCGCGCCCTGCTGCTTTACCGCCTGGCCGATGCGCTGGAGCGCAATGCGGATGAGCTTGCCGCGCTGGAAACGCTGGATAACGGCATGCCGGTGCGCGATGCGCGCTATTTCCACATTCCCTATGCGATCGATCAGCTGCGCTATTTCGCCGGCTGGGCAACCAAGCTCAATGGCGAAAGCATTGCCCTTTCAGGCCCGGGCACCTGGCATGCCTATACGCTGAAGGAACCTGTCGGCGTCGTCGCCCAGATCGTGCCGTGGAATGCGCCGATCGCGATGGCCTGCGCCAAGATCGCTCCGGCGCTGGCCGCGGGCTGCGCGGTGATCCTGAAACCGGCGGAAGAAACGCCGCTGACCGCGCTCAAACTGGCCCATCTCATCGAGGAAGTCGGCTTCCCGGCGGGCGCGTTCAACTTGCTGACCGGCTTCGGCGAAACCGCCGGCGCCGCGCTGACCGAGCATCCCGGCGTGGACAAGGTGACCTTCACCGGATCGACCGAGGTCGGGCGGCTGATCATCAAGGCCGCTGCGGGCAACTTCAAACGCGTCACGCTGGAATTGGGCGGGAAAACGCCCGTTATCGTCCTGCCGGACGCGGATGTGCCGCAGGCCATCGAAGGGGCAGCCCGGTCGATCTTCGGCAATGCCGGGCAGGTCTGCAACGCAGGCTCCCGCCTATTCGTTCATAAGCGCCATTTTGATGAGGTTGTCGAAGGCGTCTCGCGCATCGCCGATGCCATGAAAGTGGGTGCAGGTTTCGATCCCGAAACGCAGATGGGCCCGGTGATAAGCGACACGCAGCGCAATCGCATTCTTGGATATGTAAGCGGCGGGGTGGATGCAGGCGCCACCATTCGGGCGGGTGCACGCGATATTTCCGGGCCAGGGTCCTTCGTCGCGCCCACCGTGCTCACCGATACCCAGGCCGAAATGGCGGTACGCCGAGAGGAGATCTTCGGCCCCGTCCTGTGCGCCATGTCGTTCGGCGATGACGATCTGGAAGCGCTCGCCGCGCAGGCCAATGCTAGTGACTACGGACTGGGCGCGGTGCTTTGGACCAACAACCTCTCCGCTGCGCACCGGCTCGCACGAAAGCTCAAAGCCGGCACTGTCAGAGTGAATGGCGGCGGGCTGGATCCCGCGCTGCCCTTCGGCGGCTTCAAGCAGTCCGGATGGGGACGCGAAAACGGGCGCGAAGGGATCGAGGCTTATACGGAGACCAAATCGGTCGCTATGGCAATCTGAGGGGCTGCAACCTCAGTTCTTGACCAGCCCCTTGCGCTTGCGTTCGGTCCACTGGTTCAGGATGTCATGCGCTTCCGCGGCCGACTTTTCCAGGAAGCCTTCCGGTTCGGTGCGGCTGGTGATCTCCAGCCGCAAGCCGTTCGGATCGAAGAAATAGACGGATTTGAGGAAGCCGTGGTCGACCACGCCGATGCACTCCACACCGTTTTCCTCCAGCCGCTTTTGCATCGCCGCAACATTTTCCACCGACTCCGTTTCGATCGCGAAGTGCTGCACCCAGTCAGGCGTATTGGGTGACGGCGCCGGAAACTCGTCCTTCCCCAGGTCGAAAAAAGCGATGTAGGAACCGTCCATCAATTCGAAGAAGAAGTGCACATAAGGCGCTTCCTCGCCAGTGCTCGGCACCTTTTCCGACATCATGCAATTGACTAGCGGCAGGCCTAGAATATCTTCATAGAAATGGCGCGTTTCTTCCGCATCACGCGCTGGAAAAGCGAAATGATACATGCCCTTAAGAGGTCTTGCTTCAGCCATTTCCCGCTCCTCTTTGCCGCCCACCAAGGGCCACAGAATCAGTTCATTCTCGCTGTTTCATGGGCGCGAGCGAGCAGCGATGCAAGTATCAGCCTACCTGAGATAGGCTTTCGTTTCGGCTCATCGTCTCGACAAAATGCCTCAGCGCTGCCGAGTGATCGCGGCGGCGCCAGACAAGCAGCACCTTGAACTTCAAATTCAGATCGCGGATCGGCACGAGGACGATGTTCTGGGCCGCTGGCAGCGGGCCTGTGACGGTGACGAAGCCGATCCCCATGCCCACTGCGACGAGGCTGAGCAGGATCGAATTGGTGGTGCATTCCTGCACGACGCGCGGCACCGTTCCGCTTTCAAGACAGGCCGCCATCAGGCGCGCGAAATAGCCCGGTGCTGCACGCCGTTCCGGCCACAACGCCGGTTCGTCCGCCAGTTCCGCCATGGCCACGCTCTTGCGGCCTGCAAGCGGATGATTGCGGTGGACCGCCAGCATGGTCTCGCCCATGCCCAGCGCCGCCCGATCGAGCACCTCGGCATCCCGATCATCCAGATGCGCGTCATAGACGATACCCGCATCGAGAGAGCCTTCCTTGAGAGCGGAGATCTGCGCTGCCGAACCCATGGACCGCAAATCGAGCGCCACACCCGGTTCGCTCTCACGGAAATGCAGAAGCCCGTAGGAAATGAATTCGTGCTGCGAGATAATCTCGCTCAGCCCCACGCGTATGGTGCCGAGATGGCCGCTGCCGAGCTTTTTGGCGCGGTCGGCGGCGCGATCGACCTGAGCGAGAATCTCTTCCACGTCTTCCAGGAAGACACCGCCCGCATCCGACAGCCGAACGCCGCGTGGCAAGCGTTCGAACAGTTCGACGCCGAGTTCCGTCTCGAGATCCCGGATCTGGCGGGTCAAGGCAGGCTGAGCGATGCGCAACGTGGCAGATGCCCGCCCGAAATGTTCCTCGCGCGCGACGGCGCGGAAATAACGCAGATGCCGCAGCTCCATATGTAACTAATACCTTTTGGATATCGGTTGTTCAATATCAAAGCATTGGACCTATCGGTTTGCCGGCCACAATCTGCAGCCGAAGTCGAAAACGACCGAATTGGGAGAATGTAAGTGGCTACCGTAAGCCTTGCCGGGCTGGAGTTCGGCACGCTTTCAGCAATCGCCATCCGCGGCACACAAGTCGAGCTCTTCAAGGCAGGCTCCGGCGCGCCGCTGCTCTTTCTGCACGGGCTCGACGGACTGGAAGGTGCGGCCGAAGCCATGCGGGCGCTTGCGGAGCAGTTTACGGTCTATGCGCCTTCCCACCCCGGCTTCGGCGGTTCGCAGCAACGCGATGGCGTGAACCGGGTCGATGATTTGGGATATTTCTATCTCGACCTGATGGATCAGCTCGAGCTGCAGCAGCCAGCCATGGCGGGCACGAGCTTCGGGGCCTGGCTTGCGGCCGAGATCCTGACCAAGGAGCCCGCCCGTGCTTCCTCGCTGACGCTTATCTCCCCGCTCGGGCTGAAAACAGCTGAGCGCCGCGAACAATATGTCGCCGACATCTTCATGGTGGCGAAGCAGGAACTCGCCAAGCGCATGCAGGTTGGAGAGCCCGGCCCGCTGCAGAATGTGATGGATCTGCCTGAAGAACAATTGCGCCGCGCGATGCGCAATGACGAGGCGATGAGCCTCTATGGCTGGACCCCGTATATGTGCAATCCCAAGCTGGCGGAGCGTCTGCACCGGATCACCTGCCCCGCCCGGATCCTGTGGGGCGTGGAAGATGCAATCGCGACGCCTGCCTATCACGAGGCATGGGCAGCGGCCATGCCGCAGGCTGAAACAGCGACAATAGAAGGCGCTGGCTTTCGCCTGCATGCCGACCAACCCGCCGCCATCGCGGCACGCATTGCGTCGCTCGCAGGCGCCTGATCAGAACTGGACGGAGGCGAGCCATGGATATCTGGCAATTCAGCGAACAGGCCTATTACCCGGCCTTCGAAGTCCCCGGGAACATGCGCGTTACGCTGCCCCAAAGCGAATGCGATCCCGTAGAGGCAGGCAAGCTGCTGAACCGTTATCTCGACGAATATATGCTGGCCGACGAACTCGGCCTCAACATCATGATCAACGAGCATCACGCGGCCGCAACCTGCATGTCGACCAGTTGCATGACGACACTGGCAATCCTTGCCCGGCAGACCAAGAAAGCGCGGCTTCTGGCGCTGGGAATTCCGCTGGCCAACCGGTCCAATCCGCTGAGGGTGGCGGAAGAGATTGCCATGGCGGACTGCCTTTCCGGCGGGCGGACCGAGATCGGCTTCGTCAAGGGCGCGAGCTACGAACTGTTCATGTCCAATCGGCAGCCGACCGGCTTTATGGACCGGTTTTGGGAGGCTTATGACCTCATCATGGCGGCGCTGACCAACGAAGGCGACAACTTCTCCTGGGAAGGCGAGCACTTCCACTATCGCACAGCGAGCCTGTGGCCGCGGCCGATCCAGCAGCCAACCCCGCCGATCTGGATGACCGCATCGAGCGCCAGCAGCGCGGCGGTCTATGGGAAGATGGGCACTGTCTGCACAACCTTCCTTAGCGGTTCAGTCGCGCGTTCCGTTTTCCTGGGCTACCGCCAGGCTTACGCGGCGCAGTTCGGCCACCAAGCGAACCGGGACAGGCTCGGCTATCTCTGCCTGGTCGCCTGCGCCAATGACCGCTCCGAAGCCTTCAAGCGCGCCGAACAGATGAAGAGCTATTTTGCGACTGCGGCCCGCCTTGAGCCGACATTCCGCAATCCCTTGGGCTTCAATCCGGTCGAAGCGAATGTGAAGATGCTCATGTCCGGCGGCGGCGGCGGATTCCGTCCGCTGATGCGCAATGGCAAACCGGTTCCGCCCGATGGATCGATCGAGGAGTACATGGATGCAGGGCTTTATTTCGTGGGTACGCCAGACGACGTCTACGAACAGATCGCCCGCTTCCACGACGATGTCGGCGGTTTCGGACATTTGCTTATGATGGGCCAGGCCGGCGAGTTGGATCATGCCGCAACCGCCGACAATCTCACGCTCATTGCGCAGGAAGTAGCGCCTCGGCTGAAAGAGCTGCAGGAGGTCGAACTGGATGCGCGCTACGAAGGGGTGGGATGATCCCGGCAGCGCGGGTCCATTCATCGATAGAGCATGGCTGCGCGCAATCAGCCGTCCGGCAGCGGTTCGAAATTCTCATCGAAACCGGCAGTGCGGATGAAGCCGGCAAGCAGTGGGTAATAGCCTGCGATCGCCACCACCTCGGTCGCGCCAGTCCGCCCAAGTTCGTCAATTGCCGCGGCAAGCGTGCCCGAACTGGCCTTGCCGCCCGCAAAAGCCTCCAGGCAAAGAGAAATGACGGCAGCTTGCTGCGCGCGGGGCGCCTTACCTGCCGCTCCGCCACGCGCGGCTGCGATGGCAGCAGGCTCAAGCCCTGCCGCCTTGCCGATCGGCAAATGATGATTCCACTCATAGCCGCAATCCGCCCTGGCCGCGGCCGTCAGGATGGCGAGTTCGCGCAGATCGTCCGGCAGTGTCGATCCGTACCGTATAGTCGCCCCGACAGACTGGATCGCCTCGGCGAGGCCCGGAGCGTCCAGCATGGCGAGGAACGGCTTCGGCACATTTCCTCGCGGCCCGGATTTGATCAGATCGACCACGCGGCGCTGCTCGGCATCGGCCCCGGCAAGGTCCGCGCCCAGGCCGATTGGCGGTGCGGAAGTCTCTTTCATCATCTTCATTCCTTGCCACAAAAGGGGCGAAAAATCCGCCAACACAGCAAACTTGCGCATTTGCAGTATCAGTCAAGCTGATATTAAGATAGGTGGATGTCCGAAGATGACTGATTGCGATCGAGGGTTTGTGCTCCGTTCACTGGGCTACATCGGCATATCTACCGCGCGAACCGGCGAATGGGCGGATTTTGCGACCGGCCTGCTGGGCATGCAAGTTGCGGAAAAGGGCCGCAGCGGCATCGCTCTGCGAACCGACGAACGGGCGGCACGCCTGTTTGTGGAAACGGGCGAGATGGAAACCGTGACGGCGATGGGCTGGGAAGTCGACGATGCCGATGCTCTCGCCATGCTGGCCGCGAAACTCTCCGATGCGGGAAACGAAGTGACGCTGGGAACGGCCGGACAGGCTGCAAGCCGGCAGGTGACCGAACTCATCCAGACGCACGACCCGGCCGGCAACGCATTGGAATTCTTCCATGGCCCGGCAGATGCGCCCACGCCTTTCGCACCTGGGAGAGAGATCAGCGGCTTTCGCACCGGCTCCCTGGGCCTGGGCCATATCGTGCTCACCACCCGCTCCATCGACGCGTTGATCCCGTTCTATCGCGATGTGCTTGGCTTTCGGCTGAGCGATTACGCGCTGCGACCGTTCAAGGCCTATTTCTTCCATCTCAATGAGCGGCATCACAGCTTCGCGATGGTCGAAACCGGTAAGGAAGGGTTTCACCACCTGATGGTGGAACTCAATTCGCTCGACGATGTTGGTCAAGGGTATGATCTGGCATTGCTTGAAGAAGAACAGGTCGCCGTATCTCTCGGGCGCCACACCAACGATTTCATGACGTCGTTCTATGCACGTTCGCCATCCGGACTGATGGTGGAGTATGGCTGGGGCGGAAGATCGATCAATCCCGAAACGTGGGAGCCGCGCGAATGCGATTACGGCCCGAGCCTGTGGGGCCACGAGCGTTCCTGGCTCGACGAGACGAAACGGGCAGAAGCGCGTTCACTCCGGCTCGGCGCCGCTGCTGCCGGGCATAGAGCACCTGACTTCGTGCGTCCGGGCGGCACGAACTAGTTCAACGAAGCCGTCCGATTGGGAGAATTCAAATGAAAATCGCTAGCTTCGTGCATGACAGCCAGAAAGGCTGGGGCGTCGTTGAAGGCGACCATTTGCGTGATATGAGCGCCGTCTTCCCGGAAATGCCGACGATCAGGGCCATGCTGGAGCAGAACGGCATGCCTAAGGTGCTGGACGCCATCGCGGCAGCCCCGCTTCTGCCGATGATCGCGGTCAAGCTCCTTCCGGTCATCCCCGAACCATCCAAGATCCTGTGCGTCGGCCTCAACTACCTCGAACATCGCGAGGAAACGAAGAACCCAGAGGTCAAGCATCCCACGCTGTTCGTGCGCTTCGCCAACGCGCTGAGCGGTCAGGGAATGCCGATCGAACACCCGGCCGAAACGACAAAGCTCGATTACGAGGCCGAACTTGCGGTCATCATCGGCCGAGGCGGACGGGGCATCAGCAAGTCCAACGCGATGAAACATGTCGCCGGGTTCGCCTGCGCCAACGATGTCAGCGTGCGCGACTGGCAGCGCCACACATCCCAGATGACTGCAGGCAAGAACTGGCCCACCACTGGGCCGCTCGGCCCCTGGATGGTCACGCGCGACGAGATAGACGATCTCGCCCCGCTGAGCATCAAGTGCCGGCTGAACGGCAAGACGATGCAGGACGCCAAGCTTGGCGACATGATTTTCGACGTGCCGCATCTGATCGAATATATCTCCACCTTCACCGAGCTCGTACCGGGAGACGTGATTTTCACCGGCACTCCGGGAGGCGTGGGATCGCGGCGCGAACCGCCGGTTTACCTCAAACCGGGCGACAGGGTGGAAGTGGCGATCGAGAAGATCGGCGTGCTTGCCAATCCGGTGGTCTAGCCCCGCGCGATTGGCCGAAAGGCCTAGGTTTCCGTTTGGCTCGCCACAGATGCCGATGCGCCGAGACGCTGGGAAAGCTCGCCTGCCGCATCGAGCATGAACTTCGAGAACGCCTGCTTGCGGCCGCTATCCATATAATCGGTCGGGCCGAGCAAGGTGATCGCCGCCGCAAAGGCATGGCTATGATCGAATACCGGGACGGAGATGCCGGAGAAATTGCGATGCAGGCGGCCGACCGTCTGCGCATAGCCGAGCTTGCGAACGTCTCTAACGCCTTGCTCGACAGCGCGCTTCGAAACGCTGCCGGCATCCTTGCGCCCCGCTGCGAAGATCTGCTGCGCCTCGAGAGCGCGATCGGTTTCATCCTTCGGCAGATGCGCGAGGAAGACCAAACCGGTCGCCGTAGTGGTGAGGGGCAGAATGTAACCTAGACGCACTGTAAAGGCCCCCTGCAGCCCTCCATCGGCCTTGGAGACGATACACGGCCCCTGATCGCCCCAAAGCGAGAGATAGACTGCACAGTCCGTCTGGTCCCGCACCCCGGCCAGCAGATCGGTGGCAAGGGATACGACGTCGAGTTGGCGGATCGCTGCCAGCCCGAGCTGGATTGCAAAACTGCCCAGGCCGTAATGGCCCGTCGAGACGTCCTGATAGGCCATATTCTCGCGCACGAAGCTGACCAGGTAGAGATGAACCTTGCTCGGCGGCATTTCCGCACGCGCAGCAATCTCGCGCAGCGGCAAGGGCCCTTCCGCCATGCGCAACACGCGAAGCACCCGGAACCCCACTTCGATCGACTGGACACGACGCTGCGACTGTTCTGCCGCTCCCTTCGCCATATGCTTCACCCTCAACAATCTGAGCCATGTTCCTGACGCTATCGCCCCGATCTGTCCATTGGCGAATTGCCGCCCGGCTTTTGAACGGTATTTGATATTGACGAATAGTGTTCGTCAAACCTATCTCTCACTCCGTATTCGAAGGGGCCATCGGCTTGAAAACCAATATCGGGATAGGAATCGTCGGGGGCGGCATTGGCGGCCTCACTGCCGCCCTTGCGCTGTTGCGGCGCGGCTTCGACGTCACCGTGTATGAGCAGACGGCCACGCTGCAGGAAGTGGGCGCGGGCCTTCAGATCAGCCCCAACGGGGTGCGCGTGCTCGCCTCACTCGGCATCGAGAAAGAACTGATGGGGATTGCCTTCATCCCCGAAGGCAAGGAAATCCGCCTGTGGAGTACGGGCGACACCTGGAAGCTGTTCGATCTGGGGCAGGAATCGGTCGAGCGTTACGGCTTTCCCTACATCACCGTTCACCGCAACGACCTGCATCAGATATTGAAGCGTGCCGTGGATGCGCTGAAGCCGGATGCGATCAAGCTTGCCCATCGATCCACGGATATCGAGCAAAGCGGCAGCAAGGCGACGATCCATTTCGATGGGAAGCCTTCGGCCACCCATGAGGTGGTGATCGGCGCGGACGGCGTGCATTCGAAGCTGCGCGAACAGCTGTTCGGTTCCGGCCCGGTCAAGTTCACCGGGCTGGTCGCATGGCGCGGCGTCATCCCCATGGAACGCTTGCCGCAGCGCCTGCGCAGGCCTGTCGGCACAAATTGGGTGGGCCCGGGCGGCCATGTCATCCATTATCCGATCAGGCGCGGCGAACTGATGAACTTCACCAGCGTGGTCGAACGGCGCGATTGGCAGGTTGAAAGTTGGTCCGAACCCGGCACCAATGCCGAATATCACGCGGACTACCCCGGCTGGAACGAGGATGTGCACGCCTATATCGAGGCGATCCCGCAACCTTTCAAATGGGCCCTGATCGCACGTCCCCCGATGCAGCGATGGGTGGAAGGACGCGTCGCCCTGCTGGGGGATGCGTGCCACCCTTCCCTGCCCTTCCTGGCACAGGGGGCCGTCATGGCGCTGGAAGACGGATGCATTCTGGGCCGGGCGTTCGAGGAATTCGACACGGTCGAAGAAGCCCTGGACCGGTACCAGACAATTCGCGTGCCGCGCACGACCAAGGCGGTCAATGGCGCGGCCGCCAATGCCGAGCGCTTCCACAATCCCATACTGGCGAGCAAGGCCGGGGCGCAGCAATATGTCGACGAGCAATGGGATCCGCAAAAGGTGGTCGACCGCTATGAATGGCTGTTCCGCTACGATGCCACCAGCATTCCGCTAGCCGGAAGCGCGGTCGAACCCGCCTGAGGACACAAACGAAGATGGCATCCGATACCGAAAAGACCGCTTGGACGCGTACGCCGCTGATCGTCTCGTTCCCCGACAACCCGAATTTCACGGAGACTTACGGGTTCGCAGGCAATTCGGGCAAAGTGAACCTTGAAGGCCAATTGCTGCACGATCCGAAATCGAAATCCGGCACGGTCTACATCTTCATGCACCCGACATCGGTGCTGCACCTCTTGCCCATGCCGACGGCCCTGGCGGATGCGGGGCTGCACGTGTTGTGCGCGGCCAGCCGCTACCCGCGCAACGATACCGCGCTGATCATGGAAAAGGTCGCGATCGATCTGGGTAAGTGGGTCGCCTATGCGCGCGAAGAGCTCGGCTATGAACGCGTTGTGCTGGTCGGCTGGTCCGGCGGCGGTTCGCTCTCGCTCTTCTACCAGGCGCAGGCGGAGAACCCCATCATCACGCAGACGCCGGCGGGCGATCCGGTCGACCTGACTTCCGCCGGGCTGCAAATGGCAGACGGCGTGATTTTCATTGCCGCGCATCTTTCACGCGCGGAAACGCTGACCGAATGGATGGATCCTTCGCTTCTGAACGAGCTCGATCCGGAAGAGCGCGATAGCGAATTCGACATCTACTCGCCCGACTGCCCGCATCAGCCGCCCTATGACGCGGATTTCGTTGCGCACTTTCGCGAGGCGCAGCAGGTGCGCAACCGGCGCATCACACAATGGGCCCTGGATCAGCTTGACCGGCTGAAGCGCAAGGGCGGCCTCGAACAGGAACGCCCCTTCATCGTCCACCGCACCATGTGCGATGTCCGCTGGCTGGATCCGTCGATCGATCCATCGGACCGGCGGCCGGGCTGGACTTACATGGGCGATCCGCGCGCGGTGAATGTCGGGCCAGTCGGCCTCGCCCGCTACACCACGCTGCGCTCCTGGCTCAGCCAATGGAGCTACGATCTTTCCAACGCCAAGGGCCCGATGAATGCCGAGCGGATAGAGAAAACGCCGGTCCTGCAGATTGAAAACACTGCCGATGAAGCCGTGCCTGCCACGCATAATCCGATCATCCGCGCCGCGCTCGCCACACCGGACAAGGAATTCGTGAGCTTGAAGGGCGCGACGCATTATTATGTCGGCCAGCCGGAACTATTAAGCCAATGCATCGAAACGGTGATCGACTGGAGCCGGCGCAAGGGATTGCTTCCGGATTGACGATCCATAGCCGCTCCGGCTGCAGGTCCATTGCCTGAACACCCCGTTACACGGCTCTGCGAATAGGCTATGCTTGTCATTCCAGAGACGTTCCGGCGGGCATGCACAACTTCGACTCGCTCCCCATCGCTATTGGCGGATTTATCGCTGCGGCCGCCCTTGTCTGGTGGGCCGGGACACGGCTGCCGGGATATGTCGTAGCGCTGAGCGAGAAGACCGGATTGGGCCAGGGATTCGCCGGAATGCTGGTGCTGGGAGGGATCACCTCGCTGCCGGAGCTGGCAACCGCGACAAGCGCCGCCGCGCTGGGCACGCCATTGCTCGCGCTCAACAATATTCTCGGCAGCGCCAGCTTTAACATCCTGCTGCTTGCACTGGCGGACATGGTGCTTGGCAAACGTCCGCTGACCTCTGTCATTGCCCGCCCCGCCACGCTGATTCAGGGCGTGCTCGGCATGATGCTGCTGGCAACGGTCATCGCCGCCATCACTGCTGGAAATGCGGACTGGGCGGGCTTCGTGGGGCCGTGGTCGACTGTCATCTTCGCGCTGTGCCTGATTGCCATTCGCATCGCCGACCGGGCCGAAAGGCGGCCCATGTGGATGGTGGTGAACCCGCCGGATCTCGATCTGGCCGTCGAAGCCGAGCGTTCTGCGATTGCATGGAAGCATCTCGCGCTCGGCCTCGGAGGCTTGGCACTACTGATCCTGGTCGGCGGCGTGATCCTGGCCGTCACGGGAGATACGATCGCGCGGCAGACCGGATTGGGCGCTGGTCTGGTCGGCCTGCTATTCGCCGCCGCGGCAACCTCGCTTCCCGAGCTGAGCGCCATTGTCGGCGCCATGCGCAATCAACGATACGAACTCGCCGTTGGCGAAGTCTTCGGATCGAACCTGTTCAATCTCGGCATCATCTTCGTGATCGATATCGCGGCACGCGGAGAGCCCGTGCTCAGCCAGGCCGGGTCTTTCGAAGCGCTGGCCGCCTTGCTCGCTTTGGGAATGTCCGGAATCTTCGTCCTCGGACTGATCGAGCGGCGCGACCGCACCTTCCTGAGAATGGGTGAGGATTCGATTGCCGCAATCTGCCTCTATCTGTTTGGTGCGGCCTTCCTGCTTTATCTCGCGGCGCCCTGAGCCGGAGACGAAGAACCGACCATCACCTGGCCAGATCAGGCAGACAGCACCACGCGCGCATCCAGGCCGACCACGCCATCTTGATCGGCCAGAAGCGGATTGACGTCGATCTCGGCGATTTCCGGCAGCGCCCGAGCGATTACGGACAATGCTGCCAGGACTTTCGCAACGCCTTCACTGTCGACCGGCGGTACATCGCGATAACCCTTCATCAAGCGGGAGATACGAGTTCGCTCAATGGTTGCATGTGCCTTCTCCCGCGAAACGGGCGGAAGCGCGATAGATTTGTCATTGATCACCTCGATCGCCGTTCCGCCGGCGCCGAAAGCTATGACGGGGCCAAAGGTCGCATCGATAATCATACCTGCGAACAGTTCCATGGCGCCCTTGCGTTCGACCATCTGTTGCAGGGCGAAGCCATCGATCCGGGCTTCGGGCATGCTGCCCTGCACTCTGTCGGCCATTTGCTGGGCAGCCTTGCGCGCCTCCTCGGCAGTGGCGAGGCCGACTGCCACCCCGCCGACATCCGATTTATGGACAATTTCGGGGGAGACGATCTTGACGACGTAAGGCGCAACGATATCGGCGCAGCAACGCTCCACCTCCTCGACCGAAGACGCTAGCACGGTGTGCACTACAGGAATGTCGAAGCATTCCAGCAATTGCTTGCCTTCCACTTCGCTCAAGAGCTTGCGCCCATCCGCCCGCGCCCCGGCAATGATTTGCCTGGCGCGTGCCAATTCCCCGTCAGCCTGCTTTGCTGCTGGCACTGCCAATGCCGCCGCCTGGGCGGAGCTTCGTTTGAGCAGAAAATTGAAGGCCTCCACGGCCTGGCTCGGAGTGGCCACTGCGGCGATACCTGCCTCCCTCAGGTGAGGTTCCGCAGATGCCAGATTGGCCGGCCCAAGCCAGCAGCCGATCACCGGCTTGCGGCAGTTCTTCTTTCTCGCCTCCGTCACGGCATCGGCAACAATTTCAGCCGCTTCGCCAGGAGCCAGCACCGCTGTCGGGCAATTCATCACCAGGACCGCGTCGCTTGCCTCGTCCTCAAGCAATGCGGCCACGCTTGCCCGGTATCGCTCGGCATCGGCATCGCCGATGATATCGACGGGATTGGCCTGCGACCAACCACGAGGGAGGCATTTGTTCAGACGCTCGATCGTATCGGCGCTCAGCTCCGCGAGCTGCGCCTCAGTTCCATCCAATGCATCGACGGCAAGGATTCCTGCGCCCCCGCCATTGGTGAGGATGGCCAGCCGGGGCCCACATGCCGGAAGCGAGAAATATACGGCCTCTGCAGCGTCGAAAAATTCATCGAGACTGCCCACCTGGACAACACCGACATCGGCAAAGGCTGCCTCATAGACTTCGCTCGATCCCGCCAGCGCGCCGGTATGCGACAGGGCCGCGCGGCCGGCTGCGAGGCTGCGGCCGGCCTTGAGCGCGATGACGGGCTTTGCGCAGCTTGCCTTGCGTGCGGCCTGCAGAAAGCGCTCCGGCGCCTTCAGCCCTTCGACATAGAGCAGGATAGCCTCTGTGCGCTCGTCATCGGCAAGTACTTCGATCAGTTCGCCGAGGCCGGTCTGGGCCATATCGCCGACCGAGATGATTGCGGAGAAACCGATCTCCTGCGCCTCGGCCCATTCGACTATGCCCGTCACGATGGCGCCGCTCTGCGACAGGAGGGCCATTCCCCCCGGCTTCGGAGTGGTGGTGGCGAAGGACGCATTGATTCCGACATGCGGCAGGAACAGGCCCAGGCAATTGGGGCCCAGCATGCGCACACCCGTATCGCGGGCAGCCGCCAGCAACTCCCCGCCAAGCTCGGTGTCCGGACCCAGATTTGCCGAGATGACGATCGCCGTATCGATCCCTTTCGCGCCGATCTCGCGAATGGACTGCGGCACAAGCCGGGCCGGCAAGGCGATCACGGCTAAACCCGGGCCGGACGGCAGATCATCGATACTGGCGTGCCACGTGCCCAGTTCGACGTCCACGCGATGCGGATTGATCGCATGAAATTCGAACCGGTCGGCACCGGCTTCGAGATTCTGCAACAGCGCGTGACCGACCGAACCCTGCTGGCTGGAGGCACCCAGCAGAACGACTCTGCTCGGCCTGAGGATCTGTTCGGACAGGCCCGGAAGCCGGTGATCGGATGGCGAGTTCGTTTCAGGCAATGGAGATGGTCCTCGCTTTCGGGGTGCATCTGGGCGCACGGCGGGGCGTGACACAAGGTCTAGATCGGTGAAGCATCGTGCCGGTCACGCGAATGGTCCGAATTGCCGTTTCTTTCTGCAAAGAACTTGGCGATTTCCGTCACGATCAGAACGAGCGCGCCCGCCAGCAGGCAATAGAGAACCTGCTCCATCCCGACCGGGCGCAGGCCCAGCAATTGCTGAGTCACCGGCCAGTGCATGGCCCCCAGATGCAGTGACAGCGCCGCGGCGATGCCCAGGAACATCCATCCATTTTCGGGCTGGTGCCAGCGCCAGAATGGGCTCCGCAAATTGCGTATCGCCAGCAGAAACGCATTCTGGAACAGGACGACCATCAGCAACACGCCATTGCGGGCATCCGCCAATGGCGCGCCGTCCGCCAAGAGCTGGCCGAGAAGCCAGACGGCCATTCCCGTCATCACCAATGCGCCGGGCACCATCAGGATGAGTGCTTCCCGGTCGATGAGGGAGGCCAGGCGACGGCGGGGCGGATGCTTCAATTCGTCGCCTTCTCCCCGGCCGAAGCCCAGCGTCACATCCTGGATGCCATTGGTCACCAGATTGAGCCAAAGGAGCTGCACGGGTGTGAGCGGCATCGGCAACCCGGCGAGCAGCGCGCCAAGGAACATGGCGATCTCTGCAATGCCGGTGGCCAGCATGAACAGCACGATCTTGCGGATATTGGCAAAGGTGATGCGTCCTTCCTCGACGCCCGAGACGATGGTTGCGAAATTGTCGTCGGCCAGAATGAGATCCGAAGCGCCGCGAGCGACGTCAGTACCCTGCACCCCCATCGAAACGCCGATATCCGCGGCACGCAGGGCCGGCCCGTCATTCACGCCATCGCCTGTTACAGCGACGATATGCCCCTGTTTGGCGAGCATGCGGACAATCGAGAGCTTCTGCGCCGGCTCGATCCGCGCAAACACGCTCGCCTGGCCGATCTTGCGCTCCATCAAGTCAGGATCATCGGCCCATTCCTTCAGCTGAGCGCCGGTCACCACGCTGTCACCGGTAGCCGGCAAGCCGATCTGACGCGCAATGGCCAGGGCCGTTGCCGGATGATCGCCGGTTATCATGCGCACTGCAATGCCGGCTTCGCGGCAATGCGCCACCGCTTCGACAACGCCGCTGCGCAAGGGATCAGTCAGGCCGACAAAGCCAATGGGCCTCAGCCCTGCAAGCCGGTCTCTGATACGCTCCGTCCGTTCGTCAGCAATGCCCTCGGCGAGAAACAGAACGCGGTATCCATCGGCCGCCAGCTCTTCGGCGATCGCATGCAGATCGTCCGTATCGCCGCCGCACATGGGTATCACCGCCTCGGGGGCGCCCTTCACCACGATACGCGTATGCTCGCCGACTTCGGCCTCCACCGCGGCAAAGCGCAGTTCCGGCTCGTAAGGGATGACGGCCAGCCGTTCAGCCTCAACCAGGGAAGTCAGATCATGGCCGTTTTCGCGCGCGAAACTGAGCAGCGCCACGTCAACCGCATCGCCAACCGGGCTGCCAGCCTCCGTCAGACGGGCTTCGTTGCAGAGTGCCGCAGCGAGGCCCAATTCGCGCAATGCAGCCTTAGCCCCCTCCCCGCTTTGCCAGGCCTTACGATCGACAGAGATTCCGTCCGCAAGCACCACGCGCTCGGCCGTGAGGCGATTGACAGTCAGCGTGCCGGTCTTGTCGGTTGCGATCAGCGTACAGGCGCCAAGCCCTTCGACGGCCGGCAATTCCCGCACGATAACGTTGCGCCGGGCCATGCGGTGCGATGCGGCAGCCAGCGCGACCGTGACGGCCACAGGCAAGCCTTCCGGGATTGCAGCGACTGCCAGTGCGATTGCCAGCAGCAGGATCTCGCGCCAGCCATCGCCCTGCAAAAGCAAGATGGCCGACAGTAGAACGATCAGCAGGATGGCGCCGATGGCGATCTGCCGGGCAAGCTTGTCCAGGCGCCGGACGAGCGGAGTGTCAACCGCGAGATGCGCGGCTTCCTCCAAGGTGCGCCCAATGTGGCCCAGTTGCGTCCGCTCACCGGTTTCGACCACCACGCCCAACCCGCGGCCAGCCATGATTGTCGTGCCTGCAAAGGCCAGATTGCGCCGATCGCCGACCGGCGTTGCCTGGTCGAGAAGTGTTTCGGCCTTTTTGGATACCGGGAGGGATTCGCCGGTGAGCGCCGCTTCATCGATCTGCAATCCCAGCGTCTCGATCAAACGCAGATCCGCTGTAATGCGCATCCCGCTTTCCAGTTCGACGATGTCACCGGGCACGATCTCGGCCGAAAGAACGTCCCGCGCGATACCGGATCGGCGTATGCGCGCGGTCTGCGGGACGAGAGAACGCAGTGCGCGCGCGCTCGCGTCCGCTTTCATTTCCTGGAACGTCGTTGTCGCTGCATTGGCCAGCAGCACTCCGAAGATGAAGATCGCGTCCCAGCGATCACCGATCACCAGGGAAAGCATTCCCGCAATCAGCAGCAGATAGATCAGCGGACTGGTGAACTGTCCGGCGAATGTCCGCACCAATCCGATCGTGCGGGGTTCAGGCAACGCGTTGGGCCCTGCCTCTGCCAATCGGCGAGACACCTCCGCTTCTTCCAGCCCACCGCGAACAGTCTCAAGCCGGCCGAGCGTCTCCTCTGCGGAGACGGCATGCCAATCGCGATCTCCAGATGTCCCGTCCACGAACCTATTCAATCTTCACAAGCAGCGGCTGCAACCAGGCGTCAAAGCCGAAGAACATTCAGCGCCATCACCACAGCAATATTACCATGCTGTGCTGCAAATGCATTAGGGCGAGCGCATATTCTTTACCGCTCGCCTAAGCCTGAAGCGAACCAAGGACCTCCGGCAATGCCGCGACGTAGCGCTCCACATCCTTGAGTATGCCCGTGCTCACACGTGAATATTGCTTCCACGGACCGTAGGCCCCGCGAATGAAAATCCCGCGCTGCGCCATGGCCGCCTGCACCGCATCGGCATCGGGCACGACGACGTAAACGAAATTGGTCTGCGACGGCAAAGCGGTCGCGCCCGCGCTGGCCACGGCCTCAAGGATCATCTGGCGGCCCTCCAGGATCATTGCCTTGCTTTTTTCGAGAAAGGCCGTGTCGTTATAGGATGCGATCGCCCCGGCTAGACCGGAGACATTGCCGCCGAAGCTCATGATATAGCTTTCGATTAGCTGCGCGTTTTCGGGAGAGGTAATGGCGTAGCCCACGCGCATACCCGCCATGCCGTAGATCTTCGAGAAAGTGCGGCAGATGATGACGTCCTGCCCCTCTTTCACCAGGTCCACCAGGGTTTCAGACTCCGGCGTGTCCGTCAGCTCGTTATAGGCTTCGTCGACCAGCAACGTGGCCTGCGGCGTCACTTGGGCAGCGAATGCCCGCAGCGATGCGTTGTCGATCAGCATGCCGGTGGGATTGTTGGGATTGCATATCTGAACCAGCGCAACGCCGTCATCCACGGCGGCGAGCATGGCGGCGAGATCCACATTCATGTCGGCGGCGAGCGGCACGCGTACCGCTTGCACGCCCTGGCGCTCGCCATATTTGATCGTGGTATCCCAAAACAGGCCGGGGCAGACGATCTTGCCCGATCTGCCCCATGCCAGTGCGATGGCAGAAAGCAGTTCCGTCGATCCACTGCCAATGACAATGTTGGAAGGATCCACTCCATGACGCTCCGCAATCATCTGCGTCAGGCGTTGCTTGCCGCTATCGGCGTAGTAGCACCCCTTGCTCGCCGTTTCGGAAACGGCCCGAAGCGCCGAAGGAGCCGGACCGTATGGATTCTCGTTGCGGGAGAGCTGAGCGTGTTCGGGCGGCGGCCCGAACGGCAACGCTTCCTTTGTCTCTTGCGCTGCGGCGGCTGTCGCCAGCCCGGCAGTCGCTGCGCTTCCAGCAAGGAAAAATCTGCGATTGACGTCCATCATGCGTTCCCTTCCAATTTCTCTAGCTATTCGCGATCATCGTCACTCCGACTACAATCAGGTACATTCCAAAGACGGTTCTCAGCAGCAGGGGGCTGAGCTTGTGCGCGGCCGCAACGCCGAGCGGCGCGGCAAGCACGGAGGTTGCGATAATTGCCAGCGCCGCAGGGATGTTGACGTAACCCAGCGATCCCCAGGGCAGCCCCTTTTCGCCCATGCCGATCAGGATGAAGCCGATCGAGCCGGGAAGCGCGATAATCACGCCCATTCCCGATGCCGTGCCGATCGCCCGGTGGATCGGGCTGCCGCACATGGTCTTGACCATTGTAGTGATGGATCCGCCGCCTATGCCCAGCAGCGCAGAAAGCAGCCCCACGCCGCCCGCCAGCCCTATCCGCGCAGCGCCGCCCGGCATGGTGTCCGAAACGCGCCTCTCATTCAGAGCGGGCACAAGGAAATGGGCCGCAAAGGCGAGCACTCCGCAGCCGAAGATCAGTGCCAGCATCGAGGAAGAAACAAGGTCGGCAATCCATGCGCCTACTGCCGTGCCGACAACGATCCACGGCGCCCATTGCCGCAACAGGGCGAAATCGACGGAATCATGCCGTGCATGGCTGCGAACCGAGCGGATTGAAGTGAAGATTATGGTCGCCAGCGAAGTTCCGACAGCCAGATGCGTGACCATCTCGGGCGGCGTGTGTAGCAGTGGGAGGATGAGAACGAGCGCGGGCACTACAACGAAGCCGCCCCCGATACCGAATAGACCGCCGGCGAAGCCTGCTGCGATCCCTGCGATAAGAAGTATCGCGAAGGGCAACAGCATCGAGCCGAGATCCGTCATGGACGGGCATCATACGTCAATGACGGCATTGGTCGAGCAAAATTGCTGCAGCGCAGCAAAATTGGGCAAGAAGTCTGATCGAATGTTCGCCCCGCCCTTCGAACAAGGAAGGTCTCCCAGCGGCGATCTTGTAGACAAATTGGCAGGCGCCTACACTTTCCCCCGCCAGCCGTTGTTCTCTATCAACTTCAAAATTGGGCAAATGATGCCAGGAGAGATCAGCTCTGCGGCCTGGAATTTAGCGATTCTGAAAGAATGAACCTGTCTTGTTGAGCAAGCAGTGAGACCGACGGAGTAAATTGGGGTTTGCGAACGAAATGAGCTGCACCGCCGCACGCTATCTGTTGATGTTGCTGCTCCTGCTTGCCTGGCATCCGGCGTCGGCCGAAACCTCTCGCGGCATTGCCGCACCGCTTGAAATCGTCATCGGCAATGTCACGCACGACGTTGAGAGCCAGGAAGTCGTCGCCGAGTTGCTGCTCATCAACGAAGGCCCGGAAGCTGAGACCATCCCGCTTCCCGACCTTGTGCAGGCAGATATCGCAAGCGCGCAATCGCAATCGAAGGCCTGGCTGAGGCGCAGCGATGAGACGTCTTCGGAAATCTCCGTCCCGCCAGGCGGTTTTGCGCGCGTTGGATACGCAATGCACAATCCGCCGGAGACCGACCTCTCAAATGCGTTGCTGACCATTCCAGCCTGGACGCAGCAGCAGGTGGCAATTTCCCAGCGCGATGGCGTTCTGGCCCAGCGCGATGGGCCCCAGGAAGCGCCGCAGCAGTCCGCAGAGGACGATGAGAGAGCGACCTGGACCATGGCGCCGCCTGCCGACAGAAATGCGGGCAACGATCTTCTGGACAATCTCACGGCGTATGAGCCGATTTATGCGATCTTCGGCCCGGGAACGAACACGGCAGCGAAAATCCAGATCAGTTTCCAATATCGCCTGTTCGGATCGAGCAATGCGAAGGAGAAACAGGCATCCTGGCGCGACGGAATCCATTTCGCCTACACGCAAAGGATGTTCTGGGACGTGGACGCGGAATCCTCTCCCTTTCACAACATCGACTTCCTGCCCGAGCTGACATACGTCTCCCCCTCCGCGACATTGGGCAACCGGATATCGCTGGGCGGACAAGTCGGCCTGCGCCATGAATCCAACGGTCGTGCGGGGCCTGAATCGCGCAGCCTCAACGCGCTTTACGTCGCGCCGATGGCTTCGATGCCCTTGGGCGGCGAATATCGGATGGTGGTCGCACCAAGGCTCTCATTCCTGGTCGGCGACAAGTCCGAGAATCCCGATATTCTGGACTATCGCGGGACGACATCCCTCTTCGTCGAGATCGGCAAGGACGACGGTTTGCGGCTCTCAACCGCGACGCGCTTCAATTTTGCGACGGGCAATGGCGCGGTTTTCGCGGACCTTTCCTATCCGCTGCAGAACATTTGGCGCAGCGCGCCTGCCTTTTACCTATTCGCTCAGGGCTTCACAGGCTACGGAGAAAACCTGCTCGATTACGATCAACGCGCGACGCGCCTGCGGGTTGGCTTTGCGCTCGTGCGCTAGGGGCAGCGAAAGCCGGTCGCTGCCGCTCTAGATTTCCCGCTGAGACAGAGAGATGGCGCCTTCCTTCCGCTCGATGGCGAAGCGGCGCAACTCGCTTGTGGTGTAGACAGGCCGCAACACCGTATCGACGGCCACGAAACTTGCCACTGCCCCGCCGCGCTGCAGCATGAGCCGGACATAGCCCTGATGCATGTTGTCGGTCCAACGGACCTCCTCATTGTGATCGATGAAAGCCTGGTCCAATTTGGGCGCAGCGGCCATGCCGAACCCGCTCGCCACGAAATCGCCGGGCGATGAAATCCCCGCCGTGCCGAGCTCGACACCTGCAGCGCGCCCTTCCGCATCGGCCAGCTGGCTCGCCCAGAAGCTGTGGCTGTCGCCCGAAAGGAACACCACGTCCCCCGCCCCAGCTTCACGGCTGAGCGCGTAGAAGCGCTCTCGCGCCCATTCATAGCCGTCCCAGGTGTCGGGATAGAACGGCAGATCGAACTTCCCTTTCCAGG
>JAUIFP010000133.1 GCA_030430365.1 Alphaproteobacteria bacterium | reverse complement strand
TCCCGTCCTGCTACGGTGGATAACCCGCGCTTTTGCATGGTTATTTTTCCGTTAACAGGCTTGCCATGCGCCGCTCGCTTGCCTTGACCGACGAGACCGCCCGCCATCCGTTTCTGGCCGGTCTCCCGCCCCATGTCCGCCATGCCGTGCCGGACGAAGAGGAAGAAGGCGAGGGCGCCAAGCCCGGCTTGCAAGCCGTCATCGGCAGATTGTGGCGTGTCTCTTCAGGCGACGTACGCGATTTCCTGATGGCCTATTGCGCCTGCTTCATGGCGGCGAGCCTGTTCATCGCCTAGGCCTTGATCGCTTAGACCCTGCCGCATTTCTCGCGCTCGGCGCAGTAAAGCACATAGCCGAGCCATGCGGAGCCCAGGCACATAACCGCACTCAGCAGCAACTGTTCGACCAGGGGAACGCCAACGGCGCTAAGGCTGGCGGCCAGCAGCGAACCGATCACCATCGCGCCGGAATTGACGATGTTGTTGGCGGCAACCGTTCGCGCTGCCTGGCCCGGATCCACTCGGGTCGTCAGGAAGGCATAGAGCGGGACGACGAACATGCCGCCGGATATCGCGATCAGCAGCAAGGCCCCCAGGACCGCGAATGCCAGCGGGTGAGAAACGAACTCGGCCACATCCATCAGTTCCTGGCCTTCCACGCTGGCCGACCAGGCGCGGCAGATGAAATAGAAGATGGCCACGAACATGCCCATCATGATGACGGAGATCGGTGCATAGCGCGCCGAAACGGCGCACTTGAGCAGTGCATTGATGGAAACCGATCCGATGGCCACGCCGATGGAGAACATTACCAGGAACAGGCTCGCCACCTGCTTGCTGGCCAGCAGAACGTTCTTGGCCAGAGGTGGAAACTGGATGAACAGCACGGCACCGATCGTCCAGAAGAAGCTGATCGCCAGAATCGCGTAGAACACTTCGCGGTCATGCATGGTGTTGCGGACCAGTTCGATGGAGGAGCGGATGATGTGGCAATCCACCTTCTGCTTTGCCTCGATCGGCGGCGCGGGCGGAACCTGGCGGCTGGTGACGTAGCCGATCAATGCCGTAAAGATCACGCAGATCGCTGCCGCTTCGACCGAGATCCATCCCGCCAGGATCGTTCCGAACAGGATTGCGATATAGGTGCCGGCTTCGACCAGACCGGTACCAGCAAGCACTTCGTCCTTGTGCAGATGCTGCGGCAGGATCGCGTATTTGATGGGGCCGAAAAAGGTCGAATGCACCCCCATGGCGAGCAACGCGATGAGCATGAGCGGTATCGCCAGCTCTTCCACCGCGAAGCCTTGCCAGGCCAACACGAGGCCGGCGGCGCCGCACCCCATGATGAATATCTCCGCCATCTTCACTGCGCGGATGATCTTCGCCTTGTCGCGCATATCGGCAAGCTGGCCCGATAATGCAGAGAGCAGGAAGAAAGGGAGGATGAACAGGCCCGAAGCGATGGCGCTAAATTGCGCTTCCGCCTCTGCCGAATTGTAGACGCTGTAAACGACGAACAGCACCATCGCGTTCTTGTACAGATTGTCGTTGAAAGCGTTGAGCAGTTGCGTAACGAAAAGCGGCAGGAATCGCCGGCGCCTCAACAAATGCGTCGATGTCGTCATACGATCCTTGTCAGTAAGCCTCTCGCTCGATTTGGGTGGTCTAGCGAGATAGCGAAGGTGGACAAGGGAAAAGCGGACTTTTTCCCTGACGCCGGTCAGGCTAAGGGGCTCAGGCAATGCTCAATCTACCCAATATCCTGACCCTGTCGCGGATCGTCACGGTGCCGTTTCTGGTTGCACTGCTGTGGTGGCCGGGGTGGGAGCTTGGCTATGCGCTGGCTTTCGGCGTTTACTGCCTGATGGGCATCACCGATTATTTCGACGGCTATCTCGCCCGGTCGAGCGGCACGGTTTCGAAACTCGGAATGTTTCTGGATCCGATTGCCGACAAGATCATGATTGCAGCGGTGATCCTGGTGCTGACCGCGCAGGGCGCGCTGCGGGGCCCCTATGTGGGCGACATGCATGTGATCGCCGGGCTGATCATTCTGATCCGCGAGATTGCCGTATCGGGCTTGCGCGAATTCCTCGGCGGGCTGCAGATATCGATGCCGGTGAGCAAGCTCGCCAAATGGAAAACGACATTCCAGCTGATTGCGCTGGGCGCGCTGATCCTTGGTGAAGCGGTGCCGTATCTGCCCTGGGTCCATTTTGTCGGGCTGGCATGCCTGTGGGCGGCGGCCGTTCTAACGCTGATTACCGGCTGGGACTATTTGCGCGCGGGCCTGCGGCACATGGACTGAAAGGCAGGCCGTTTCCTGCCTGCTCGATCCGTTTTCAGCCTGCCCTGAGTTCTTCCGCCAGCAAGCGGAATTCGTCCGAACGCGGGGAATTCTTGCGCCAGACCAGCGCGATCTCGCGCGCCGCATTGGGTGATTTGAGCGGCCGGGCAACCACATGGGTATCGTGCAGGATTCCCGCATCAATGGCCATTTGCGGCAGCATGGTGACGCCAAGTCCGTTATCGACCATCTGCACCAGAGTATGCAGGCTTGTGCCGATCATGGTGGCACTGGCGCGCAGTTCCGGCCGGTTGCAGGCGGCCAAGGCGTGTTCCTTCAGGCAATGGCCGTCTTCCAGTAGCAGCAGGCGCCCTTCGTCGATCAGGGAAGGGGGGACTTCGGCCGGGGGATCCCGGGGATCGTCCTTGGGAAAGGCGACATAGAGCGGGTCCATTCCCAGCGATTCCATGTCCACTTCACCGGTTACGAAGGGCAGGGCCAGGAGCACGCAATCCGCCCGCCCATGATGCAGCGATTCAATGGCATCCGCGCTGGTTTCCTCGCGCAGGAACAGCTTCAATTGCGGGCGTTCCTTGCGCAGGCGCGGGAGGATCTTGGGCAGCAGGAACGGTGCGATCGTGGGGATGACGCTCATCCGCAATTCGCCTGCCAGAGGCTGACCGGCGGACTGCACCAGATCGGATAGCTCTTCCGCTTCGCGCAGCAGACGGTGGGCCTTGGCGACCACGGCATTGCCCAGCGGCGTGAAGCGCACCACGCGGCGGCTGCGCTCAACCAGGGTTACGCCCAGCAGCGATTCCAATTCGCGAATGCCGGCCGAGAGCGTCGATTGGGAGACGAAGCAGCTTTCCGCCGCGCGCCCGAAATGGGCGTGTTCATGCAGCGCAACGAGATATTGCAGCTGCTTGATGGTGGGCAGATAAGTGCTCACTCCGCCCTCAACGCTCCGGCCATTTCGTCAACGTGAGTCATCTTAAGCTTGCCCTTGACCACCGCGAAGGCGAGCTTGCCTTCGACCAGTTCGAGCGCGTCGCGCCCGAAGACTTCATAACGCCAGCCATTGAGGATGGGCAGGTCCCGCACACCGGCGGCGAGAGATTCCAGTTCTCCGCTGCGGGTCAGCAGGCGCGCCGCCACATCGATTTCACGGGCCCGGATCTTCAGCAGCAGCTTCAGCAGATCGGCGACCAATGCCCCTTCTTTGCCCAATGGAGCGCCGCGTTGCGGCTTCTCGGGCATTTCATCAGAAGGAAGGGCCTCGGCATTCTTGATCACTTTCATCAGCCGCTTGCCGATATCGTTTTCGCGCCAGGCACCGGAAAGGCCGCGCACCTTGGCAAGGTCGGCCTGGGACTTGGGCGGATGGCTGGCAATGTCCGCCATCGTCTCGTCGCGCATGATGCGTCCGCGCGGGATGTTTTTGTCCTGCGCTTCGCCTTCGCGCCATGCCGCCAGATCCTTCAGGCGGCCCAGTACATGCGCATTGCGGGAAGGCGCGCGGATCCTGCGCCAGAGCACGCTGGGATCGTTGCGGTAATTCTCCGGATCGGCGAGCTTTTCCATCTCGATGTCCAGCCAGTCCCCGCGCCCCGTCTTGATCAGCTTCTTCAGGATCATCGGGAATATTTGCGAAAGATAGGTGACATCGCCGATCGCATATTCGATCTGCCTGTCAGTGAGGGGGCGGCGGCTCCAATCGGTAAAGCGCGCACCCTTGTCCACCGTGGTGCCCAGCCAGCTCTCGACGAGATTGGCATAGCCGATCTGTTCGGACTGGCTGATCGCCATCATCGCGATCTGCGTATCGAAGATCGGGTGCGGTGTCTTGCCGGTGAGGTTGTAGATGATTTCCACATCCTGTCCTCCGGCATGAAACACCTTCAGGACATCTTCATTGCCAGTCAGCAGTTCCAGCAGCGGCGCAAGATCGATTCCCTCGGCCATCGGGTCGATCGCGGCTGCTTCGTGCTCGTTGGCGATCTGCACCAGGCACAATTCCGGCCAATAGGTGCTTTCGCGCATGAATTCGGTGTCGACTGTGACGAATTCCGATTGGGACAGACGGCTGCACAAATCGGCCAATTTATCGGTCGTCGTAATCAGGGGATGTATTTTCATCGGTACTTTCTGTTCGAACCCATGCCAGGGCCCTAAATGGTGACCCCTCCGGGGTCGCGGCTTGACAAAATGGCGGCCATCGCCTCAAGGCCCGCGACTTGTCGCGTGCCCTAGGCCGCGGCTT
>JAUIFP010000037.1 GCA_030430365.1 Alphaproteobacteria bacterium | reverse complement strand
GGTCGTCAAGTGCGACGGCTTCGTCCTTCTTGTGCATGGTCGCATTGACCAATCCGAATTCGATCACCGGGCACAAATCCTTCAGGAAGCGCGCATCGGATGTGCCGCCGCTGGTGGAGGCTTCCGGCGCGATCCCGGTTTCCGCTTCGATCGCTTCGGCGACGATCTGCGAAAAGTCGCCCGGCTGCGTCAGGAAGGGTTCGCCCGAGATAACCGGGCGCGCCGTTCCGCCATGCTTCTCCGCAATCTGAATGACCTTCTGCCCCAGTTCGGTGCCGGTATGCAGATCGTTGAAACGGATCGATATCCGCGCCTTGGCGGCCGCAGGAATCACGTTATGCGCCGGATTGCCCACTTCGATTTCGGTGATTTCCAGATTGCTCGGCTGGAACCATTCGGTGCCTTCATCCAGCACCAACGCATCGAGTTCGGCAAGCATGGCAACAAGCTTCGTGCAGGGATTGTCCGCCAGATGGGGATAGGCGACATGCCCCTGCGTTCCCTGAACTTCCAGGAAGATATTCACCGAACCGCGCCGGCCGATCTTCATCATGTCGCCCATCCGGTTGACGGATGTCGGCTCTCCCACAAGGCAGAGATCGGGGGCGGCATTCACTTCCCGGATATGGTCGATCAGCGCGCGCGTGCCGTAAACAGCCTCGCCCTCCTCATCGCCGGTGATGATCAGGCTGACCGTGCCGCTCTCGGCGGGAATATCGTGCAAGGCCGCCACCATGGCGGCAATCGCGCTCTTCATGTCGACTGCGCCGCGGCCGAAAAGCAGTTCGCCCCCCGGCACCTTGCGGCGCTCCGGCGTGAAGGGATCACTGGCCCAGCCTTCGCCGGGCGGAACGACGTCGAGATGGCCCGCAAAGGCGAAATGCTTAGAACCTGCAGGGCCCTGGCGGATGGCGAAGAGATTTTCCACCTCGCCGCCCGCGACGAAGCGATGGACGGCAAATCCCAGCGGTTTCAGCATATCTTCCAGGCAGGCAAACACTTCGCCGCTGGCAGGCGTCACGCTGGGGCAGGCGATCAGGGCTTCGGCTAGATCGGCAGCGTCGGCTGGGCTGGTCGCAGCGCTCATTTGGCCGGGGTTTCCTGCAGCTCGTTCTGCTCGATCACCCATTTTTCCTCTTCGGCAGCGGCAACCCAGGCCTGCATCCATTCATGCTCCCAGATCGCTTGCATATAAGCCTGTGCAAAGCCCGGCACCGGGATGCCATATGTCATGAAGCGGCTGACCACCGGCGCGTAGAATATATCCGCCGCGCAGAACGTGCCGAACAGGAACGGCCCGCCCTTGCCGAACCGCGCCCGCGCCTCTGCCCACAAGCCGAGAATGCGGACGATATCCGCCTTGACCTGGTCATCCACCTGCACACCGTCGAACCGCTTGCGGATATTCATCGGCAACGCGCGGCGCAGCGGCAGGTAGGAAGAGTGCATTTCCGCCACCATCGCGCGGGCCATGCCGCGGGCATCTTCGTCCTTGGACCAGAAGCGGTCACGCCCAACCCGGTCGGCCAGGAAATCCATGATGGCGAGGCTGTCCCACACGACCACATCCCCATCCCACAGCACGGGAACCTTGCCTGCCGAAGGCTGGAACTGGCCCTGCTGACGCTTGGCCTCTTCCCAGTCTTCCCCTGCAATATGGACAGTCAGTTCCTCGAAATGCAGGCCGGATTGCTTGGCCGCGAGCCAGCCGCGCAGCGACCAGCTCGAGTAATTCTTGTCTCCGACAATCAGTTTCACAGGGGAATTGGGTCCTCTTTCGCAAACCCCCGCACTAATCGTTCAGCCTTGGGCTGTCGAGACTGAACGGGCGGCGGATCGAACCGCTTCGATCGCGCCAGAATGTCACCTGCGCATCATGGGCGGAAATGACAGCTTCAAAGGCCGAAACAACGCCGCATCGCTAAACCTATTCTTAAGCCAATCACCCTAGATTCCCGGCCTTGAGATCCTCTCGCAACAGCGTCGGTTTCTTGGAAATTTCGAATGGACGGGCCCAAGCCCGCGATCCCGACTAGGTGCCAATAGCATTCAGGAAGGGGCAGCGGGCCATAAGCCTCTGGAATTTCGATATTTCCTTGCCCGGCGAAAGACGTGAGGACCGGGCCGCACTCAGTTTCAACCTCTCTACACAGGTTTCACTAAGTAGCTTTTGCCCTCTATGTCACCATTGCTGAACCGCCTTGTTCCTCAGAAAAAGCGCATGCCCGCCGACGACTTGCGGGATGCCTGGGAGCGCGCGGAACGGCTGCTGCAATATGCCGAACATCATGAAGCGCGGTGGTTTTGGGAAACCGATGCCAAGGGCCGGCTGACCTATCTGACGCCCAGCGTGCAAGAGACCCTGGAAAGTTTCGGCATTTCCACCATCGGCTCTTTGCTTTCAGACGTCTTCGTCTTCGATCAGAGCGATATCGAGCGCGCCCGCTCGCTGACTTTCCACCTTGTCTCCCGCACGCCCTTTTCCGGCTATGCCGTGCGCGGACGCAAGGGCCTGAGCGAATGCTCCTGGTCGATTTCCGGCCAGCCCTGGATCGAATCCGACGGCGGCTTCCGCGGCTTTGTCGGCTCGGGCGAAGATCTCACCCAGCTCCGCACCCATGAGGACGAGATCAAGCGCATGGCCCTGGCCGACAGCCTGACCGGGCTGGCCAACCGGCAGCGGATGGAACATGCGATTGCTCAATTGTTGCACAGCCCCTCGGGCGAGTGCAGGCCGATCGCGCTGCTCCTGCTAGACCTCGACCGGTTCAAGGCCGTGAACGACACGCTCGGCCACCCCACGGGCGACATATTGCTCAAGCAAGTTTCGCAGAGAATCGTTAATGTGGTCGGCGATGCCGGTATCGTGGGCCGGCTGGGCGGCGACGAATTCGAGATCGTTCTGCCTTCGGAAACGGACCGGCGAAGGATCGACTACCTTGCCGCGGCGATCATCTCCTCGATCTCTGAGGCCTATTCGATCAATGGACATACGATCACCATCGGCTGTTCGATCGGCATTACGCTGGCGCCGGAAGACGGCGTGGATTCCGAAACGCTCGTGCGAAATGCGGACCTTGCCCTTTATTCGGCCAAAGCCAACGGCAGGGCCGCCTTCCATTATTTCGAGCAGGAGATGCTGGAGACGGCCAAGCGCCGCAAACAGCTGGAAGACGATCTGCGATCGGCCATGACCAATGGCCAACTTTGCCTGGCCTATCAGCCGGTCGTCTCCACCAAGAGTGAGCAATGCGTCGGCTTCGAAGCGCTGCTGCGCTGGGAACATCCGCTTAAAGGGACGATCGGCCCCGCCGAGTTTATCCCCGTGGCGGAAGAGGCAGGACTGATCGAGGCGCTGGGCGATTGGGTGCTACGCACAGCCGCCCGCGACCTTTCCGAAATGCCCGCCCCGGTGCGCGTCGCGGTCAATGTCTCGCCGATCCAGTTCGCCAATCCTTCCTTCCCGGCGAAAGTCATGAATGTGATCGCCGAAGCGCAGGTCGTTCCCAGCCGGCTTGAGCTGGAGCTGACCGAGAGCGTCTTCTTGAGCGACGAAGAAACCTCGGAGCAGATGTTCAATGCGCTCAAGAATATCGGCGTCCGTCTGGCGCTGGACGATTTCGGCACCGGCTATTCAAGCCTCGCCTATTTGAAGAACGCGCCGTTCGACAAGATCAAGATCGATCAGACATTCGTGCGCGGGGCCATCGATTCGGCCAATCGCAACGCCGCGATCATCAAGGCGATCGTGACATTGGCCGACACGCTGGACATGGAAACGACCGCGGAAGGCGTGGAGCACCAGGACGAACTGCCGCTCATCCGGGATCTGGGCTGCAGCCACATCCAGGGCTTCGTCTACGGCAAGGCGATGAAGAAGGAGGAAGCCTCCGTCTTCCTGAGCCAGCATCGGGACCGCGTCCCTGCAATCGGTTACAAGGTCAGCCGGTCGGACAGGGCGGCAGTCCTGCAATCGGCAAAAATCCGGATCGACAAACGGTTATTCGATGTCGTCATCAGGGATCTCTCCGCCTCGGGCCTGATGCTGGAATTCGATCAGGAATTCTATGTCGAAGGCAATGAGGACGTGACGGTATCCATGCTGGAAGATCAGTGGATACCGGGCAAGATCTGCTGGCGCGCAGGCTCCAAGATCGGCGTCAATTTGGATCAGGCGCTAGAGCCGCAGGAAATCGGCCGGCTCAGCTCCTGACCGGGCTGGCGGCGCAGCGCCACCAGTTTCAATTAGCCTAGCGCATCGCCCAGCACGGCCGCGCGCAAGGCATCGATACCCATCTTCTTTTCCGAAGAGGTGACGTGCAACTCGGGATAGGCGGCCGGATGCTTCCTGGCTTCCGTTTCCGTGGCGGCAATCACCTCGGCCAGTTCGCTGGCTTTCACCTTGTCCGCCTTGGTCAGCACCACGCGGTAAACCGCAGCCGCTTCATCCAGCATCTGCATCATTTCCAGGTCGACCGGCTTCACCCCATGGCGCGCATCCACCAGCACGAGCGTGCGTTTCAGCACCTGCCGGCCGCGCAGATAGTCACGCACCAGGCGGCGCCATTTCTCCACCAGCTTGGGCGGCGCCTTGGCAAAACCATAGCCGGGCATATCCACCAGGCGGAACAGGGTCGGTTCGCCCACCTCGAAAAAGTTGAGCTCCTGCGTGCGCCCGGGTGTAACCGAAGTGCGCGCTATCGCCTTGCGTCCGGTCAGCGCGTTGAGCAGCGAGCTCTTGCCGACATTGGAGCGGCCGCAAAAGGCGATTTCCGGAACTTCCGGATCGGGCAGGAACTTGAGCTCAGGCGCGGACTTCAGGAAGTCGACGCGGCCGGAAAAGAGCTTTCCGGCGCGCTTTGCCAGATCACCGCTGGCATCTTCGTCCATCAGGCGTCCTTCTTGTCGCGCGCCTTCGCCCGCTCTTGATCGGACTTGTCCTTCTCGGCCTGTGCCTTGAGCTGAGGATGCCGGGAATAGAGATAGGCCTGCTGGGCAATGGTCAGCACGTTGGAGGTGCACCAGTAGAGCAGCAGCCCCGAAGCGAACGGCGCCATCACGAACATCAGCACCCAGGGCATGATCATGAACATTTGCTGCTGCATCGGGTCCATTTGCGCTGGATTGAGTCTGAACTGCAGGAACATGGTGATGCCCAGGATCAGTGCCAGCGGCCCGATCGCAAGGAAGCTCGGCACATCGAAGGGCAACAAGCCGAACAGGTTCAGCAGATGCAGCGGATCGGGCGCGGAGAGATCCTTGATCCATAGCGCAAAGGGCTGATGCCGCATTTCGATGGTCAGGATCAGGCACTTGTAGAGCGCGAAGAAGATCGGGATCTGCAGCAGCAGCGGCAAGCAGCCTGCCAGCGGATTGACGCCCTCTTTCTTGTAGAGCGCCATAATCTCCTGCTGCTGCTTGGGCTTGTCGTCCTTATAACGTTCCTGGATCGCCTTCATCTTGGGCTGGATCGCGCGCATCGCCGCCATGGAGGCGAACTGTTTCTGCGCGATCGGGAACATCAGGCCGCGAATGACGACCGTCAGCAGCATGATCGCGACGCCGAAATTGCCGACCAGGCTGAACAGATGCGTCAGCATCCACAAAATCGGTTTCACCAGGATTTCGAACCAGCCCCAATCGATGGCCCGGTCAAAATTGGAGATCCCCTCCGCCTGGTAGCCGGCAAGCACCTCGTTTTGCTTTGCACCGGCGAAGAGCTGCGTCGAGCGGGTGACCTGCTTGCCTGCAGGCACCGAAATCGGCTGATAGATCAGATCAGCGCGGTAATGCTCATTGCCCAGCGGGCGAAACTCGGATTCCGGGTTCTGGCCCTGCTGCGGAACCAGGGCGGACAACCAGTAAATGTCAGTGAAGCCCAGCCAATCCGTGCGGCCGCCCGGACTGACTGCCCCGTCATCCGACAGGTCGTCATAATCGATCCCGAATTCCACAGCCCCGTCGAATGTGCCGATCGGCCCGGAATGCACGTTCCAGGTATCGCCGCTGGCCGTCCTGCTGGTGCGGTTGATGAAGGCAAAGGGCCTTACCACCACCGCCGTATCGCCGGTGTTGGCGACACTCTGCTCCGCCGTGATCATGTAATGTTCGTCAATCTCGAACTTGATGGTGAAGGTCTGGCCTTCGCCATTGTCCCAGCTCAGCGTAACCGGGCTGTCCGGCGCCAGAGGGCCGCCGGATGCCTGCCACACGCTGTTCGCATCGGGCAGGTTTACGCCATCGCCATCGCCGACAAATCCGAATTGCGCGAAATGCTGTGCTGGCGTGCCGGCCGGAGAGAACAGCCGAACCGGGCCGCTATCCTCGTCCACGGTCTGGCGGTAATTGTTGAATGTCAGATCGTCGATCCGCGCGCCCACCGGGTTGATGGAGCCTTCCACCTCCGGCGCGGCAATCGCGATACGGTCCGGCACTGCAAGCTCTGTTTCCAGCTCTTTTTCTTCCAGCGCGATGGCTGCGGGATCGTGCAGGCCCCCTTCGCGATTGGTGCGCGAATGGCGCAGATCGTCACCGTCCGAAGATGCAGGCGCCGTCTCGGAAACCACCGGCTCCGCGGGCTGCGGGAAATACCACCTGCTGAAGGCATCCCAGCCGAACAGCAACGCGGCGCTGAGCACCACGGCCAGAATAAGGTTGCGCTGGTTGTCCACTGGCGATCCTGCTTTCGTTCAATTGCCGCTGCCGCCCCGCGCAAAAAAGCGCATTACGGCACCGGGTCGTATCCGTGTCCCCCCCATGGGTGGCAGCGCAATAGACGCTTGATCGCCAGCCATCCACCCTTGATCGCACCATATTTTTCAAGTGCCTCGATCGCGTATTCGGAGCAGGACGGCGCATAGCGGCAAGTGGGCGGAAGCAGTCGCGAGGGGCCGAGCTGCCAAAGGCGCGCCACCAGGATGAAGACGCGCTTCATCTTCTTGCCCCGCGCTTGCGGCGGGGCGGATCGCCCTTGCCTTCCTTCGCGCGGGCGAGCGCAGCGGACAGTTCGGCCCGCATAGTGGCAAAATCGCGCTCTATTCCGCCTTGGCGGCCGATCAGCACATGATCGTGATCCGCCAGACCTTCCGGGGGCAAGGCGGCGCGCAGTAATTCGCGCAGGCGCCGTTTCATACGGTTCCTGACCACGGCATTGCCGATCTTCTTGGTCACGGTGACGCCGTAGCGGATGCCCTGGCCGCCACGATCTTCAACGTCCGGTGCACTATTGGGGCGCACGAGCAGCACGAAGCCCGGCCGGGCAACGCGCAAGCCGCGATTTGCAGCCAGGAAATCGGATCGCTTCCGAAGAACGGAGAGGTCGGCAGTCATTCAAACGACTCTAGCCGCAGTCTTCGTTTCGCGCACGCGCCGCCGCCAGCCTTGCGCGTCATCGGTCGCGGATCGACTATCTGTGATTCGACTAGGGGCTGGAACGCAAACGGGGCCGAAAGGCCCCGCAAGCGCAAACGCGCGTCCGTAGCAGCGAAGCTGCGAAGGGAAGCCAAGCGCCCCGGATGGGGCGCGCCCGGCGTCTGAGGGCGTATTAGATTAAGCCGACAGCTTCTTGCGGCCGCGGGCACGGCGCGCGCGCAGCACAGCACGGCCACCGACAGTTGCCTTGCGGGCGCGGAAACCATGGCGGCGCTTGCGCACGAGATTGCTCGGCTGGAAAGTGCGCTTCATTGTCAAATCCTCAAAATTGTCCGGTGCCAGCTCCAGGCTCAATGCCGGGCCAACAAAAAAGCCGTCCGCCTCGATCGGGGACGACCTTCGATCAGGTGCGCGCGGGTAGTGTAGCCGGGCGGGGAAGTCAAGATAGACAAGCGATCCATGCGCTTGCGGATTCCCCCTGCACATCTCACCGGTTCCGCTCCGGAATGGATGCGATAGGGGGCTTCCCGTAGGCTAGCCCCCTCGACTTGACGCTCCGCGCCGCTATGCCTGTTCTATCGGGGACTGGATTGGGGGGAATCTTTGGTCGCGCTTGTTTCGACTGTGGCCTATCTCGGGCTGGAGGCACGCGGCGTCGAAGTCCAGTGCCAAATCGCGGCTGGCCTGCCGCGCTTTTCCATCGTTGGCCTGCCGGACAAGGCCGTGGGCGAGAGCCGGGAGCGAGTTCAGGCCGCGCTGGCCGCCATGGGCCTCTCCCTTCCGCCCAAGCGCATCACAATCAACCTCTCTCCGGCCGATCTGCCTAAGGAAGGCTCTCACTACGATCTGCCGATCGCGCTCGCCCTGCTTGCCGCCATGGGCGTGACCGATGCGGAACAATTGGCGGACTGGATCGCGGTTGGCGAACTTGCGCTGGATGGCCGAATCGTCCCCTCGCCCGGCGTGTTGCTGGCGGCGCTGCGCGCCAGCGAGCAGGAAAAGGGCCTGATATGCCCGGCCGCGCAGGGGGCGGAAGCGCGCTGGGCATCGGGGGTGCCGGTTTGCGCCGCGCCAGGTCTGGTCGGCCTGCTCAACCACCTGAAGGGCGTGCAGCTCCTGCCCGAGCCGCAGCCGGGCGAAGTGCAGGCCGCAGCGCCCGGCCCGGATCTCAAGCAGGTCAAAGGGCAGGAAACGGCCAAGCGCGCGCTGGAGATAGCAGCAGCGGGCGGGCACAATCTGCTGATGATCGGCCCGCCGGGGACGGGCAAGAGCCTGCTGGCGGCCTGTCTGCCCGGAATCTTGCCCGAGCTGACGCCGTCCGAGGCGCTGGAAGTTTCCATGGTCGCATCGGTTGCCGGAGAGCTGGAAGGCGGGCGAATCAGCCGCAGCCGCCCCTTCCGCAGCCCGCATCACTCCGCCTCCATGGCCGCGCTGACGGGCGGAGGGCTGCGCGTGCGCCCCGGCGAAGTCAGCATGGCGCATCTGGGCGTATTGTTTCTGGATGAGCTGCCCGAGTTTCAGCGCGGCGTGCTCGATTCGCTGCGCCAGCCGCTGGAAACCGGTGAAGTCAGCGTGGCGCGCGCCAATGCGCATGTGACATTCCCGGCCCGTGTGCAATTGGTGGCCGCGATGAACCCGTGCCGCTGCGGCCATCTGGGTGACCCCGCGCTGGCCTGTTCGCGCGCGCCGCGCTGCGCGGCAGACTATCAGGGCAAGGTTTCCGGCCCGCTGCTGGACCGGATCGATCTGCATGTGGAAGTCGATTCGGTCAGTGCAGCCGATCTTGCACTTCCACCGTCGGCAGAAGGCTCTGCCGAGATTGCCGCCAGAGTGGCCTCGGCCCGCGCCGTCCAGACCAAGCGGCTGCGCGATACGAAAATGCGCTCCAATGCGGAGCTGGAAGGCGAAACGCTGGAGGCGCATGCCACGCCGGACGAGGCCGGGCGCACGCTCCTGTTGCAAGCGGCCGAGGCCATGAAACTATCGGCGCGCAGCTATACCAGGATGCTGCGCGTTGCCCGGACCGTTGCCGATCTGGCCGGAGCCGAGCAGATCGGGCGCATCCATGTGGCCGAAGCGCTCAGTTACAGGCGCAAGCCGCCGAGGGCGTGAGCGCGGAATTCCGGCCCAGCAGGCAACAGGCCGGCGCCCTCGCTCAAGCCTCAGCTTTCTCTTTTTCCTTCGCACGCTCCTCATCGGCGTTCTGGCCGAGTCTTGAGCGGTCCTGCCAGCGCAGATCGCGATAGGACAGCTCGCGCCCGTCATGCGCGCGGATCGTAATCGGGCCGATCGGCAGCCAGTCCTGCGAATCGACCACCACCGGATTGGAAAGTTCGGTCAGCGTGTATTTCTCGCCCCACTGCTTCAGCGCGAGCAAGGCAGGCAGCAGGTCCAGACCCTTTTCGGTCAGGCGGTATTCGACCTTGCGCCGGTCCTCGGGGCAAGGTTCCCGCTTGAGGATGCCGTTCTCGACCAGCTTGGAGAGACGATTGGAAAGGATATTGCGGGCAATGCCCAGCGCGCTCAAATATTCCTCGAAATGGCACAGGCCATTGAAGGCGGCACGCAGGATCAGAAACGACCACCGCTCTCCCATTACTTCCAATGCCTGCGGCAATCCGCAAGCAACCACCTTGTCCAGCGGTTCGCGCAGCGTTCCCATTCTCGTCCTTTCCTAAGGCGGTCAGCTCAACACGCGCTTGGCGCGCCGTGCAACAAATTTTAGGTTGCTATATGAAACTATTCTATATAGGTTTCATTTCAATACTGGGAATTCCCCTCTTAATGGTGCCGTGGCGGACAAACGGGAACAGCCGATGAAGAGTTATCCTTTGCAGAACCTTTCCGCCGCGATCACGGGTTTTGCGTGCGCGGCCGCAGCCCTCCATGGCCTGCCGGCCAAAGCCGAAAGCAGCCCCGCCTTCTTCCGCGCGGAGCTGATGGTTCCCCTTGCCCAGCCGCAGCAGGAAGTGGTCGACGGAGTGATCTGGCGCTGTGAGGCAGCCGTCTGCACCGGCACCAGGAGCGGTTCGCGCCCGGTAATCGTATGCGGCCGCATGGCGCAGAAATTCGGCGCGGTGCGGCGCTTCATCCATGCCGGGGGAGAACTGGATGCCAAGGCGCTGGCGCGCTGCAATGGCGAGTGAGCAGGCCTCAGCGAGCGGATAAGGGTCAAGCCGATCAGGCAAGCAGGCCAAGCCGCGTCAGCTCGACTTCGAAACCCTGAGTATGTTTGAAATGGTGCGCATGCCAGCCGCAAGCGCGCGCCGCAGCGACATTCTCCTCCCGGTCATCGGCAAAGACCAATTCGCTCGGCGCGAAGCCAAAGCGGCGCTGCGCCAGTTCGAAAATGGCCGGATCCGGCTTGGCGAGTTTCTCTTCTCCCGAAACGAGTATGTCGGCGAAATGCTCGAATATAGGTTCTGTCGGATGGAAACCGGCCCAGAACTCCGCGCCGAAATTGGTCAATGCGAAGAGTGGGACATCGCGGTTCGCGAGCTTCTCGACCAATTCCCTCGATCCGGCCACTGGACCGGTGATCGTTTCATTGAAGCGGGTGCCATAGGCATGGATCGCATCGGCAAATTCCGGATGCCGCCGAGTCAGCTCGGCCAGCATGTCCGCGAGCGTTTCTCCTGCATCGCTGCGGCAGTGGAAATCGAAAGTCAGCACGTTGGACATGAAGTGATCGAGCCGTGCCTCATCCTTCACCATTTGGGAGAACAGCACGCGCATGTCCCAGTGGAACAGCACTTCACCGACATCGAATACGACTGCGCGGACTTGCGTCATCTCATCCCCCGCAAACAACAAAAGCCCCCGCTTTCACGGGGGCCTTTAGTTACGTATCCCCGCCGAGGCAGGGACGCGCGAATGGTTCAACCCTGGCGCGCCTTGAAGCGGCGGTTGGTCTTGTTGATCACATAGGTCCGGCCACGACGGCGAATCACGCGGCAATCGCGGTGGCGGTTCTTCAGCGACTTGAGGCTGTTGCGAATCTTCATTTCTGTCTCTTCCGTGGGATCACCCACCTGAAATTTGAAGCCGGGCCGTTAAGCGGGGAACCCCCGCAAGTCAAGCTTCCGCGCGAATCTCGGTCAATTTCCGCTCCCAAGCGAGCGCATGGGCAATTATCTGGTCGAGATCGTCATGCTCGGGCTGCCAAGGGAGCGTTTCCTTGATCCGGCGATTGTCCGAAATGAGCGAATCGGGATCGCCCGCACGGCGCGGCCCCAAAATCCGCTCGATCTTCATATTCGTCACGCGATCCACCGCATCGAGCACTTCGAGCACCGAAAAGCCCCGGCCATAGCCGCAATTCATGGTGAGCGAGCGCGCGGGATCCGCCATCAGCTCTTCCAGAGCGAGCACATGCGCAGCGGCCAGATCGCTGACATGGATGTAATCGCGCACACCGGTTCCGTCAGGCGTGTCGTAATCGGTGCCGAACACCGAAACGCTCTCCCGCTTGCCCAGCGCCGCCTCTACCGCAACCTTGATCAGGTGTGTTGCACCCGCGGTCGATTGCCCGCTGCGCGCCCTTGGGTCTGCACCGGCGACATTGAAATAGCGCAGCGCGCAGTAATTCATCGGATGCGCCTTGACCGTGTCGGCCAGCATCGTCTCGGTCATCAGCTTCGACATGCCATAAGGATTGATCGGCTGCTTGGGGCTATCCTCATGCACCGGCGATTCCTTGGGGATGCCGTAAGTCGCCGCAGTCGAGCTGAAGATGAAATGCTTCACCCCGCCCTTTACCGCGGCTGCCATCAGGGCGCGGCTCTTGGCCGTGTTGTTGTGATAATATTTGAGCGGATTTTCGACCGATTCGGGCACGATGATCGAGCCGGCGAAATGCATGATCGCGCCCGTCCCCTGTTCGGCAAAGATCCGTGCGAGCAGCGCATCGTCTTCGATATCGCCTTCATAGAAGGCCACTTCGTCCGGCACGGCAAAGCGAAAGCCGGTCACCAGGCTGTCGATCACGGCCACGCGCCAGCCCCGGTCGAGCAGGGCCAGCACTGCATGGCTGCCGATATAGCCGGCGCCGCCGGTGACGAGAACGGATGGTCTGTTGGTCATGGCGGGAAAGATAACACCAATGCATCAAGGGGGCGTTAAGGCGAGGGCAACGGTTGCAATGCCTATAGCGGGCATCCAGAACAAGGGCTACGCCCCTTCCATGGGAGTTGGAGTGATGCAGATAATCCGCGCCGCCGCCATGTTGCTGGGCCTTGCCGCCCTGTCCGCCTGCGCCACCCCGATCGGCCCGGTGGAAGTCACCCGCTTTCACAGCCTTTCTGCCCTCCCCTCGCTCGGCCAGGGGACCATCGCGGTTGAAGCCGGCCCCGGCATGGATGCCGATTCCCTGGAGCTGGCGAGCTATTCGGCCGCCGTGGAGCGCGAACTGGCCAGGATCGGCTATCAGACCGTACCGGCGGGTGAAGGCGCCCAGGTGGCGTTGCTGCAGCTGGAACGCTTCGCCTTCCAGCCCGAACGGGGGCGCGGCCCGGTGAGCGTGGGCGTAGGCGGTTCGACCGGATCCTATGGCTCGGGCGTCGGGCTGGGCATCGGTCTGGACCTGTCGGGCCCGCCGCCGGAACAGGTCACCACCAGGCTGGGCGTGATGATCAGGGACCGCGAAAGCGACCAGACGATCTGGGAAGGCCGAGCCAATTTCACGGTGCGCGCCGATGCCCCGGTCGCCCAGAACCAGCTGGGCGCAGCCAAGATGGCCGAGGCGCTGTTCCGCGACTTCCCGGGCAACAATGGCGAAACCGTCCAGGTCGAGTGACAGGCCGGGCAGATTGACGAGTTAATGAACGAAACACCCCTCCGGATCGATTGCGGCTTCGACAGCGGCAATATCGAAGTGCTCGAAGTGGCAGGCGATGCTGCGAAGCTGGCCATTCGCAAGGATCACCAGTCCGACTTCAGCCAGTGGTTCCATTTCCGCGTTGCCGGAAATGCCGGCCGCGAGATGGTGCTGAAGATCACCGGCCTCAATGCCACGGCCTATCCGGCAGGCTGGCCCGGATACCGGGCATGCGTTTCGGAAGACCGCGAATATTGGGCCCGAGCCGAAAGCCATTTCAGCAGCCATGCGGACAATGGAACGCTGACGATCCGCTACACGCCGCAAAGCGACCTGGCGTGGTTCGCCTATTTCGCCCCCTTTTCGATGGAGCGGCATCACGATCTGGTTGCCCAGGCGGCCGAGTGCGACGGCGTGAGCTATCGCTGCCTGGGCCATTCGCTGGACGGGCAGCCGCTGGATTGCCTGGAGATGGGCGAAGGGCCGATGGAGGTGTGGCTGTTCGCCCGCCAGCATCCCGGCGAAAGCATGGCCGAATGGTGGATGGAAGGCGCGCTGGAATGCCTGACCGATCCCGCCGATCCGATTGCCAGAACACTGCGCGGCAAATGCCGGCTGCACGTGGTGCCCAACTGCAATCCCGACGGATCGCGGCGCGGCCATCTGCGCACCAATGCGGTGGGCTCCAACCTCAACCGCGAATGGAACAGCCCCAGCGCGGAACGCTCCCCCGAAGTGCTCGCGCTGCGCGGAGCGATGGATGAAACGGGCGTCGATTTCGCGATCGACGTGCATGGCGACGAAGCGATCCCGCATGTCTTCATTGCCGGTTTCGAAGGGATACCCTCCTGGACCGGCAAGCAGGGCGAGGATTACGAGCGTTACCGCGAAATCCTGAAGCGGCGCACGCCCGATTTTCAGACCGCGAAGGGCTATCCCAAGGCGCGGCCCGGACAGGCCAATCTGACCATGGCGACCAACCAGATAGCCGAACGCTTCGGCGCCTGCGCCATGACGCTGGAAATGCCGTTCAGGGACAACGACGATTTGCCCGATCCGCAGCAGGGCTGGAGCCCGGAGCGCTGCAAGCTGCTGGCGCGCGCCTGCCTGGCCTCCCTGGCGGAATGGCTGGAGGGCTGAGATGCGGACAGAAAGCCTGCAATAGCCCTTAAGCGGGCAGGACTACGCGGAAAGCGGCCGCTGGGCGGCCCCCGGTTTTGCCGGCGGCATCCAGACGAGCGCATCGCCCGGCGCGCCAAGATAGAATCCCTGCCCGTAATCGCAGTTCTTGCCCATCAGGATTTCCAGTTGGGCGCGCGTTTCAATGCCTTCCGCAGTCACCGGGATCCCGATCGAGCTGCACAGGCCAAGCACGGCATCGACGATCGCCAGCGAATAGGCATTGTCTTCCAGATTGCTGACGAAGGACTGATCGATCTTGATCTTGTCGAAGGGGAAGAAGTGCAGGTAGCTGAGCGAGGCATAGCCGGTGCCGAAATCGTCCATCGCGATCTTGACGCCCATGGCCGAAAGCCGCCGCAGAACGTGCAAGGCAATGCTCTTGTCCTCGATCAGCACATTTTCCGTAATTTCGAGCTCAAGCCGCGAAGGGCTCAGCCCCAGCTCGAGCAAGGTCGAATGGACCAGCCGCGGCAGGTCCCCCTCGGTGATCTGGGCTGGCGAGAGGTTGACTGCAACGCACACATCCTGCGGCCATCCGCTGGCTGCCAGGCAAGCTTCCCGCAGCACCCAGGCCCCCAGATCGCCGATCAGATGGGCGCGTTCCGCAATCGGCACGAAATGTTCGGGCAGGATTTCGCCGAATTCGGGATGGTTCCAGCGGACTAGCGCCTCGAAGCCGACCAAGTCGTTATCCGAAAGCCGGTATTGCGGTTGATACACCAGATGCAGTCCCAGCCCGCCGCGCGACAGGGCGCAGCGTAGATCCCGCTCCAGCCGGCGGCGCTTCTCCACCTCATGGGTCATGGAGATCGTGTAACTGCACGCCTTGCCGCGGCCGCTCTGCTTCGCCCGGTAGAGCGCCAGATCGGCATTGCGCAGCAGCTCTTCCGGCGTGTCCGCATCCTTGGGGCAAAGCGCAAAGCCGACACTGGCGCCGGCGGTTTCCCAATCCACCCTGCCCTGGGCCAGCAGCGCCTGGATGGAACCGGTAATCTCCTCCGCCCGCCGCTGCGCATCGGCAGCGGACGAACAGTGGGATTGCAGCATGGCGAATTCGTCGCCCCCCAGACGGGCGATCGTATCGGAACCTTCGGCAAGCCCTTCCAGCTGCCGCGCAAAGGCCACCAGCAGATCGTCGCCGGCCTTGTGCCCGTAACGGTCGTTGATTTCCTTGAACCCGTCCAGATCGATCAGATGGACCGCAAAGGGCGCGTCGGTCGCGGCCGCATGGGCAATTTCCGCATCCAGCTCGTGATGGAAATATTGCCGGTTGAACAGGCCGGTCAGCGAATCGTGATTGGCGAGATGCCGAACGCGATTGTGCGCCTCTGTCCGTTCCAGGGCGAGCGCGCACAATTCCTTGCAGATATCGACAATGCGCCAATGGAACGCCGATGGAACGATCGGACTATGCGCATAGAAGGCGAACACGCCTTTGACGGTGCCGTCGCCTGCCTTGATCGGCAGGGACCAGACCGATGTGTATTCCAGATTGCCCGTGATCTCCGGAAACGGCGCCCACAGGGGGTCGGTATGGATATCGTCGACATTGACCGCTTCACCGATCCAGGCAGCCGTCCCGCAAGAACCGACAACCGGCCCGATCGGCAGGCCTTCGATCGCATCGCAATACCATGCCGGCAGATCGGGCGCGGCCTGCATACGCAGGCAGCCGGCCTGATCGATCAGAGACACGGACATGTGAATATCGTCCAGCATCTGCTGCACTTCGCGGCAGACCATGTTCATCATCGCGGGCAGGCTCTTGCCGTGAACCAGATCCCTCAGCAGCCGGTGCTGAAGCGTCTCATAGATTTTCGCAAAGGTGATGTCGGAAATGGAAGCCACGATGTAGCGCGAAGCCTCGCCATCTTCGGAAACGACATTGGCTGTCAGCGAAGCCCATTTCGGTTCGCCCGACCGGTCGCTGAAGAGGATTTCGTCCTTGAAGGAGCCGACGGTCTGAAGGGCGCGCAGTGCATCCCGCAGCTTGTTTCTGGCATCGCCGAAGGCGGGCACGACGTCGCTCAACCGCCGCCCCAGGACCTCGTCCGCACGATACCCGGTCAACCGCGTGAAAGCTTCGTTGGCGAATGCCACGTTGCCTTCCATATCGGTCGCCACAACAGCCTGGTCCAGACTGTCGGTGGCAAGCCTCATAAGGTCAAAGCGGGTTAGCTCCACTCCCATGCCAGTTCACTAGCAAATGTATCTAACTCTTTGGTTAAGGCAGCGGGAACCACGCGGTTCCCATAACTGATTGAAATACAGCTATTTATCGGCAGAATCCGTTGCCGAAGAAGGCCCTCAGCAGGCCTGTGAATTTACGATTTGCCGGCACGGACATTTCCGCCCCCAGATCACGCGGAAATCCCCGCCTGCGTGCAAGCGGTTAAGCGTTCAGGCGGCGACGGCCTCGTCCAGCCCAATCTCTTCGGCACGGGCGAAATTCCCGTGCAGGCCGAAACGCAGGCGGATCGGGACATTGATGGTCGCCACCGGCCCCTTCTCGATCTCCAGCGCATCGAAGATCAGCAGATCGCTGCGATGGTCTTCCAGGCGGTTGCAGATCATCACGATCCAGCCGTCGCCTTCCGCCGCATCGGGTGTGCGCGGAATGAAGCAGGGTTCCTGCAGGCTGGAAACCGGGCCGCACCACCAATGCTGCTCCGCGCCAGTTTCCAGGTCCTTCAGGAACAGGCAGTTCATCAGGAAACCGCCCGCGCTGCCGCCCTTCAGTTCGACCGGGCGGCTCATGTCCATTTCCAGGCCCCATGTGTAGCGGTTCTTCACGCCGGTGAAGCGGTCGTCGATCCGCGGAAATTCCGAGGCTGTATCGGTCAGCGGAACGATCTCCTCGAACTCCTCCCCATTGGAGGCGAGATCGACGGTCCAGCGGGTCAGCTTGCTCATCGCTTCCGGCCCGTTGAACGGCTCGCCATGCACGTCGGGGAAGAAGGGGAACATGTTGTTCTTCGCTTCCGGCGTGACGAAGTGGACCTTCGTCCCCTCCTGCCACGCATTCACGACATGGCTGGCAAAGCAGTTGCCGCGCTTGAACCAGCGGATGTCTTCCTGCTTCAGATCCTCGCGCCGCGGGATGATCCCGAGATAGACCGGCATCGTGGTGTCGAAGCCGAAATGCGGCAGTTTCTTTTCCAGCCGTTCCCAGCTGCCGATCGAGGGCACGATATGCAGCACGAGGTAATCCTCGGTAATCGCGAAATCGTGCATCATGCAGTAATAAGGGACCTTGAACCACTTCTCGCGGACCAGTTCGCCTTCCGGGTTCACTTCGTAATAGGCGACATCGTCGCTGCACAGCCCGCTGGCCGCATAGCCGATCGCGACCATATTGCCGGTATGGGGATCGATCTTGGGATGGGCGGTGAAGGTCTGCCCCTTCATCGCGCCGCCGAATTTTTCGAACTCCAGCGTTTCCATGGTCACCGGGTCCATCAGCAATGAAGGGCTGTCTTCCTTCATCGCCCACAATTTGCCGGCATAGATCCAGGCATTGGTGTTGGCGGTGGAGCGAATCATGCCTTTTACCGAGGGATCGTCGGTCAAAGGATTGCGGTACATGCCGAACAGTCCGCGCCCGGCCGCATTTTCGGCCTTCCACTTGTCCGTCTTCGCCCAGCGCTGGCGGAAATCGCATTGCCCGTCGTGAATGTGGAAGCGGGTGATCATCCCGTCGCCATTGAAGGAAATATCGTCCCCCAGCATGGGCGGGAACTGCGGATCGGGCTGCACGCGGTAGAAGGCGCCGTTGATCCCTTCGGGGATTTCGCCCTCATGCGCGAGGTCCGCAATATCCGCTTCGACTCGCGAAGGCGTGTTGAAGCCGGTGAAATTCGGCGTGTCCGGGAAATGAGACATGCGCAATCCTCTCCTTGCGCGCAATTGTATGCTCTACTAACGAATGCGCAAGCACATAGCGAGCGGGGACAGGCCCAATGAGCGCAGCGCCATTGGCTGAAGACGATTATGGCGAGATCGAGGGGCTGAACGACATTGTCGGCTTCCACATCCGGCTCGCCCATGGTGCCGTCTACCGCCATTTCACCGAAACATTCGTCAATCTCGACCTGACCCAGAAACAAGTATCCGTATTATGGATGGTCGATGATAGGCCGGGCATTGCGCAAATCGATCTCGGGCAGCGCCTGCGGATGGACCGGGCGACGACCATGACGATCGTCAATCGCCTGCAGGAACGGGGCTATCTGCGCCGCGAACGGTCGGCCACCGATGGGCGCAAACAGGCCCTGTTTTTGACCGCCGCCGGCGCTGAGGCGCTGGAAAAGGCGAAACTATGTATAGCGGAACATGAAAACTGGCTGAAAAGCCGCTTTACCGGTGACGAGGTAGAGAAACTGGTGGAAATGCTCGCTCGAATCCACGATTGAGAGCGGTTCAAGGGAGAGGATTCGAACGATGGCTGCACCGTCAGGGGATGCGAACCCCATCAATGTGATCAAAGATACGCCCATGGGTATGCGGCAGATCATCGTCGTGATCCTGATGGTGTTCCTGAACGCACTCGACGGGTTCGACGTTCTGTCCAGCGCCTTTGCCGCGCCGGGCATCATGCAGGATTGGGGCATCACCCGCACCGAACTGGGCGTCGTCCTTTCCGCGGAGCTGATCGGCATGGGCGTCGGCTCGGTCCTGCTGGGCGGCGCTGCCGACAAATACGGGCGCAAGGCCACGATGCTGGCCTGTCTCGTGGTCATGGCGATCGGCATGTTCATGGCCAGCCAGTCCAACGCGGTGACGCCGATGACGATCTGGCGCTTCATCACCGGCCTGGGAATTGGCGGCATGCTGGCATCGACCAACGCCGTGGTCGCGGAAGTCACCAGCCGGACGGGCCGCTCCGTATCGATGGCATTCTACGTCATCGGCTATCCGCTCGGCGGCGTTATCGGCGGATTTGCGGCACAAGGCTGGCTGCTGGTCGACTATGACTGGCGCGCGGTCTTCATCTTCGGCTCCATCGTTACCGCGGTGATGATCCCGCTGGTGATGGCACTGGTTCCCGAAACGCCGGCCTATTACGTTGCACGGCGGCCCGAGGGCGCGCTGGAGAAGGCCAACAAGTCGCTCGCCGCATTCGGCAAGCCAGCCCTGGTCAGCCTGCCCACGCTTGAAGAAACGGGCCCCAAGCCCAAGGCGACCGATATCCTGGCCAATCCGCGGCTGCGCCCGATCACGCTGCTGCTGGCCTTCGGCTATCTGTTCCATACCTTCACCTTCTATTACATCCTGAAGAACGCCCCCACGATCGTGGCGCTTTCCGGATATACGCCTGCAGAAGGCGCCAGCAGCCTGACCTATGCCAATATCGGCGGCGCCATCGGCGGCGCGATATTCGGCTTCTTCCTCAAGAAGTTCGGCCTCAAAGGGCCGACCATCGGCGCATTGCTGCTGGGCGTTGGCGCGGTGCTCTATTTCGGCCTCGGTCACGAAAGCCTGTGGACTTGGCGGATCGCCGCATTGCTGACGATGTTCTTCCTGAACGCGGCAATCGTGGGCTATTATTCCGCCTTCGCCCTCAGCTTCCCGGCCTATGCCCGCGCCAGCGGAACCGGTTTCGTGCTGGGCGTCGGGCGCGCCGGTGCGGCCGGATCGCCGATCGTGGCGGGCTGGCTGTTCGATCACATCAATGGCGGCGCCGACAATCTGTTCATCGTCTCGGCGATCATGAGCCTGGGCTCTGTCATCGCCGTAATCCTGCTGTGGGTGATGCCCGTTCGTGATGCGGACGACGACCTCGAAGTCGCCGCGGCCGAACGTCAAAAAGCCGCAGCCTAAACAACAAATCGGGAGCAACGCGAAACCATGAAGACGCGAGCCGCAGTAGCCTTTGAAGCGAAGAAGCCGCTTGAGATAGTGGAGCTTGATCTGGAGGGGCCGAAGGCGGGCGAGGTCCTGGTCGAGATCATGGCGACGGGGATCTGCCATACGGACGCCTATACGCTGGACGGTCTGGACAGCGAGGGTCTGTTCCCCTCCGTGCTGGGTCACGAAGGCGCGGGGATCGTGCGCGAGGTCGGCGCGGGTGTGACGAGCGTGAAGGAAGGCGATCACGTGATCCCGCTCTACACGCCGGAATGCCGCCAGTGTAAGTCGTGCCTCAGCGGCAAGACGAACCTGTGCACCGCGATCCGCGCCACGCAGGGCCAGGGGCTGATGCCGGACGGGACGAGCCGCTTTTCCTACAAGGGCGAGACGATCTATCACTATATGGGCTGCTCGACCTTTTCGAACTTCACGGTTCTGCCCGAGATTGCCGTGGCGAAGATCCGCGAGGACGCACCGTTCAACACCAGCTGCTATATCGGCTGCGGGGTGACCACCGGGGTCGGCGCGGTGACCAACACCGCGAAGGTCCAGGTGGGGGACAATGTGGTGGTGTTCGGCCTGGGCGGGATCGGGCTCAACGTTCTGCAGGGGGCGAAGCTCGCCGGTGCGAACAAGATCATCGGGATCGACCTCAATTCGGACCGCGAGGAATGGGGCCGCAAGTTCGGCATGACCGATTTCCTCAACACCAAGGGGATGAGCCGGGACGAAGTGGTCGCCAAGGTCGTGGAGATGACCAATGGCGGGGCGGATTACACCTTCGACTGCACCGGCAATACCGAAGTGATGCGCACGGCGCTGGAATGCTGCCATCGCGGCTGGGGGACCAGCATCGTCATCGGGGTGGCCGAAGCGGGCAAGGAGATCGCCACGCGTCCCTTCCAGCTGGTGACGGGCCGCAACTGGCGCGGCACCGCCTTCGGCGGAGCCAGGGGCCGAACCGATGTGCCCAAGATCGTGGACTGGTACATGGACGGCAAGATCCAGATCGACCCCATGATCACCCACATCCTCTCCCTCGAAGAGATCAACAAGGGCTTCGACCTCATGCACAAGGGCGAATCCATCCGATCCGTCGTCGTGTTCTGATCCGACAAGGCAGCACCCCATGTTTCGTACAGTCATGCTCGGATCGAACGATCTGGAAAAATCGAAGCAATTCTTCGATGCCATCATGGGCGTGATCGGCCTGCCGCCTGCGGAGCCCGCGCCCGGCAACGGCATGCTGCGCTATCGCGGCGAGGACGGCGTCGGCCTGATCGTCTGCAAACCGCGCGACGGAAATCCCGCGACTCATGCCAATGGCGGCACGATCAATTTCAAGATGGAGAGCGAAGCGCAGGTGGATGCCTGGCACGCGGCAGGGCTGGCCAATGGCGGAACCGCGATCGAGGATCCGCCCGGCATCCGCAATTATCCGGGGCAGGACGTCTATTCCGCCTATCTGCGCAGCCCGGAAGGCCACAAGTTCACGGCATCCTATTTCATTCCCCGTTGAATTGCCGATGCTGTAATGGCCATGTTGCAAAGGCCATGTTGAATTGGCGGCGCCTGCAGGCAGGCCCGCATGGGAAAGGCAATTGCTGGCGGCGCTGGGCCGCATCTGCTAGGGATAGTTAGTCAGAAAGGTATACCATGTTTACGCACGCGTTTCTCGGTTCGAACGATTTGGGCCGCAGCCGCAAATTCTACGACGCCGTTATGGGAGTGCTGGGCTATGCCAATGTCATGCCCGACGAAGCCGGCTTTCTGATGTATGCCGGGCCGAACGGCAACCTGATGATCGGCCCGCCACTGGACGGCCAATCGGCCACGCATGGCAATGGCAGCACGCTGGGCTTTGCCGCCAAGGATGACGAAACGGTCGATGCCTGGCACGCTGCGGGCGTTGAAGCCGGCGGCACCTGCGACGGCCCGCCCGGACCGCGCGAGCGCGCGCCGAACAATTCGCGCGGCGCCTATCTGCGCGATCCCGACGGCAACAAGATCTGCACCTTCCACATCAGCGCCTGATCCCGCCGCGCAAACGAACGAAAGAGGACAGCAAACCATGTACAGTCACCTGACTGTGGGCAGCAACGACCTGACCCAATCGAAGAAATTCTATGACGCGGTGTTTACCGCCGCCGGAGGAAACGAGGCCTTCGTCGCGCCCACGGGCAGCCTGGTCTACACACATAAGGACAGCGTCTTCGTGGTCTGCAGCCCGCTTGACGGGGAGCCGGCAACGCATGCCAATGGCGGCACGATCGGCCTGACGATGGATTCCACCGAACAGACCGACGCCTGGCACGCCGCCGGCGTGGACAATGGCGGAAAGTCGATCGAAGACCCGCCGGGATGGCGTGAATCGGGCGTCGGCCCGATGTATCTGGCCTATCTGCGCGATCCCGATGGCAACAAACTTTGCGCCGTATACAGGGAGCCGGCATGACCTTGGAAACTGTCAGTGAAAATCGCAGCCACGGCGGAACGCAGGGCGTCTATACGCACCAGTCCGCCGAAACCGGGACCGAAATGACCTTTTCGGTCTTCGTGCCGGAACATGTGCCGGGCACGAAAATGCCGGTGCTGTGGTATCTTTCCGGCCTGACCTGCACGCATGCCAATGTGACCGAGAAGGGCGAATTCCGTGCCGCCTGCGCAGAGCATGGGATCATCTTCGTCGCCCCCGACACCAGCCCACGCGGTGACGATGTGCCCGATGACGAGGCTTATGATTTCGGCAAGGGCGCCGGCTTCTATGTCGATGCCACCGAAGCGCCCTGGGCAGATAATTTCCGCATGCGGTCCTATATCGAGACGGAATTGCCCGAAGTCGTCGCGAAGCACTTCCCGGTCGACATGGCGCGCCAGGGAATCACCGGCCATTCCATGGGCGGGCACGGTGCCCTCACCATCTCTTTGCGCAATCCGGGCCGCTTCGTTTCGACCAGCGCATTTTCGCCGATTGTCAGCCCGCTGAGCTGCCCGTGGGGCGAAAAGGCGCTGACCGGCTATATCGGCGCGGACCGCGACAAATGGCGCGAATATGACGCCTGCGCCCTGATCGAAGACGGAGCCCGCCTGACCGACCTGTTGGTCGATCAAGGGAAAGCCGATACCTTTCTTCAGGAACAGCTTAAGACCAACCTGCTTGACCAGGCATGCCGAAATGCGGATATGCGCGCCGCGATCAGGATGCAGGAGGGGTATGACCACTCCTACTATTTCATCTCGACCTTCATGGCCGAGCATATCGCCTGGCATGCCGAGAGAATGAAAAGATGAGCAGTTCACAAAAACTCGCCGAGATCATTGCCGATCACAAGGGGCGCGAAGGCGCGCTGCTTCCGATCCTGCACGACGTGCAGGAGGAGTTCGGCTGCGTCGACGAGAATTCCGAGAAAGCGATTGCCGAAGGTCTGAACCTCAGCCGCGCGGAAGTGCACGGCGTGGTCAGCTTCTATCACGACTTCCTCAAACAGGCCGATCCGCGCCCCGTGGTGCAGATCTGCCGCGCCGAAAGCTGCAAGGCGCGCGGCGTCGAAGCGCTGATGGACGACGCCAATCAGGCCGCTGGCGAGCGCGTGAAGCTCTCCACCGTCTATTGCCTCGGCCTGTGCTCTTCCGGCCCCAATGCCCGTATCGGCGACAAACTGCATGCGCGGCTCGACAGCGCTGCCCTTACCAAGCTGATTGAAAACGCATGACTACCATCCGCATTTCCGACGACGCCCTGGCCCGCGCTTGCGGTGCAGACGAGCTTGCCGCCGCTTTCGAAAAAGCCGGCGCCAGCGTTGAACGCACGAGCAGCTGGGGCATGCAATGGCTCGAGCCGCTGGTGGAAGTGGACGGCAAGGGTTTCGGCCCGGCCACCGTGGACGATGTCGCGGCGATCCTGGACGGATCGAGCGACAAGGGCATCGGCGTGATCGCCGAACATCCCTTCATCGCCAGCCAGCAGCGCCTGACCTTTGCCCGCGCGGGCAAGACCCGTCCGCTCAGCCTGGACGATTACGAAGCGACCGGCGGCTGGTCGGGCCTGAAGCGCGCCCGCGCAATGGGCCCCGAAGCCATCGTGGAGGAAGTGCTTTCCTCCGGCCTGCGCGGCCGCGGCGGTGCGGGCTTCCCCGCCGGTATCAAGTGGAAGACCGTGGCCGGCGCCCAGGCGGATCAGAAATACATCGTCTGCAATGCCGACGAAGGCGATAGCGGCACTTTTGCCGACCGCATGGTGATGGAAGGCGATCCCTTTGCGCTGATCGAAGGCATGGCCATCGCCGGCGAAGCCGTGGGCGCGACCAAGGGCTATGTCTATCTGCGCAGCGAATATCCCGACGCGATCGACAAGATGGAAAAGGCCGTGCGCGCCAGTGCGCATATCGTGGCCCCCTTCGTGTGCGAAATCCGCGCCGGAGCAGGCGCCTATGTCTGCGGCGAGGAAACCTCCCTGCTCAATTCGCTGGAAGGCAAGCGCGGCGAAGTGCGCGCCAAGCCTCCGCTGCCGGCGCTGAAGGGCCTGTTCGGCAAGCCCACCGTGGTCAACAATGTGCTGACCCTGGCGGCCGTGCCGCATATCCTGATGGAAGGCGGCGCATCTTTGTATGACAGCCTGGGCATCGATCGGTCCAAGGGCACCATGCCGATCCAGCTGGCCGGCAATATCAAGCATGGCGGGCTTTACGAAGTCGCCTTCGGCATCACGCTGGGCGAGCTGGTCAACGAAATCGGCGGCGGCACGCAATCGGGCCGCCCGGTCAAGGCGGTGCAGGTCGGCGGCCCTCTGGGCGCCTATATCCACCCCGACCAGTTCGACATCCCCTTCGATTACGAAGCCTATACCAAGGCCGATGCACTGATCGGCCATGCCGGGATCACGGTGTTCGACGATACGGCGGATATGGGCGCGATGGCACGCTTCGCGATGGAATTCTGCGCGGCGGAAAGTTGCGGCAAATGCACACCGTGCCGCCTGGGCGCAGTACGCGGCATGGAAGTGATCGACCGGATCCGGGTTGGCGGACGCGAGCTGGCCGGTGTCGAAACCGAGCCGCAGATGCACAATATGCCCAAGACGGGCCGTTCGCCGGACGAAGAAGTCCAGCTGCTGGAAGATCTGTGCGAAACAATGAAGTTCGGTTCGCTCTGCGCGCTGGGCGGCTTCACGCCCTACCCCGTGATGAGCGCCCTGAAGCATTGGCCCGAAGACTTCCGCAAGTGATTTGGCGCAAGTGATCCGGCAGCCGGTGAGCATTGCATGATTCTGGGCGTTGTCCTGGCAGGTGGGCAATCCACCCGCTTCGGAAGCGACAAGGCCATGGCGGAGCTTGACGGCCGCACGCTGCTTGCGCGCGCGGTCGATGCGCTTTCCGGCTGGTGCGAACAGGTGGTGATCGCCGGACGCGAAACCGGCCCTGCCCCCTGCATCCCCGACTGGCCGCATCCCGGCATGGGCCCGCTGGCAGGAATCGCGGCCGGTTTGCACCATGCCCAGGACGCAGATTTCACAAGTGTGATGACTTGCGGCGTGGATTCGGTGAAATTGCCCGAAAATTTACTTGAATTGCTCTCTCCGGCGTCAGCATACCTTGAAAGTCAGCCGGTTATAGGCCATTGGAATAGTGACGCTACATCGACGATTGAGGCCATCCTCCAGAGTGAAGGACGCCACTCGATGCTAGCCTTCGCCGCCGCGATCAATGCGCGCGGAGTGAAGTTAGCGTCAAAACCTGCTAACATTAATACACGGGCGGATCTTGCCGCCGTGGAGAAGTATGATGGGATATGAACGCCAAGCGGATTTCGGCACGCCTGAA
>JAUIFP010000132.1 GCA_030430365.1 Alphaproteobacteria bacterium | reverse complement strand
GCTCCAGCACCAGCACGCTCTTGCCCGCCACGGCCAGATAGGCGGCGGCGACCAGGCCGTTATGGCCCGATCCGATGGCGATGATATCTGCGTCACTCATAAGTTCTCTTCCTTCAGATCATCGCCGAGACGACGATGTCGTTCAGTCTCTGGAAGCGGGCGATATTGGGCACCTGCGCCATCACGCCCGCGCTGCAGGCGGCGAAGGACACGTCCAGTTCCGGATCGACCCAGATCAGCGTGCTGCCCGCACCGTAATTGCCGAAGGTTTCCGCACTGGTCAGCGTACCGAGCTGATGATGGACCAGCCTGGGCCCGCGTACATTGAAGCCCAGCCCCATATAGGCCGGGGTCACCGGCCAGCCGGCGCGCAGATGCGCGGCCTTGTAAAGCTCGTTGGGCATGTCGCCCGTCTGCACCTGCCGCGCGACTTTGAGCATGCGGGGCGAGAGGATGCGCACCCCGCCCAGCTCCCCGCCGCGCCTCAGCATCTCGGTGAAGCGCCACAGATCCCCGGCAGTGGACGCGCAGCCGACATGCGGGCTTTCCGTATGCGGGCTTTCGAACAGCGCGTGATCGCCTTCCATGTCGCGGGAAAGATGCTTGATCGGCACCGTGCCGCGCATATCGGGCTTCACATGCCTGTCTCGCAGATCCGGGCGCAGGCCCATACTGGTGCTAGTCATGCCCAGCGGGCCGAACAGATCCTCTTGCAGCAGCGTCTGATAATCGCGGCCCTTGGGATCGTGGCGCACCAGCGTCATGCCCATCAGCACGTGATTGACCAGCGGCGAATAGTCGCAGCGCTCGCCCGGCGGAACGATCCCGTGCACATTTTCAATCACCGCGTCATAAAGATCGCTCAGCCGGTCGAGATACATGCCCGGCTTGGGCGTCCAGACGCCGGGCATGCCCGCCGTGTGCGACAGCAGGTGGTAATAGGTCGCCTCTTCGCGCGGCAGCCCGGTAAATTCGGGCAGCATGTCCTTCACCTTGGTGGTCAGCGTCAGCCGCCCTTCCTCCACCGCCTTCAGGATCAATATATTGGTGAAAGCCTTGGTGACGGAGAAGATCGAGAACACGTCATCGGTGTTGAGCGGGCGCTGGCCTTCGCCGTCCGCGCTGCCGATCGCCTCTTCGAACACGGCTTCGCCGCCGCGCCCGACCTTCAGCACCATGCCGAAATAGTCGCCGCGCGCGACATCCTCTTCGATGACTTCTTTCAGCCGGTCGAGCCGTTCCTGCCAGATCGCTGCCATATGCCTATCCCGCCGCAATGATGCCGCCATCGATGGCGAGCATGGCCCCGTTCACGAAATCCGCTTCGTCCGAGAGGATGAAGGCCGCCGCCCGGGCGACGTCTTCCGGTGTGCCGTTGCGGCGCAGCGGGATGTTCTTGGCCCGCTGCTCATATTGTTCGGGCGAGACGAAGCCGGTCGTCGCCGGTGTGGGCACCGAACCCGGCGCGATTGCATTCACGCGGATTCCGCGCGGCCCGAGCTCGCCTGCGAGAACCATCGTCAACCCCGCCACCGCGCTCTTGATCGCAGTATAAGCCCCCGTATTCGGCCGCCCGCGATAGGCGACGGGGGAGGAATAGTTGAGGATCGCGCATTGCGCATTCTCGTCGCGATATTCCAGGAACGCCTGCGTGCCCCAGAAAACGGCCTTGAGACCGGCGGAGATCATCCGCTCCAGAGTTTCTTCCGTCACCTGCTCGATCGGTTCGTAAACCAGCACGGAGGCGTTGTTGATCAGCGCGCGGACCGGCCCGGCATCCTTGGCAAATGCCGCCATGACGTCATGGAAAACCTGCCGCTGCCCCAGATCCCCGCCATAGGCATGCGCCTGCCCGCCGGCATCGCGGATCGCGCCGACAACGGTTTGCGCGCTTTCCTCGTTAATGTCGCACACGCCGACGATCGCGCCTTCGGAGGCGAGATGCATCGCAATCCCTTCGCCGAGCCCGCGCCCGGCGCCGGAGATCAGGATGGGGCGGCCTTCGAAACGCATCAAAAGTTCCTCCCAAGAATTGCGCCTGGATTCTGTTCAGATCGAGCCGAAAAAGGTGGCGTATAAGAACCGGAGCGCAGCGGCCTTCCGGCGCCGTGAGCACCGGAAGCGCAATACGCTGCCTTTTGCAGGCCGATATGGGCGGAAGCCTGGTGCAAGGTCAGGCGAGCCCGAACAGCTTGGCGGTGTAAAGGCTGTCCATATATTCGCGCATCTCGTCGACCTTGCCGTTCGAGATCTTGAACACCCAGCAATAATCGTTGTCATAGACCTTGCCGTCGGCCGTCTTGCCGGTGGAGTTGGATTCCACGCAGACCATCTCGCCGGCCGAGAAGATGCGGTGGACGTGGACCTTGGGATCGCCCGGTTCGAACATGCCGCGCACGGGGGCCAGGAACTCGTCGATGATGTCCATCCCGATATGCTTGCCGGCACCGGGAATGTCCTTCACCTTGGGCTCCCACACGGATTTATCGTGATAGAAGCCGCGCAGCTTTTCCAGATCCCCCGAAGACAGCACTTCGAAGAAATCCAGCACCAGCTGCTCATTCGCATTGCGGGCAATAACGGTCATTTCAGTCCTCTTTCCTCGTCGCTCGGCACCGGCAGATTGGGGACATGCCCGCCCTGATACAGCGCGACATTTCCGATCCGGCTCTTGAATTTCCAGCCATCGGCCGACTTCACGAATTCATCGTCGAACCCGCCAAAGAAGATGCCTTCGCCCGGATAGGGCGGGCTTTCGACCTCTGCGCTGGAAATCATCGTGACGTAGCAACTGCCCTTCGCCTCCGTTTCGCTCAGCACGTCGATGATGATGTTGGTCATCACATGGCGCGTGAGGCGGGGCGGGCGGTCGCGGAAGATGGCATGGACCGCTTCGCGCCCGTAATAGGGATGCTCCGGGTCCAGCGGCCGCGCGAAGACGCAATCGTCCGCGAACAGCTGTGCCAGCCTTTCATGATCGAGATCGTCGTTGAATTTCGCGAATTCGAGCACCAGCCGGCTGCAGGCGGCCTCGATCGAAAGGCGGGCAAGCTCGTCCATGCTGGTCAGCCTTTCTCTTCGGCGTCGAGTTCGTTGAACGTGTCGGTGGCGATGTTGAAACTGTCGACCGCCGCCGGGATGCCGCCATAAATGCCGACCTGCAGCAGGACCTCGGCCACTTCTTCGCGCGTCAGCCCGTTATTGAGCGCGCCGCGCAGATGGCCCTTGAGCTCGTTGTGGCGGTTGAGGATGGCGATCATGGCGATGTTGATCATGCTGCGGTCGCGGCGCGACAGGCCTTCGCGGCCCCACACTTCGCCCCAGCAATATTCCGTGACCAGTTCCTGCATCGGCTTGTTGAAGTCGTTCATCCGGCCGAGCGCACGGTCGACATAGGCATCGCCCAGCGTCGCCCGGCGGATCTTCATGCCCTTGTCGAAAAGTTCCTTGTTCATTCTTCGTAGCTCCTTTTCCAGCGGCAGCGGCGATCGGGCAGCCCCTCTGCACATCCCGCACCGTCAGAGGTTTGTTCAGCCACAGAACCGGGGCCCGCGTAAAATCGCCTTGCGTCATGCCTCATTCGAAAAATCCATAGCTGGGGCGGCCTTCTGCGCGCGTGCTCACGGCGCGAATCCGGTCAACTGGAGGATGTGTAGATTTAACCAGATTAAATCCGGATGTCAAGCGTAATGTACCAAATCGGTTCTTCATGAGCGGTATCACCCGACCACCGAATAGACGGCATCGATCAGCCGCCGGGCTCGCGGCCCGTTATCGCCCACGGCATGCATCTGGTTGCAGCAATAGGAAAAACCCAGTCTCGCGTCGGGATCGCCGAAGCCGATCGAACCGCCCAGGCCGTGATGGCCGAAACTGCGCGGATTGGGGCCCATATAGACCGCTTCGGGCGTGTTCAGCAGCACGCTCAGCCCCTGGTGATAGGGCCGCTCCTGCATCAATTCGATCTGGTTGTGCTGTTCCGTGATCATGGCCTCCAGCGCATCGCGGGATAGCAGGCCGATCCCGTCTACCTCGCCCGTGGTCGCGCCATAGATCCGCGCCACGCCGCGCGCATTGCCGTGCCCCGATCCGCTGGCGATCTCCACTTCGCGCCAGCGCGGCGAATTCATCGTCGTGTGCCAGGGCTCGTTGGGATTCTGCAGGAAGGCGAAGCTGCGCAGCACCGTGCCGTCCTGCCAGCCTTCCGCCGTCGTCGGCTTGTCCGGCACGCCCGCATCCTTGGCCGCGAACAGCCGCGCCTTCATGTTGGGCAGCACTTCCACGACATGGCTCTGCTCTTCACCGGTCATGCCGCCGATGAAATATTCCGCATGCAGCGGCCCGGTGACATTCTGCCGCAGGAAGGGGCCGACCGTCATACCCGTGACCCGGCGCATGATCTCGCCCAGCAGGAAGCCCTGATTATGCACGTGATAGGCCGCGCGCGTGCCCGGCTCCCACAGCGGCTCCTGCACTTCCAGCGCCTTGATATAGGCCGCGAAGTCGAAGAACCCGCCGGGATACATCGTGTCGGTGGTCAGCACCGGGATGGCCGCGCGGTGGTCCAGGATCCAGCGGACCAGGATATCCTGCTTCCCGTTCTGCGCGAATTCGGGCCAGTAATGCGCCACCGGCTTGTCGATATCGACCAGCCCGCTTTCGATCAGCATGTTGAAGGCGATGCCGGTCACG
>JAUIFP010000131.1 GCA_030430365.1 Alphaproteobacteria bacterium | reverse complement strand
ACCGGCATCGCCGCGTCGGTGAGCGGGCATATATGGGCGGTGTTAGATTCGGTCAACAGCCTTTTTGCAATTTTATTTCAGAAACTTTCAAACCCGTCTGGATCGGAAGCTTCATGGCAGCGAAACGAAGCCCGCTGCTGCAAACCCATATGCCCCAAGCGGCTAAGCCGCCTGCCCTCTCTATATAGGGGCAGCGCGCTTAAATTGGAAGTGGTGCGGCCCTTGTGGTATATGGGAATGACTGCATGGCCGCCGGTTAGAGCGGTCTGCGGGAGAGAGTGATGAATTGGCTATTTGCAGCATCGGCAGCAATGGCTGCGGCCTCCGCGCAGCCTGCAGAGCCTTTGCCTTCCCCCGGCGAAGACCCGGATACGAAAAATCAGATCGAGATTATTCTCCCGCAAACCAGTGAATCGCTTTCGCTGGTGGGAGACAATGTCGAGGTCTTCGAGCTCGCCTCCGAACTCTATGACCGATTCACGCTCGAAGTGATGATCGGGGAACGGGGCCCGTTCAATTTCCTGATCGATACCGGCGCCCAGGCCACCGTGCTTTCGCGCGAGATCGCCGACCAACTCGAATTTCACGAGCGGCGGCCCGCAGTGCTGGTCGGCATGGCAAGCAGAAGAGACGTGGAAGCGGTGACCGTACGCGACGTCGCAATCGGCAGCCGGGTGTTCGACGTGCAGTTCGCCCCGCTGCTGGACCGGCGCCATATTGGCGGCGCGGACGGCATATTGGGGCTCGACAGTCTGCAGGGCCAGCGCGTGCTGCTGGACTTCGAGGCTTATACGATCGCCGTGGCCGATGCCGACGCGCTGGGCGGCGACAAGGGATTCGAAATCGTCGTCAGGGCAAGGCGCGCGCTCGGCCAGCTGGTGATCACCCGCGCCACGATCGACGGCGTGCGCACGGCAGTGATCGTCGATACCGGCGCGCAAGGCAGCATCGGCAATGAAGCACTGGGCCGGCGGCTGCGCGGAAGAGACCTGGGCCTGGCGTCCATGATCGACGTGAACGGCTTCATGCTGGAGGGGAACATGCGGCTTGCCGGGGCCCTTTCCATGGGCGGAATCGAGATTCGCAATTTCCCGGTCGCCTTCGCCGATGCCCCGCCCTTCGAAGCGCTGGGCCTGCATGAAGAGCCGGCGCTGATCATCGGGATACAGGAATTGAAGCTGTTCAGGCGCGTCGCGATCGATTTCGAATCGCGCAAGATCCTGTTCGACATGGCCAGCACCAGGAGCCGCCCGCGTAATCCGTCGGGCCGCATCTACGACTTCTAGCCAGCTTCGGAACTCGCCAAAATACGCGCGCGCCATTGCTCTTTGGCGCCCCAGCCCCCAATTTCACGGCCAATGCCGCCCGATACAGACCGCCAAAACGAAATAATGCGCCACGCCGATTGGCGAACGGTCCGCCGCTTCCTGCCCTATCTATGGTCGCGGGAACGAATCGGCTTGCGCTGGCGCATGGCGGGCGCGGTGCTGCTGATCATCCTGGCCAAGGTCACCGTGCTGTCGATGCCCTATGCCCTGCGCGGCGCGGTCGACACGATGACCGGGCAGGAAGGCGCCGGCGCGGCGACACAGGAAGCGATGCATATCGCCCTGGCGCTGGTGCTGGCCTATGCGGCGGCCCGCTTCACCACGGTCGCCTTCGACAATCTGCGCAATATCGTGTTCGAGAGAATCGGCCAGGGCGCGGTGCAGACGCTGACCGAGGACGTGTTCCACCGGCTCCACCGCCTGTCCCTGCGTTTCCACCTGCAGCGCCGCACCGGAGAAGTGACCAAGGTGATCGAGCGCGGAACCAAGAGCATCAACAACATGCTCTACTTCCTGCTGTTCAACCTCGCCCCCACCGCGTTCGAGCTGATCGCGGTAAGCGTGATCTTCTATCTCAATTTCGGCATCGGCCTGGTCATCGCGACTTTCATCACCGTGGCGGCCTATATCACCGTGACGAGCATCATCACCAATTGGCGGACCGCCCTGCGCCAGCGGATGAACGAGCTCGACGGGCAGGCGCTCGCGCGTGCAGTCGATTCGCTACTGAATTACGAAACGGTGAAATATTTCGGCGCCGAAAGCCGTGAGGAGGAACGCTACTCCAAGGCGGCCAAGGCCTACATGATGGCGGCGACCAAATCCGAAAACTCGCTGGCGATGCTCAATATCGCGCAGGCGCTGATCACCAATTCGCTGATGGCAGGCGCGATGGCCTATTCCGTCTGGGGGTGGAGCCGGGGCCAGTTCTCGATCGGCGATCTGGTATTCGTGAACACCTATCTGATGCAGCTGTTCCGCCCGCTGGACTTCCTGGGCACCGTCTACCGCACGATTCGCCAGGGCCTGATCGACATGGCGGACATGTTCCACCTGATAGACACCGATGTGGAAGTGAAGGACGCGCCGGGCGCCCCTGCCCTGATGGTGCGCGAGCCGACCGTGACATTCGAGAATGTCGTCTTCGGCTATGAGCGTGACCGCACGATCCTGCACGGGTTGAGCTTCGAAGTGCCCGCCGGGCAGCGCGTGGCGATCGTCGGACCCTCCGGCGCGGGCAAGTCCACCATCGGGCGCCTGCTGTTCCGCTTCTACGATCCGTGGGAGGGGCGCATCCTGATCGACGGACAGGATATCAGAGGCGTCACCCAGCAGAGCGTGCGCGCCGCAGTGGGCATCGTTCCGCAGGACAGCGTCCTGTTCAATGATACGATCGGATACAACATCGCCTATGGCCGCGACGGCGCGAGCGAGGAAGAAGTGCTGCGCGCGGCATCCGGCGCGGCTATCCTGCCTTTCATCGAACGGCTTCCCCAGGGCCTCGACACGCCCGTGGGCGAACGCGGCCTGAAGCTTTCGGGCGGGGAGAAACAGCGGGTGGCGATTGCCCGCACGCTGGTGAAGAACCCGCCGATCCTGTTGCTGGACGAAGCGACCAGCGCACTGGACACCCGCACCGAGCAGGAAATTCTGGCGACGCTGCGCAACGTCTCTGAAGACCGGACCACGATTTCGATCGCGCACCGGCTTTCCACCATCGTCGATTCTGACACGATCCTGGTGATGAACGAGGGCCGCCTGGCCGAGCAGGGAACTCACCTGGAACTGCTCAAGCTGGACGGGCTTTATGCCGAGATGTGGGCGCGCCAGGCCGCCGAAACGGGCGAGATGGACGAGGCCGCCGAATAGGTGCATGAACCGCATCCATGAGGATGCTAACGATATCGGCCCTGGGCCTTCCCGCGCTGCTGCTTGCCGCCTGCTCCGCCGAGCAGGAACCGGAAACAGAAGCACAAGCCATCAACCTGCACGCCATGATGAAGGACGGCATCAATCCCGATGCGCTGGCGCTGTGGGATATCTCCAATGCGGCGATCGACGATCGCGGCGGGATCGACGCCTCTGCCATGAATGATGAAAGCTGGGCCGCGCTGGCCGAGAAGGCCCGGCGGCTCGCCGCCGATGCAAGCGAGCTGGCCGATGCAGAGGCGATCATGGCCGCGCCGCCCGGCGTGATGATCGAGGAAGAGGACGAACCCGGCGCGTCGTCGGCCGCAGATGTCCAGGGCTTCATCGATGCCGACCTGGAAGACTTCAAGGGCATGGCGCAGGCCCTGGCGGTCCACACGGGCGATCTGGCGGCAGCTGCCGAAGCGCAGGATGCGGAGCGGGCCGGTCTGCTGGTCAGCCAGCTCGACGCCGTGTGCGAAAGCTGCCACCTCAAATACTGGTATCCGCAGGACGAGCTGCCGCCGGGCTATCCGCATCCCGACGAGATCCTCGGACGCGACTGAGCCACCAAGGCACCAAGGTGCGCCTCAGCGCTTGAGGACGTCGGCGTCCTTCCACACCACCGCCTGCGCGGCCTTCATGCAGCTGTTCTCCGTGTCCCAGGCAATGCTGGGGGAGCCATAGAGCTGCCAGCCCTGCTCCAGCGCTTCGGACACACGCTCGCAAAAGGCGCGGTCGTCCTTGCCGGTCAACAGGCGGTAGATCGGCCGGTCTTCGGGTGTCTGCATGCCTGCCTCGCTCTGGTTACAGGATATATTTGCTCAGGTCGGAATCCCCGGCGAGGTCGGAAAGCCGTTCGCTGACATAGGCCGAGTCGACCGTTACCGTCTCGTCCTGGCGTTCCTCCGCTTCGAAGCTGAGTTCTTCCAGCAGCTTTTCCATCACCGTCTGCAGGCGGCGCGCGCCGATATTCTCGACGCTTTCATTCACCTGCGCAGCGATCTTCGCCACTTCGCCGATCGCATCCTCGGTGAAGTCCAGTGTGACCTTCTCCGTGCCGATCAGCGCCTTGTACTGTTCAACCAGATTGGCGCGCGTATCGGTGAGGATCGAAACGAAGTCCTCTTCGGTGAGCGCTTTCAATTCCACGCGGATCGGCAGGCGGCCCTGCAGTTCGGGCAGCATGTCGCTGGGCTTCGCCACATGGAACGCGCCCGAGGCGATGAACAGGACATGGTCCGTCTTCATCGGGCCGTATTTGGTGGAAACGGTCGTCCCTTCGATCAGTGGCAGCAGATCGCGCTGCACGCCTTCGCGGCTGACCGAGCCGCCGCGCACATCGCTGACCGCGATCTTGTCGATCTCGTCCAGGAAGACGATGCCGTTGGTTTCGGCATGCTGGAGCGCGACCCGGGCGACATCGTCCTGGTCCATGCGCTTTTCCGATTCCTCGTCCACCAGCTTGTCCCACGCATCGGGGACCTTGAGCTT
>JAUIFP010000130.1 GCA_030430365.1 Alphaproteobacteria bacterium | reverse complement strand
TTCCAGGACTTCGTGCGCAAGACCACGGAAGTCGCGCTGGGCGTCGACGGGGACGATATCGAAGCGCTCAAGGCTGCTGCCTATCCCGATGGGGGCACCGTGGCCGAAAAGCTGACCAACAATGTCGCGACGATCGGCGAGAACCAGCAGCTGCGCCGCATGAAGACCGTTTCGGTCTCCGAAGGCGTGATCGTGCCCTATATGCACAATGCCGCTGCGCCCAACCTGGGCAAGATCGGCGTGCTGGTCGCGCTGGAAGGCTCCGCTCCGGCAGACAAGCTGGAAGCGCTGGGCAAGCAGCTGGCCATGCATATCGCCGCGGCCTTCCCGCAGGCGCTGGATGCCGACAGCCTGGACCCCGCCGTAATCGAGCGTGAGCGGGCGATCGCTTCCGAAAAGGCTGCCGAAAGCGGCAAGCCGGCGGAAGTGCAGGCCAAGATGGTGGACGGGGCGATTGCCAAGTTCGCCAAGGAAAATGCGCTGCTCAGCCAGCTCTTCGTGATCGACAACAAGACGCCGATTGCGCAGGTCGTGCAGCAGGCGGCCAAGGAAGCCGGCGCGGAAATCGTCCTGAAGGACTATGTCCGCTTCCAGCTGGGCGAAGGCATCGAGAAGGAAGAAAGCGATTTCGCTGCCGAAGTCGCCGCCGCCGTCAACGCCTGATCGCTGGATTTCGATTATCCCCGCATGGCCCGCGCCATGCGGGGTTTTTCGTGTCCGCCCGAAGTGTTGTCCGCCCCTTGGCAGGGACTTGCACCGTTCTATAAGGGCGGCAACTCTGCCCATTCGAAAGAATCACGCCCCCATGCCCATGCCCCGCTTCAAGCGCGTATTGCTCAAGCTCTCGGGCGAAGTCCTGATGGGTGATCAGCAATCGGGAATCGATCCCGAATTCGTGCTGGAGCTGGCAAAGGAAGTGAAGGCGGCAAAGGAAACCGGGCTGGAAATCTGCCTGGTTATCGGCGGTGGCAACATCTTCCGCGGCATTTCGGGTGCCGCCAAGGGGATGGACCGCGCCCAGGCCGATTATATGGGCATGCTGGCAACCGTGATGAATGCGCTTGCGATGCAGAGCGCTCTCGAACAGCTGGGCGTTCACACCAGGGTCCAATCCGCGATCCAGATGGATGCTGTGTGCGAACCGGTGATCCGCCGCCGGGCGGAGCGGCACCTGGAAAAGGGCAGGATCGTGATTTTTGCGGCCGGTGTCGGCAGCCCCTATTTCACCACCGATAGCGGGGCGGCGCTGCGCGCGGCCGAAATGAAGTGCGGTGCGCTGATGAAAGGCACCAGCGTGGACGGTGTCTATGATTCGGATCCGAAGAAAAACTCCGAAGCCCGCCGCTACGAAACAGTCGGTTATGACAAGGTTCTTGCAGATAATCTGAAAGTGATGGACGCTTCTGCAGTGGCCTTGTGCCGTGACAACAACATCCCGATCGTGGTCTTTTCGATCCGCGAGCAGGGCAATCTGGCGCGCGTGCTTTCGGGCGAGGGCGTGCAGACGATAGTTCAGGAGGAGGCCTGACCAATGGCGAAATATGACAAGGCCGATATCGAACGGCGCATGAATGGCGCCGTCGACTCGCTCAAGAGCGACCTGGGCGGTCTGCGGACGGGGCGCGCGAATGTGTCGCTGCTCGATCCGGTACAGGTCGAGGTCTATGGGGCGATGATGCCGCTCAATCAGGTGGCGACGGTATCCGCGCCGGAGCCGCGCATGCTTTCAGTGCAGGTGTGGGACAAGTCCAACGTCGTCCCGGTGGAAAAGGGCATCGCCCATGCCGGGCTGGGGCTCAATCCGATGATCGACGGGCAGACGGTCAGGCTGCCGATTCCGGATCTAACGGAGGAGCGCCGCAAGGAGCTGGCCAAACTGGCTGGGCAATATGCGGAGAAGGCACGAATCGCTATCCGCAATGTCCGCCGTGACGGCATGGAAATGCTGAAGGAAGACGAAAAGAAGAAGGAAATCAGCGAGGACGACCGCAAGCGGCTGGAAGACGAAGTCCAGAAGATGACAGACGATCACGTCAAACAGGCCGACGAAGCCGCGGCAAACAAGGAAAAGGAAATCCTCAGCCAGTGAAGAACGGGGCGCTTCCGTTTCGTGTGGGTAACGCCAGCGCCGGCCCCGATCGGGAAGCCGAGCTGCGCCGCGGCGTTGCCGAAGCCATGGCGGAGGCGGCGACGGGCGGCAGTGAGCATGGTGCACGCCATGTCGCGATCATCATGGACGGTAACGGCCGCTGGGCGAAGAGAAACCACGTACCCCGTGCGGTAGGGCATCAGCGCGGTGTCGAGTCCGTCCGGCGGCTGGTCCGTTCCCTGGAAGGAATGGGGCTGGACTGCCTGACGCTCTATGCCTTCTCATCCGAAAACTGGAAGCGGCCCGACGAAGAGATTGCCGATCTGATGGGCCTCTTGCGCAGGTTCGTGAAAAAGGATCTGCCCGAATTCATCCAGAACGGTGTGCGGCTGAAGATCATTGGCGATTACAGGCAGCTGGATTCCGATATTGTCGAAATGCTCGAAGATGCGCTGGAACGGACCAGGGACGGCAAAACGATCCTGGCTGTCGCGCTGAATTACGGATCTCAGCAGGAAATCGCCCGTGCTGCCGCCAAAGCAGCGGAAAACGGCGAAGTGACGCCCGAGAGCATAACCGCCAATCTAGATACGGCCGACCTGCCGCCACTGGATTTGCTGATCCGGACATCGGGTGAAGTGCGCCTGTCCAATTTCCTTCTGTGGCAGGCCGCCTATTCGGAAATGTACTTTACCGACGTTCTATGGCCCGACTTTACGCCCGAGCATCTGGAAGCCGCCCTGGCTTCCTTTGCCAATCGGGAGAGGCGCTTTGGCGGCCGCTGAGGCATCGTTGCGGGCGAAGCCCAAATCGGACTTTTCCGTCAGACTTGCATCGGCGGCGGTCATGCTGGCGATTGCAGGCATCGCCTTCTATTTCGGCGGCCTGCTGTTGGATGGTTTCGTCGTGCTTGTGGCGATCGCGACCTGGGGTGAATTTATCCGCCTCGTCTCCCGGACCGGCGCAAGTTTGACGATGCGCAGCTTGGGTTTGATCGCAGGCACGGCCTATATTGCAGGCGCCGCGCTGGCATTGGTTACGCTGCCTGCGCTGCTGGTCGCTCTTGTGGTGGCAGTCGTGATTTTCACCGATACGGGCGCCTATGCGGCCGGGCGGACATTCGGCGGTCCCAAGATCGCGCCTTCGATCAGCCCATCCAAGACCTGGGCGGGCCTGCTGGGCGGAATGGCTGCTGCCGGGCTGATTGCAGGCGCCGCGCTGGGTTTTGTCGGCATGGCCGCCTCTGCATTGGCGCCTGGGCAGGATACAAGCTTGCGCTGGGGTGTGGTCGGTATTGGCGCGGCAATCGGCGCAGGGCTTGCCGTGGCGGCCCAGGCCGGTGATTTTCTCGAGAGCTGGCTCAAACGCAGGGCAGGGGTGAAGGACAGCTCCAACCTCATTCCCGGGCATGGCGGGGTATTCGACCGAACGGATGGTCTGCTGCCTGTGGCCATCATTGCCGGACTGGCCGCTTATGTTGCAGGATGGCCGAATGCGTAGCATTTCAATTCTTGGCGCAACCGGTTCGATCGGTGCCTCCACTCTGGACCTCATCCGCCGGAATCCGCAGGAATGGCGCGTCACTGCGCTGACCGCGAATTGCCAGGCGCAGGAACTGGCCGCGCTGGCGCGGGAATTCGGGGCCGAGATCGCCGTAGTGGCCGACACAAGCTGCCTGGACGATCTGCGCGAGGCGCTGGCCGGCAGCGGGATAGAGGCGGCTGCAGGCACACGGGCGCTTTGCGAAGCTGCCGCGCGCGGCGCCGATTTAACGGTGGCGGCGATTGTCGGCTGCGCAGGGCTTGCCCCCACCATGGCTGCGATCGAGCAGGGCGGGACCGTCGCGCTTGCCAACAAGGAAGCCCTGGTTTCGGCCGGAGACATTCTGCTGGCGGCCGTGGAGCGCAATGGGGCGACCCTGCTGCCCACCGATTCGGAGCATAATGCGATCTTCCAGTGCCTTCAGGGCAATTCCATCTCCGATGTCAGCTGGATCACGCTGACGGCGAGCGGCGGGCCTTTCCGCGACTGGACCGGCGGGCAATTGCGGCAGGCGACGCCTGCCCAGGCGGTAAAGCATCCCAACTGGGCGATGGGCGCCAAGATCAGCGTCGATTCCGCAACAATGATGAACAAGGGCCTAGAATTCATCGAAGCGCATCACCTTTTCCCGGTCGGGCTCGACCGGCTGCGGATCGTCGTGCATCCGCAAAGCGTGATTCATTCGATGGTCGAATATCGCGATGGCTCGACTCTTGCTCAGCTCGGCCCGTCGGATATGCGCGTGCCGATCGCATCCTGCCTGGCTTGGCCGCGGCGCATCGATACGCCCTGTAAGCCGCTCGATCTGCCGGGCCTGGGGCAGCTCAGCTTTTTCCCGCTGGATGAAGAACGCTTTCCCGCAACCAGGCTCTGCCGAGAGGCCGCCGAGGCGGGCGGAGCGGCACCGGCGGTGCTCAATGCGGCGAATGAAGTGGCCGTGGCGGCCTTCCTGGCCGGTCAGATTGGGTTCACGGATATCGCCGCAAAGGTGGACAGGATGCTTGCGCGCGCTATTCCTGCGCCGCCCGAAAGCCTCGAATGCGTGTTGGCCATCGATGCCGAGGCGCGAGAGCGAACGATGGAATTATTGGAGCACGCCTGAGTGT
>JAUIFP010000036.1 GCA_030430365.1 Alphaproteobacteria bacterium | reverse complement strand
CCATTGCCCCCTATAGAGCGCAGCGAACCGCGCAATCAACGCGCTTTGATGCGCCGCGCACTCTTGACGTTGCACTGCAAAACGAGCAGGTGCCGAGTCATCCCGTTGCCCCCGCTCCCGGCCATTTTCCGGAAGGGGTCCCACTTCACGGCAAAGGATGATGCATCACGATGACTCAGGTCGGCAAGAACTCGCTCGATACCCGCAGCACTTTGAATGTAGGCGGCAAGGAATACGCATATTATTCCCTGGCCAAGGCGGCGGAGACAATCGGCGACGTTTCCCGCCTGCCCTTTTCGATGAAGGTGCTGCTCGAAAACCTGCTGCGCTTCGAAGATGACGGCTTCACCGTTTCGAAGGACGATATCCAGGCGATTGCCGACTGGCAGAACAACCCCGTCACCGGCAGCGAGATCCAGTATCGCCCGGCGCGCGTGCTGTTGCAGGATTTCACCGGTGTGCCCTGCGTGGTGGACCTGGCCGCAATGCGCGATGCGATCGCAAAGCTGGGCGGCGATACGGCGAAGATCAATCCGCAGGTGCCCGTGAACCTGGTGATCGACCACTCCGTGATGGTGGACGAATTCGGCCATCCCAAGGCGTTCGAGAACAATATGGCGCTGGAGTATCAGCGCAATGCGGAGCGTTACGACTTCCTCAAATGGGGCGCCAAGAGCCTCGACAATTTCAAGGCGGTCCCTCCCGGTACCGGCATTTGCCACCAAGTGAACCTGGAGCATATCGGGCAGGGCGTATGGTCCAGCCAGGATCAGGACGGCACGCTGGTGGCCTATCCCGACACCTGCGTGGGTACGGACAGCCACACCACCATGATCAACGGCCTGGGCGTGCTGGGCTGGGGCGTCGGCGGGATCGAGGCGGAGGCCGCCATGCTGGGCCAGCCGATCTCCATGCTGATCCCCGAAGTGGTGGGCTTCAAGCTGACCGGCAAGATGGCCGAAGGCGTCACCGCCACCGATCTGGTGCTTACCTGCGTGCAGATGCTGCGCGAAGTGGGCGTGGTCGGCCGGTTCGTCGAATTCTACGGCCCCGGCGTCGCCCAACTCAGCCTGGCGGACCGCGCGACCATCGCCAATATGGCACCCGAATATGGCGCGACCTGCGGCTTCTTCGGCGTCGACGACAAGACGCTGGAATATCTGCGCCTCACAGGCCGCAGCGAAGAGAGCATCGCACTGGTGGAAGCCTATGCGAAAGAGCAGGGCATGTGGTTCACGGCGGAGAACGAGCCGGTCTTCACCAAGACGCTGGACCTCGACATCGGCAGCGTCGTGCCCTCGCTGGCCGGGCCCAAGCGCCCGCAGGACAAGGTCGCGCTGCCCGAGGTGGACGAGCTGTTCAACACCGACCTCAAGACGGTGTACGGCAAGGACAAGCCGGTGCGCGTTCCCGTGGACGGCAAGAACCACGATATCGGCGACGGCGATGTTGTGATCGCGGCCATCACCAGCTGCACCAACACATCCAACCCGGATGTGCTGATTGCCGCCGGGCTGGTGGCCAAGAAAGCCAATGAGAAAGGCCTGAAGCCCAAGCCCTGGGTGAAGACCAGCCTCGCGCCCGGATCGCAGGTGGTCACCGACTATCTGGAAAAGGCCGGATTGCAGGATCATCTGGACGCGATCGGCTTCGATCTGGTGGGCTATGGCTGCACCACCTGCATCGGCAATTCCGGCCCGCTGGCCGAACCGATCAGCAAGGCGGTGAACGGCAACGACATCGTCGCCGCCTCCGTCCTTTCCGGCAACCGCAATTTCGAAGGCCGCGTCTCTCCCGATGTGCGCGCCAACTTCCTCGCCAGCCCGCCGCTGGTGGTGGCCTATGCGCTGAAGGGCACGGTGACCGAAGACATCACCGAAACCCCGATCGGCACGGGCAGCGACGGTACGGATGTCTATCTGAAGGATATCTGGCCCAGCAATATGGAAGTAGCCAATATCCGCTCCGGCGCGATCGACCGCGCTATGTTCGAAACCCGCTATGCCGACGTCTACAAGGGCGACGAGCATTGGCAGGCCATCACGGTGGAAGCGTCCGACACCTATCAGTGGCGTCCGGGCAGCACCTATGTGGCCAACCCGCCTTATTTCGAAGGCATGGAAATGACGCCGGCCCCGGTGGGCGACATTATCGAAGCCAAGCCTCTGGCGATCCTGGGCGATTCCGTCACCACGGACCACATCAGCCCGGCCGGTTCGATCAAGGAAGATTCGCCCGCAGGCGAATATCTGCTGTCCAACCAGGTCTCCAAGGCGGACTTCAACTCCTACGGCTCGCGCCGCGGCAACCATGAAGTGATGATGCGCGGCACCTTCGCCAATATCCGCATCCGCAACGAAATGGTCCCCGGCGTCGAAGGCGGCATGACGAAGTATGAAGACGAAACGATGCCGATCTACGACGCGGCCATGAAACACGCGGCGGACGGCACGCCGCTGGTGGTGGTCGCGGGCAAGGAATACGGCACCGGTTCATCGCGCGACTGGGCGGCCAAGGGCACCAACCTGCTGGGCGTGCGCGCAGTGATCGTGGAAAGCTTCGAACGTATCCACCGGTCCAACCTGGTGGGCATGGGCGTGCTGCCGCTGCAGTTCGAAGAAGGCACCACGCGCGAGACGCTGGGCCTGACGGGCGATGACAGCTTTACCATCAAGGGGCTGGCCACGCTGACGCCGCAGCAGACGGTGGAAGTGGAAGTCACGCGCCCAGATGGTTCGAGCTTCACCTTCAACGCCAAGTGCCGGATCGATACCGCCAATGAGCTGGAATATTACCTCAATGGCGGCATCCTGCAGTACGTGCTGAGGAAGCTGGCGGCCTAAGCCTTCGCCCAATCCGGATCTGCGCTATCCAGCCCCGTTGGTGCTGAACCGGCGGTGCTGCGCTGCCGCTTCGCGTTTGTTTGCGAAGCAGCAGCGCGCCTTGCATCCGCCGATCAATTCGTCCGTCCGGCAGCCTCAAGGGTTGCAGCCGGCATCGGGATCTCGCCGGGATCGGGCATCACTGCCGTCGATTCGAAGAACTGCGAGGACGGCGTATTCGTAATGAAGTCCGTCACCAGGGAATGGTCGCTGCGGACCGGCTGCGGCGCGTCTTCCGAGCGGTTCAGCGGGACGACCTGCCGCAGCGCGGCATGGGCCGCCGTGGGCCCGGGGCCGAAGCCGCGATCCGGATCTTGCGCCTTGCGCACATCCATCCAGTAAGCAGCGGTGAGGATCGATCCGGCGAGCAGCTCGCGCTGAACGTCCAGCAGGCGATTGGCACGCTCCAGCCGCAGCAGCGGGATGGCACCGACATCGGCAGGGTCGGCAATCGTGCCGATGCTGGGCGGCGTCAATGGCATGGCCAGAGAGACGATTTCGGACCACAGCCAGTGATTGGAACGGCTGCCGCCGCTGCCATAGCGGGGGCCGTCTTCCAGCACCTCTTCAGGGCGCACCACGGTGAAGAAGGGATCTTCGAAACGGCTCATGGTCTCGACCACGATCGAATCCACATTGATCAGGGCGATGCCCAGCTGCTCGATCGAGACCACCAGCGGGAAGGGATCCCAGTTCGAGTTGGAGAAGATGTAGCCGCCGACACCGTCTGAGAAACGGCCGCCCTTGATGTAGTATTGCATCATCTGGGGCGTGGAGAGTTCCCAGGCATCTTCCGGGCTGACACCCGGCCGCGCGGTCGGGTTGTGATCGCTCGAGTTGATCTGGATCAGCGTGTTGTTGCGCAAATTGGCCCAGGCCTCCCACACCGCGCCCTGGCGCCAGGGCTGGGCACGCAGGCCCTCGGGGTCCTGAATGATGCGTTCGGGATCGGCTTCGAACAGATAGCTGCCGCGCAGCATCTCCATCACCCGGGCTCCGTGATAGCCCACCCAGGGGAACGGCCGGGTTCCCAGCGTGGGCATGGCAATCGGCGTCAGGCTGGAATTCATGCCGTTCAGCGTCATCGCATAGGCCATGTCGGCCCATTCCAGATATTCGCGCACATCGTGGACCAGCAGCGCGGCCTTGCCGCCCGTCAGCGAGCTGACGGTGTTCATGGCATCGTCATTGCCGGAAAGTTGGAAGGGCTTCAGCCCTGCCTGCCGCAGTGCATCGGCGGCGAGAATGCGTTCACCCTTGTAATAGGCGAAGCCGCGCCCGCCCATTGTCGCGCCTGCGGGCACGAAATCCGCCTCGCCGCGTGCGCCGCGTGCCGGCATGGCGGGATAGATGCGGTTGTTTACCAGCGCCACGACGCCGTTGATGAAGGCCTCGCTCGATGCGTCCCAGGTCGCCGTATTGGCGAGCACGGCCAGCATGGCGCGCAGCGAAGCTTCGTCGAGCACGTCCGGCTCCAGGCCGCGCGACCCGTAAGACCCCTCGAAGCGCTTGGCGATCGTCGCCATGGCCTCGGGCGAATCGGGCGATCCTTCCAGCGTCACGATCTCGCGGCCGGCACCCGCGCCGCGGTTGAAGCGGTAGACGGAAACGCCTTCTTCCTGCGCCTGAAGCATCAGGCCGTAAGAGGCCTTGGCCCGTTCCATGGCTTCCGGGGCAACTTCGATCTTCGCACCGCCGCGGGCGATCTTGACCACCTGGTCGATCGTCAGGCTGCGACCGGTGAGCGTGACCGTCTCATCGGCCATCGTCGGTTCGATAGGCTTGAACTGCGCCGCTGCAGGGCTGGCGGCAAGGGCAAGGATGGCCGCCGCCATGATGCCGATGACGCCTAAGGCTGCGGATTCAATCCGTCGGAAGCGATCGCCAAAAAATGTGTCCGGTTCGCGAAGGTCGGCGCAGTGTTGGGGATGCATAGCAGATGCTCCTATTGGAAAGACGGCTATCGACAGGGCTATTGCATCCGCGCAGCAGGGCAAATCCGATCCGGACGAAGGTGGCCATACCTTTTTCCGAAGGCTTTGCCGGTGCCGGGCTGGCGCGCCCAATTATTCCCGCGGAAGATCCGCCGCGGCGGCTTCCTCCGCAAAGATCGTGCGCGCCTGTGTGCGACTCGCCTTTGGTTCTGAATTGAGGCAATAATAACCAAAACGGTTATTGATGTCAAGAAGAATGTGCCGGGCGGCGCAGCGCCGCCTGTCAGCCGATGCCGGCGCCGAAGATCACGGGATAGAGCGAAGCCAGCAGAAGCAGGGCGGCCGTGATATTGAAGGCGCGCAGCCAGTTCGGGCGGGAAAGCACGCGCCGCACCTGCACGCCCATCAGCGTCCAGACGCTCACCGAAGGAACGTTGATGATGGCGAATACTGCCACCAGCACCGCCAGGCTGGCGAAGGGCGCATTTTTGGATGTGTAGGTGGCAATTGCGGCCAGGCCCATGGTCCAGGCCTTGGGGTTCACCCATTGGAACAGCGCGGCCTGGAAGAAGGAAAAGGGTCTTGGCCCCTCGGCCTGCAAATCATCCCCGCGTATGGGGGAGGCTGCGGTCGCAATCTTCCAGGCGAGGAACAGCAGATAGGCCACGCTGATCCATTTCAGCGCCGTGTAGGCCAGCGGGATTCTGTCGAACAGCTGATAGAGGCCCGCGCCCATCACGCTCAGCAGCATGGCCATGCCCAGCACGACGCCCAGCATGTGCGGGATCGTCCGGCGGAAGCCGAAATTCGTGCCGGAGGCCATCAGCATGATGTTGTTCGGCCCCGGGGTGATTGACGCGACGAAGGCGAAAGCCGCCAGGGCAAGGAGCAGTTCGGTTTCCATGATCGTGCAATAATAGGCGAATATCTCGCGAAATAAGTTGCAAAGATCGTGCGAAAATCGATTATAGTGCAATATATGGCTGATCTGGACGACTTTGATCGAAGGATATTGCGCGTTCTTCAGGAGGATGGGCGGATCAGCAATGTCGATCTCGCCGCCAGAGTCGCTCTTTCGCCATCGGCATGCCTGCGCCGCGTTCAGGCTCTGGAACGGTCCGGCGCAATTGCGGGCTATCGCGCCAGTGTCAGCCCGGAAGCGCGGGGCGTTTCCTTCATCGCCTATGTCACGGTGGGCCTCTCACGCCATACCAAGGACGAACAGCAAAGTTTCGAGCGGGCGATCGGCCAGTCGCCCGAAGTGCGCGAATGCCACAATGTCACCGGCAGCGTTGAATATCTGCTGCGGATCGAGGCGGCCGATCTGGCGAGTTACAAGCATTTCCATACCGAAGTGCTGGGCGCCCTGCCGCAGGTTTCCACCATCACCTCCTACATCGTGATGGGCTCCCCCAAGGACGAACGGGCCTAGGCAGGCACTGCTCCTGCCCAGCCAACGCTTGATCGGGTTCGCGCCGACTTATTCGGAACATAGCCGCTCCCTCACGGATTGAGTCGGTATAAAGCAACCAAACGGAGCGAACGAACATGACCGACCGGAACGCCAATCAAGATCAGGAAGTCGACCAGGACCGCGCCGAAGGATCTGCCAAGCAGCTTTCCGGCAAGCTGAAGGAAGGCGCTGGCAAACTCACCGGAGATGCCAAGCTGAAGAATGAAGGCCGCGCCGAGCAGGCTGAAGGCAAGGTCCAGAATGCCTGGGGCAGCGCCAAGGAAAAGGCGCGCGAACTCGCCAAGGATGAAAAGGCCTGACCCCTTCCGCTTTCATCTAGCGACGATTTCGCACAAGCAGGGGCTGCGTTTGCCGAAGGGCAGGCGTGGCCCCTCTTCCGTCTACCGGTCGATCCGGTGGTTCACGGTCACGCTCGACCCCGGAAAAGACCCGGCTGCGTGGAGCACCTGGTCGGGATCGGCGATCAGGGTGCCGACCGTCAGATGCACGATGCCGTCTTCGGCGCGGAACATCGGCATGTCCGGATCGCCCGAGAGGATCAGTGTCTCGATATAGATCTGGCGGATACTGCCTGCGGTCCCCTTGCCGATCACGTTGAAGGAACGGTTGGGCCCGATCTCCACCAGGCCGTGATCCTGATCGTCCCACAATTTCATGCCGGAATAGCAGCCGGAGACATAGACGTTGTTCACCGACACGTCGCCCTTCAGGTCCAGGCAGGCGTCGCTCGCGTTCCTTATCCGGCCATTGGTGATGGTCCCGGAATAGCCTCTCTCCGTGGAGATCCCGTCGACATTCTGGAAGTAAGACCCAGCCTCCATGTAGAGGTCCTGGAAATCGAACCGGTCGATGGAAAATGTGCCGACATCGTCCGCTCCGCGGCCTCTCAGCGCGATGGCGGCCCAGGCATCGTTGATGTTCTGTGTCGGGTTGCCGGGGTCGCCGTAATAGATCAGATCCTGGAACGTGACATTGGTCATGTAGCTGGTGAAATGGCCGATCCCGATCCCGTAGATCGAGCCGTCCGGCGAAGCGCCATCTGTCACCTTCACGCGGCTGACGCGCAATTGGGGCATGTTGAACAGCTTGATCACCAGGCCGAAATTGCGGGCATCAACATCTTCCACGACATAGCCGCTTATCCCGTTGCCGCGCATGTAGAGATCGCTGTCTTCGATGCAGAGGCCGTCCACATCGGGCGAGCCCGAACTCAGGACCTGCTCGGCGGGCACCGTGTAGCGCCCCGCGCAGGAGATCTGCGGCTGCTGGATCGTCGGCATCCGGAAGGCCGGCACACCCGGTGTGGGGGCGGGTGTGGGGCTCGGCGAGGGCGATGGTGCGGGCGATGGCGCCGGTGATGGCGTAGGCGAGGGGCTTGGCGCAGGAGAAGCGGTCGCCGTGGGAGACGGGGTGGGCGCCGGCGTGCCGGTATCTTCTTCGCCGCCGCAGGCAGCGAGCAGGGCTGGCAGGATCAGTGCCAATGCGCTGCTGTTGCGGTAGATCACTCGCGCCTCGCTTCCGGGGACTGCTCGGCTGCGAATCTGATTGAAATCCCGCCTGCCTGCCAGTGGCGCGCGCCCTTATTCCACAATCCGGTTTCGAATGGGGCGGCGCGGCGGGAATTCCGGCCGGTTCAGGGCGCGATCAGCACTTTGCACTGACTGGTGCGGTGCTTGAGGCTTTCGAACACGTCAGGCGTTTCGGCCAGACTGATTGTGTCGGTCACCAGTAGGCGCGGCTTTACATCGCCCTGTTCCAGCGCATCCAGCGCCGCCTCATATTCCTGCCGCGTGAAGAAGGCGCTGGTCACCAGCTTCGCTTCCTTGTTCAGCATGCGGAAGCTGTTGAACGTGTCGGGCTGCGTGCACAGCCCCAGCAGCAGGATGGTGCCGCGATTGCGCACCTGCTCCACCGCCTGCGCGATCAGGCCGGGAATGCCGACGCATTCGAAGACGATGTCCGCCTTGCCGCCCAGGCCCCGCTCGGCGCTGCCCACCGGATCTTCCGGATCGACCACGAACACGTCGGCGCCCATGCCCAGGGCGCGTTCGCGCTGGAAATCGGCGACGTCCTGCAGGGCGACCTTGCCCGCGCCCATGCGCTGCGCCCAGAAGGCGACCGCCAGGCCGATCGGTCCCGCGCCCAGCACCAGCACCTTGTCCCCCTTTTGCATCCCCGAAAGGTTCACGCCGTGAAGCGCCACGGCCAGCGGCTCGATAATCGCGCCGTCCGCCAGGCTGAGATCCGCGGGCAGTTTCACGCATTGATTGGGCCGGGTTACGGCATATTCGGCATAGCCGCCGCCTTGCAGGCCGAACTCGTCGCACCATTGCACTTCGCCCTTGCGGCAATGTTCGCAGTGCCCGCAGCTCTTCAGCGGGATCACCGAAACCAGCTCCCCGGTCTTGAAGCCTTCGACGCCGCGGCCCAGGCCGACGATCTCGCCGGCGAATTCATGGCCGATCACATCGCCATGCTTGCAGCCATAGGCGGCGTCCTCCGTCATGTGCAGATCGCTGCCGCAAATGCCGCAGCGCCCGACATGCACCACCACTTCGCCTTCGCCGGGCGTTGGATCAGGCAGGGTCTCCGCCTTGAGCGGCTGGTGCAGGGCCTGGAAGGTAACGGCTTTCATGTCTGATTTCCTGAGGTCTTCAAGCAGGCACCGCGCGCACTTTCAGGCGGCGCAAGCTGCGGGTAACATTGTTGAGGGCGTATTCGGGTTCGCTCACCAGTTCGAAGCGCGCGATGGTTTCGGCAAGGGCGGAAAAGACCGCGGTCAATTCCATCCGGGCCAGCCCCTGGCCGGCGCAGCCATGGGGGCCGTGCCCGAAGCCGAGATTCTGTTTCTCCGCTCGATCGATGATGAAGCTATCGGGCTTGTCGAACTGGCGTTCGTCATGATTGGCGCTGCCATAGGAAACGATCGCCCAGCTGCCTTGCGGGATCACGCTGCCATCGCTCATTTCGGTATCGCGCATGGCATGGCGGGCAAAATTCTGGATCGGCGATTCCACTCGCACGATTTCGTTCGCTGCGCTGGTGGCAAGGCGCGGATTCTTGCGCAGCTTGTCCCATTCATCCGGATTGCGGGCAAACAGCAGGATGCCGAAGGCCATCGCGCTGATCGTCGTTTCGAATGCGGCGACGATATAGCCCGCCAGCATGCCGATCGCGGTTTCGCGGCTTATATGGCCGGCCTCTGCCACGCCGATCAGCTGTTCGGCAAAGCCGCCGGGCAAGACGCGCCTTTCGTCGTAAATCTGGGCGATCAGCGCCATCATTGCCTGCAATTGATCTAGCCCGGCGCGCATGCGCGGATTGTCGGGCCCGGCGGCGTTCCACGATCCATCCGCCATGGCCAGGAGGCGCGGCCGGATATCGTGCGGCCAGCCGACTAGTTCCATCACCACGCCGATCGGCAGGTCGTGCGCGAAATCCGTCACCGCATCGAACTCTCCGCATTCCGCCAGCCTTTCGGCCAGCGCTCTCGCCCTTGCGTCGATGGTCTCTGCCTGGGGCCTGAGCGCCTTGGGGCTCAGCACATCGGTGATGACCTTGCGCCGATCGGTATGGATGGGCGGGTCCTGGCAGATCAGCGCTTCGTCCCAGGCCTGGTTGATAATGGGGTTCAACCCGATGCCGTCGGCCGAACTGAAGCTCTTCCAATCGTTCAGCGCGCTCCTGACATCGGCAAAGCGGCCGACGAAAACCGCGTCGGTTTTGGCGAGCCGTACCGCGCTGCCCAGATCGCGCAGGGCACGATAGGCCGGATAGGGATCGCGCAGAACTGCATCGCTGTGAAGGTCGATATCGGATCGCGGCAGTTCAGACGCGCGGGCAAGCATCATTCCTCCCACGGTTCCTGTTCGCCCATTGCGACCTCGGTGGAATTCACCAGCAGAAATCCGTCCAGTACGTCGATCGCATCGGGGAACGCCTCTGCCACCAATTGCTGCAGATGGTCGCTGTCGCGCGCCTGCGCCACCAAGTCCGGCCATGCGGCGATATAGCGGCGCGAAAAGTCCAGCCCGCTTGCATCATTGGGCAGGCCGGGCCGGGCATGGCCCGCAACCACGATTTCGGGTTCCAGCGCGGCCAGCTGATCCAGCGATTCCCCCCATGCGGCAATCTCGGTCGGCTCATGCTCGCCGAACCACAGATACATGCCGTTATAGACCAGATCCCCGGGAAACAGCGCCTTGATCCCGGGTGCCCAAAGCGCGGTCGATATTTCGTGATCGCCCCACATTGGCCCCAGGACTTTCAGCTCGCGGCCCTCCAGCAGGATCGTGTCGCTTTCCAGCGCGTCCGGCGCCGAAGGATAGGCGGGCCCGTTGGGGCCGAGCATCGGGCTCCAGCGGCGGACCTTGAAGGGCAGGGACCGCCAGATGGCCGCCACCACGTCCGGATGGGCCACGATCTGCGCATCGGGGAAGGCTTCCGCCAATACGTCCATGGAGAAGAAATGGTCGGGATGATCGTGGGTGACGAAGACATGCGTCAGGTGCTTGCCGCTATCCAGCACCATCGCCGCCACGCGGTGCGCGTCCGCCTTGGTGAAGGGCGGATCGACCAGAACGGCATCCCGCTCGCCCATGATCAGCGCGGCGTTGGAATGCAGCGATCCGGCGCTGGTGCGTAGCACTTCCACCGTTAGCGGCGGCGACTCATCCTGCGCGCCAGCGGCGGGCGCAGCCATGGCCGCAAGTGCGGCCAGCACGATTGCGGCGATCTTTCCCATTGGCCTTCCCATCGGCCTCTCTCCGTCAGTCGTTCAGCGGCTTGATCGGCCCCAATTGCATGCCGCCGTCGATCATCACATGGCTGCCGGTCATGTAGCTTCCGGCATCGGAAGCCAGCAGCAGGGCCAGCGGCTTGATCTGGTATGTTTCCGCCATCCGGCCCAGCGGGCACAATTCGTCCCACGCCTTCTTGGCCTGCGGGTTCTTCTTCACCCAGCCATCGCCGATATTGGTGACGAAGGGCCCCGGCGCGATCGCGTTCACGCGAATGCCGTATGCGGCCAGTTCGAAGGCGGCATGGCGCATGAAATGCTTCACGCCCGCCTTGGCGGCCATATAGGGCACGCCCACGATCGCCTCGTTCACTTCCGCCGCGTTGGAGCTGGTGATCACGATGCTCCCGCCACGCCGGCCGGTTTTCCCTTCTTCATTCTGCTTCATCGCCCGCGCCGCTTCGCGCACGGTGTGGAACACGCCGGTCAGGTTGATGCCGATGGACTTGTACCACCGCTCCGGCTCGTAGACGTCCAGCTGGCCATCGGGGTTGCGCTTGCCGTCCGGGGTCCAGAAGCCGTTGCCGACATCCAGCCCGGCATTGGCGAAGCAGATGTCCAGCCCGCCATAGGCATGGACATGCCCGTCCACCGCTTCGGCCACCTGATCCAGGTCCGCCACGTCGCAGACCGCCCAGCGCGCTTCGTAGCCTTCCTTCACCAGCCTCGCGGCTTCCCGCTCGGCGCCGTCGGCGTCGATATCGGTCAGGGTCACGACGGCTCCGGCCTCGGCCATGCATTCCGCATAGGCGAGGCCGATACCCGAGGCTGCACCGGTGACGAGCGCAGAGCGGCCCGACACGTCGAACTGGTCGAGCGTCTTCATGTGCAGTCCCTCAGACGTAGAGCTTTTCGTTGATCGGGATGCCCTGCTCGCGGCAATATTCCTCGTAGTGGTTCATCATCCACCACACATCGACCGTCTCGATGAAATTGGCATTCTCGTCGTAAAACTCGATCGGGCCTTCCATCCAGCCGAACAGCTTGCAGCCTTCGGGATGCTCGGTCACCAGCGTATGCGCTTCGCCCGGAACTTCCAGGATCAGGCCGCCGGGCGACGCCACCCAGTCATATTCGAGGTAACGCACGCTGCCTTCCAGGCAGACCATGGTGATCGTGCCGCGGTGGAGATGGGTGCCGACAACGCCGGGGCCCTTCACCCACAGAATGTTGGAAAACAGATTGCGGCGCACGTCGAACGCCATGTGCTTGATCGCGGCATTGTCGCCGAAGGGCACCCAGGGGCTGTCATCGTCGGTCTGCGCGTCGATATAGCGGCCGCCGGGGGAATATTTCTCCACCATGGAGCGATAGTTGAAGGGGACATCCACGATCTCTTTCTTCGTGGACGGCGGGGCTTTCATCTGCGTTGCCAATGGCACTCTCCTGGTTGCTTGCGGCCCGGCACTTTTCCGGATTCGCGAATTTCGGACAAAGTCTACTCTATTGGCGGGCTTTGTCACGTCATCTGTGCGGCGGCGCGCCGCGCCCGGACGGCAGGCGCGGACTCGGTCAAGAACATCGAAAACACGAAGGCGCCCAAAGTCAGCGCCAGCAGCAGCCAGATCGTGGCCGAAAGGCCGTGGAGATCGGCTAGCCAGCCAGCAAGGGACGGGCTGAGCACGCCGCCCAGCACTTCCCCGATGCCGCCCACGAACCCCGCCAGCGTGGCCGTGAGCCGCGGATCGACGCTTTCGGCCGGCACCGTCGCCATGAAGAGCGGGAAGGTGCCGCTGACGAACCAGCCGGTGAAGAACAGCAGCCCCATCACCCAGGCCGATCCCTGCCAGTAAAGCGCCGCCAGGGGCAGGATCGCGCCGATCAGGCAAGTGACCAGGAAGGTGGGCTTGCGCCCCCAGCGGTCCGAAATCGCAGGCACCAGAAACCCGCTGACCGCCGCAGAGATACCCAGCACGGCCATCACCCCGGCCATTACCGGCCCGCTGTAGCTTGCCCCCCTGACCAGATAGAGCGGCATGAAAGTCCAGCACACGACGAGGTAGGAAACCAGCAGCACGGAAAGCACCGTGCACAGCAGCACATTGCGGTTGGAAAGCGCCTCCATCAATGTCGGCTTGCGGATCGCGGTTTCGCCTTCTTCCAGATGGCCTTGCTCGACCAGGGCGGTGGGCGCTTCGCGCAAGGTCAGCCAGATCAATGCCGCAGTGATCAGCCCGGGGATGGCGGCGATGTAAAAGCCCATGCGCCAGCCTACCCAGGCCGCCAGCGGGATCAGCACCAGCGGTGCGACGGTGGAGCCCAGGATGCTGGAAAAGAAGCTCTGGCCCACGCCCATCGCGGTGCCGCGATGCTTGGGATTCACTTCCGCCACGATCATCGCATGGCTGATCGGCATCACGCCGCCTTCGGCCACGCCCATCAGAAGCCGCGCGGCGAGCAGCGCCAGGAAGCCCCCGGCCAGCCCAGAAAGGAAAGAGCAGGCGCAGAACATCACCGTGCAGATCAGCAGCAGCGGCTTGCGCGATCCCAGCCGGTCGGACAGCGGGCCGATGGCCAGGCCCGCCATCGCCCAGGTGAGCGAGAGCCCGGAAGAGAGCATCCCGATCTGCGTGTTGCTGAGCCCAAGATCCGGCTGGATCGAAGGCATCATGAAGTTCACCGCCTGCCGGTCGAAAAACAGGATGCCGAAATTCAGGCTCAGCAGCAGGACCAGCCAGAACTGGTAGCGGCCGCTGCGCCGCGCGGTGGGCTCGATCACGGACAGGTGGACTCAATCATACAGGTTCGTAGGTCTTGCCGCGGCGGCGAAGCGCGGCAGGCGCGGTTTCATGCAGGCCCATGGAAACGATCCCGCTGATCGCCGCCAGCACCATCAGCGCATAGAGGAAGCTCTCCATCCCGAACCTGTCATTCAGCAGCCCCGCGATCGGCGGGCCGGCGACACCGCCCAGCACTTCGCAGAAGCCCATGGCAAGGCCCAGCACGGTGGCGTGGTGGACCGGTTTGAATGTTTCGGAAGGGATCGTGGCCATGAAGATCGGGAACGTGCCGTTGACCATCCAGCCGAGGAAGAAGATCGGCACTAGCACGACGGCATAACCGCTCATATTTCCGATGGCGAAGCTTTCGAAATTCGCCGGATCGAGCAGCAATACGCCAAGCGGGCCGATCAGCGAGAGGAACGGCAGAAAGACCATCACGGGCTTGCGCCCGATCCTGTCGGAAAGCCCGGACACCGCCATCGAGTAAATCGCCGCTGCGATGCCGAGCGAGCCCATAAGGTAGCTCATCGAAGTCCCGTCCAGGCCTTTGCCCTGCACCAGGAAGATCGGCATGAAGGCCCAGGTAATCACGAAATGGGCCACCATCAGGACGCCCACCACCACGCTGATCCACATATTGCGGACCTTCATGGCGCTGACGACCTGGGCGAAATAGTTGCTCGGCGCTTGCGAAGCGTCGGCGGAAGACTGTTCGTCGCGGGCAACGGGCCTTGGCTCTTCGAGCAGGAACCAGATCAGCGCGGCCGAGAGGAGGCCGGGCAGCGCGGCAAGGTAAAATGCCTCGCGCCAGCTGAACTGCATTTCCACGACGAACCAAACCAATACCACCGGCGCGGCGAAGCTGCCGAGAAGGTTCGAGCCCAGGTTTTGCGCCACGCCCTGCGCCAGGCCGCGGCGCTCCGGATTGACTTCGCTTGCCACCATCGCGTGGCTGATCGGCATCACGCCGCCCTCGGCAGCGCCCATCAGCAGGCGCGCGCCGAACAGGAACAGGAAGCTGGGCGCAAGCCCGGAGAGGAAGGAGCAAAGCGAAAAGGCGATCGTGGCGATGATCAGCAGGACTTTGCGCTTGCCCAGCGTGTCGGACAGGCGCCCGACGAAGAAGGCGGCGATCGCCCAGCTGAAGGAAAGGCCGGCCGCAAGCAGGCCGATCTGCGCACCGGACAGGCCGAGTTCCGGCTGCACGAAAGGCATCAGCACGTTCAGCGCCTGCCGGTCGAAGAACACGATCCCGAAATTCAGGCTCAGCAGGAAAACCAGCAGGAACTGGTATTTGCTGGAATTCTTCGTCCAGTTCCCCTGGGGCAACATGCCGGCTGGCTGCATTGTGTTCTCTCCCTGCCGCGCCTTTGCCGGGCGCGTTTTGCTTGTTGTTCGGTGGTTAGATGAAGGAACGGAGCGGGTCGCTGCCGTCCCAGCCTTGCGAAGCTTTCCAGAAGCGCGTGAAGGTTTCGTCCATCCCAGGCGTCACGGGCAGCAGCTCCAGAAAGCCCCACTGGGCGCCCGCGCCATTGTCGAGATAGACCACTTCGCCGCCGGTCGGCACGGCGGCGCGGAACGCCTCTTCATAGCCGCGGGACTGATAATCGCGCGAAGCCGCGTCCACGTCTTCGCAGGCAATGCCGAAATGGTGGAAGCCGTATCCGCGCAGCTCGATGGTTTCGCGGTAGACGGACGGATTGCCGTCCAGCGGCTGGATCAGTTCGATCAGCATGTGCCCGGCAAATCCCATCGCCAGCGTGATGTCGGCGCGCGATTCCTCGCCGCGATAGGTCTGCCCGGGCGTCAGAAAGTGATCGAGCACGAAGAACGGGCCGGCAGCGGTATCCGCAACGAAGCGGGCGATCGACGCTTGCAGGTCTTCGACCACGAAGGCGGTCTGCGCGATTCCGCCCATTGGTTGGCCGTAACCCAAGGTTTGCGTCATGGCATTGCTCTCCTGCCGAAAAACGGGCTGCCGGCTTCATTGCCGGCATGATTCCCCGAATGCGGTAGAACATGGCTTGCTAATTACCAGGGCATTGTCAATCTGCGAGCGCAGCCTTGCGCGCTCTTGTGACCCTACATGACGCCGTGCGATAGGCTGCAGGCAAGTTTTGGAGGCAGGCAATGGCTACCCGGATCGAGCGCAAAGCAGAGTGCAGCGAAGCGGAATGGCAGGCGCGGCTGGATCTGGCCGCCTGTTACCGCATCTTCGACATGCTCGGCTGGTCGGAATCGATCTACAACCACATCACCTTGCGCGTGCCGGCTGACGATAATGCGTTCCTGATCAATCCCTATGGGTTGCTGTGGTCGGAAGTGACGGCATCCAATTTGGTGAAGATCGATGGGGAGGGCAACAAGCTGGACGGCAGCCCCTATCCGGTCAACAAGGCGGGCTTCACGCAGCATGGCTGCTTCCACAACAACCTGCCCTGGGCACATGCCATCGTGCACACGCATACGCCCGAAACGATGGCGGTGTGCTGCACCCAGGAAGGGCTGACGCCGACCAATTTCTATTCCTGTTTCTTCCAGGGGATGATCGGCTATCACGATTTCGAAGGCATCACCGTGCGGCCGGATGAGGGCGAGCGGCTGCTGAGGAATCTGGGCAATGGGCGCCAGATCCTGATGCTGCGCAATCATGGCCCGGTGGTGCTGGGCAAGACGCTGCCGGAAATGTTCTTTATGTATTACATGCTGCAGCGCGCCTGCGAGGTGCAGATCATGGCCAATGGCGCGGGCACACCCATCACCGTGCCCGAAGAAGTGATCGCGGTGCACCAGCGTGACCGGGACGAAGTGGCAATTGCCGGTTTCGGAGAAGCGGATTTCGCCGCCTGGGTGCGCAAGCTGGATACAATCGATACTGGCTGGCGTGCGTGATATTGCAGGAAGCCAGCATGGCCTTGAGCATGGAGAATTGCCCTGTCTAGGATGACTGTGAATGGCCGGCCGGTCGAATTCGAGATGGATCCGCAGACGCCGCTGCTCTGGGCGCTGCGCGACGCGGCCAATCTCACCGGCACGAAATATGGCTGCGGCGTGGGCGATTGCGGCGCCTGCATGGTGATGGTGGACGGCGAGGCGCTGAGAAGCTGCCTGATCACCATTGCCGAGGCGGAAGGCCGCTATGTCACCACGATCGAAGGGCTCTCGCGTGACCGCTCCAACCCGGTGCAGCAGGCGCTGGTGGCCGAACAGGCGATCCAGTGCGGTTTCTGCACCCCCGGCATTGCAATTGCCGCTGCCGCGCTGATCGCCCGGAACCCTTCACCCTCTCAGGAGGAAATCGAGGAGGCGATCCCCAATTTGTGCCGCTGCGGCGTCTATCCGCGGCTGGTGCGCGCGGTGCAGCTTGCCGGGCGCGTCACCCTGCGGCAGGAAACGATCAGCGCCATACCCGCGCCGGGGATCAGCGCGGAGGATGCCGCGCAGGCCGTCCCCGCGATCGGAACCGGCAACAGCGACTAGAAACGCAGCTTCGCGCCGAGAGTGGCGCTGATCGGCTCGCCGGGCTGGATGTTGTTGTCGCCGTGCGCACTGGCATAATAGGCCGTGTCGAACAGGTTCTCCACAATGAGCTGCAGCGCCAGCTGCTGCGTCACGTCGAAGAACACGGCCGCGTCCACTCGGGTATAGGCAGGCAGCACCACTGCATTGCTGAGCGATGCGAATTGCTCCGACTGGTGGACGATGCCCGCACCCAGGCCGAGGCGGCGTGAGATGTCATAGCGGGCCCATGCGCCGATCTGGTGTTCGGGCAGCTGCTCTAGCCGCGTGCCGGGCAGGGCAGAACTCGTCTCCGACGTCACTTCGCCATCGAGATAGGTATAGCCCAGATTGACGTGGAGGTTGGAGAGGATATCCCCCGCCAGGCTCAGTTCGAAGCCTTCTACCTGCGTCTCGCCCGTCTGGATCACGAAGCCCGGATTGCCCGGATCGGGCGCGGTGCTGTTCGAGCGTTCGAGCCGGAAGAGCGCGGCCGTCAGAAGCAGTTCGGGCTGGATTGCCCATTTTGCGCCGATCTCGAAATTTTCGAACTCCTCCGGCTCCAGCGATACGCTGGTTGCGTTGAGGACGGAGAATTGATCGCCCGATTGCGGCAGGAAGCTTTGCGAGTAGCTGCCATAGATGGAAACCGCTTCAATGGGCTTCAGGATCACGCCAAAGCGCGGGCTCCATTTCGTATCCTTGCGCTGGGCATCGAATGCGGCGACGAAGTCCGAGGTTTCGAGGTCGAAGCTTTCATAGCGGACCCCGGCGATGAGCTGCAGGAAGTCGCCGATCTCGACCTGATCCTGGATGTAGACGGATGTCGTCGTCAGATCGGATTCGCTGGCCCGCTGGGGCTCCAGCGTGAAGGCGGGAACGGTGATGGTTTCGGCCAGCAATACCGAAACGCTCGTTTGGCCGCCGAACAGCGCGCGGTCCCGTGACGAATCCGATTGCTGGCTGATCGCCTCGACACCGGCGAGCAGCGTGTGGCCGATGCTTCCCGTGCTGAACTGCGCAACGAAGTTCGCCTGACCGATGAAATTCTGCCGGTTGTTTGTATTCTGATAGCCGACCAGCGTGGCCTGGGTTCCGTCGGTGCCCGATGGAACGATATTGGCGTAGAACTTGTCGTAATCGGCGAATTGCGCCGTCGCATTGAAGCTGACGCCTTCGGACAGCCGGTGATCGATCCGGCTGCGCAGAATATGCGCCTGAACCTGCGAGCGGTTGTAGTCCGGATCGCCGAACAGCGTTTCGTCATAGCCTTCTATCGGCATGCCGCCGAAGGAGGGGATGCCGCGATCGGCCAGACGATCGTCGTCGTCATAGGTGTAATGCAGTGCCAGGCTGGTATCCGGGCCCAGCTCGGCGCTCAGCGTGGGACTGATGCCGATGAAGCGGCCATCGTAAAACTGCCTGTGGCTGTCGAAGGTCTCATAGGTCGCATTGAGCCGCCCGGCGATATCGGGAGTCAGCGGCTGGTTGATATCCGCCGAGGCATTCCATGCGCCTTCGGTATCGATGCCTGCAGCCAGTGTGGTGAAGCCGCCCATCAGGTCGGCCCGCTTGGCGATGCGGTTGATCGCGCCGCCGCCACCACCGCGCCCGAAGATCAGCGCATTGGCGCCCTTGAGCACCTCGACCCGTTCGACATTGTAGAGCGAGCGATAATATTGCGCGTCGTCGCGCAGCCCATCGATGTAGAAATCGGCAGTCGATTCCTGGCCGCGAATGAACACCGCGTCGCGGTTGCCTTCGCCGCTTTCTATGCTGACGCCCGGGACGAAGCGCAGCGCATCGTTGAGCCTGGTCTGCCCCTGATCGTCCAGCTGGTCGCGCGTGATCACGGATATGGCCTGCGGCACGTCGACCAGCGGTGTCGGCGTCTTCGTGCCGCTGGAGCCGTCTTCAAGGACATAGCCAGGCGCCTCCCCGGTCACGACGATGTCGCCCGGCAGATAGGTGCGCCCATCTTGCGCGTGAAGAACACTGGCTGGAGCCAACGCGCCTGCACAGAGCAGGAGCGCCCGGAAACTTTTCGACCTCAGCAATTGACCCTCATTCGTTATTCTTATTGCGAACAATTTGCGGCCAGCCCTTTATTGAGATCAATTATCACTATCAAGGGATTTGTGGGCTTTTCGAAGATTTTCCCGCCCGCTAGGAGGCTGCGGCCGAAACTCGCGAAAGGAATGGAGAGATGAAGGCCACGATCTGGCACAATCCCAATTGCAGCAAGTCGCGCATGGCGCTGGAAACCTTGCAGGCACAGCCGGGTATCGATCTGGAAGTGGTGCAGTATCTCAAGAATCCGCCCAGCGCGGAAAAGCTTGCCCAGCTTTACCGCGATGCCGGAATGAGCGCGAGCGAGGGGCTGCGCCTGTCGGGCACCGATGCGAAGGAGCGCGGTCTGACCGAGGCCGACGATGCCACGGTGGTTGCCGCCATGGCCGAAGAGCCGAAGCTGATCGAGCGGCCGCTGGTGGAAACGGAAAAGGGCGTGCGCCTCTGCCGCCCCCCGGAGAAAATCCAGGAAATCCTCTAGCGGGCGGTTCTATTTTCCGTCTTTACCGGTTCGCCTCGCGCAGCGCTTCGTCGCTGGCGAGCTTGCCCCAGCCCAGCAGCAGCACGGCGGCGGACAGCCCCGCGATTGCGCCGAAGCCGATGCCCGGATGCGTGTTGTAGAGCCACACGCCGATGGCCGGGGCCGCGACGAAGGATGCACCGGCCACTGAGGCTACCATCCCGGAGACCTGCCCTTGCTCGGCGCGGTTGACGGCAAGGGATGCACCTGCGGTGAAGCCCGGGCGGAACAGGCCGAAGCCGAGCGAGGCGAGCGCAAATCCCAGTGCGATCGTATGCAGATCGTGCGCCACGCTCCACAGCGCTGTTCCGGCCAGCGCGCAGACCATGCCCCACAGTACCGATGCACGGGGGCCGAGCTTGAGGAACGGGATCAGGCCCCATTGGGCCAGCAGAGTCGCAGACGCGCCTGCCATCATCACGATGCCGATCGGGCCGGTCCCAGCCTCTGGATCGGAACGCAGATGCAGCCTGTCGAGCACGAGGAAGCCCGATATCCCCATCAAGGCGGCCTGGGCGTGGCCGCCCAGCAGGCCGGCGATCAGCCAGTAACGCAGTCGCTTGTCGCCCCAGCGTAGGCGCGGGCGTGTGGCTGGCTGCTCCGACCGGTAAGCCATGCCTTCGCCGCCGGGAAATTCTTCTTCGATCTCTTCCTCGCCGATGCGGGAATCGGCACCGGCGCTGTAGGGCGCGGACACAACGCTGCCGCGCGCGGGGTAGGTGGGATTGTCGTTCGGCAGGAACAGGCGCAGCGCGATGAGCATACAGACCGCAATGACGGTGAAGGCCACGAAGGGCCCGGTCAGCCCCACTACCGGGAATATCAGCAAGGGCGCGAGAGCGGGTCCGATGACCGTGCCCAGCCCGAAGCTGGAGGCAACCACCGACATCGCCTGCGTGCGATCTTCCGGCGCAGTGCGGCTGGCGACATAGGCCTGGACCGCTGGCGGGGCCGCGCTGCCGAACATACCGTAAATCGCGCGGGACGCAGCGAAGAGCAGCAATGTGGCGGTTGCGCCCAGTGCGCCGACCAGGCCGAACCACAGGATCGCCCCGCACAGAGAAAAGGATATGCTGAAACCGATCAGCCCCTGCGCCATCATCGCCTTGCGGCCGCGCTGGTCGGAACGCCTTGCCCAGATCGGCGCCGTCAGCATCCACAGCAGCGCGGACCAGCTGAATGCCAGGCTGATGTAGAAATCCTCCACGTTCAGCGCCGTGCCGATGGCAGGCATCACCGATTGCATCGCCGTGTTGCCCGCCGCCGTCACCAGCATCACGCCGAACAGCAGCGCCATGCGCGCAGGCGGTATCCGGGTGCTCAGAGGTTTGGGCGTGCGCATGATATCTCCGCTACGACCGTCTTGCGCCGCATGCAACGATACCGGTCACACTATGGACTATATGGCCACTGCACTTGCAATGACCGGGCTAATTTGCGAACGCCTGCAATCAGATATGTGGTCCCCATGCCCGGGGGCGTGGCAAGGGGATGAGTGCCGTAATGGCTGGACATGAGCTTTCTCAGGAACGCAAGCGCGACACCCTGAAACGAAAGCTGCGCCGTTTCCTCGGACCATGGGGCGTATTTTTCGAAGAATTCGTGCAGCATCCGGTGATGGTCGGTTCGGTCATCCCGTCTTCCGGCTTCACGATTCGCAAAATGCTCGCCCCGGTCAAGTGGGAAGAGTGCAAGCTGTTCGTCGAATATGGGCCCGGCGTGGGCACTTTCTGCAAGCCGGTGCTGGATCGTTTGCCGCGTGACGGCACGATGCTGGTGATCGACACCAACCGTGCATTCATCGACTATCTCAATCGGACCATTACGGACAGCCGCTTCGTCGCGGTGCTCGGTTCGGCGGAGGACGTGCAGGAAATCATCAAGGCGCATGGGCACGATCATGCCGACTATGTGCTTTCCGGCCTCCCGTTTTCGACTTTGCCCGACGGCGTGGCGCCGCGCATTGCAGAGGCGACTTACGATGTGGTGCGCCCGGGCGGTGCTTTCCTGACCTATCAGTTCAGCAATGTCGCCCGCAATTATACGGCGCGCCACTTCGAACGTATCGAAGAAGGCTTCGAACCGCTCAATATCCTGCCTTGCAAGCTTTGCTGGGGCTGGAAAGAGCCCGAAGACAACACCGGCGCCTGATACGCCGCTTCGCGGGGTTTACTCGAAAGTCTGGCTGAGATTGCCGGTCGAAGGGCCGGCGAGCTGACGGTGCACGGCTGCCAGAATGGCTGCAAACAGCATCGTCCCCAATGCGCTGACCAGGCCGGAGACCACTCCGCTGATCATCTGGGCGCTCGTTCCGTCGCCCAGAAGCGCGGCCGGTATCCCGGTGATCAGGCCGGCGACGATGGAGATCACCACGAATGCGACCAGCAGCAGCATGAAAAACAGGAACAGCTGCAGCGCGTGGCCCTTGGTCAGGCTCCAGGCGCGCCGGATGATGTGCAGGGGATTGAAGACCTTCTCGATCGCGATCACCGGCAATGTCAGCGACAGGCGGGTCATGACGTAGAAGAATGCGACCGCTGCAATTGTCACGAAGATCACGGTAAGCGCGGCAATCCCGGCTGCTGCGGGAAGCGCAACCAGCAGCAGAAGCGCCACTGCGAAGGCGAAGGCCACGATCAGCTGCGTACCGATATAGGGGAGGACGCCCGTCACGCCGATCTTCAGCGCATCGCCGACTGTCGGCCGCCGGTCGTCGCGCAGCAGGGCAAGCAGAGCGAGCAGGCCCACTGCCTGAATCAGACCCATGACGATGATATAGGGCATGTTGGCGGAATAGAATTCCAGCAGAAGCCGTTCGACCTCTTCGGGATTGTCGCTCGTCGGCGCGGGCATTTCGGGTATCAGCAGAACGGCAGCCAGGCTGGGCAGGAAGAAGAATACGCCGGAAATGACGAGCATCACTTCGCGATTGGCGTTGATCATCGCCACTGCATCGCGCCAGGCCCGGCCCATGTCGAACTTCACCTTATGCTCTCCCCTCAATGCTTCCACACTTGATAAACCGGCCCAACCGGGCCACGCAATCGTCCATGTCGCAAAACGCTCCCGGCAGGATCGAATGGCGGATCGAGCGATCGCCAGTGCCCTATATGGACGCTCTTGCCCAGCAGGAAGCGCGCAATGACGCGATCGCTGCCAGCGATGCGGAGGAGCTGATCTGGCTCCTGGAGCATCCGCCGGTCTATACGGCTGGCACCAGCGCACCGGCAGCCGAGCTGATCGATCCGCGCTTCGATGTAATCCAGACGGGGCGGGGCGGGCGCTACACCTATCACGGGCCGGGCCAGCGCGTCGCCTATGTCCTGCTCGATCTTCGCCGACGTGGGCGCGATGTGCGCGCCTTTGTCCACGCGCTGGAAAGCTGGACGATCGCGACGCTCGGCGATTTCGGTGTGGAGGCCTGGGCCGTGCCGGACAGGATCGGCATCTGGACGCGCGATATTGACGGGCAGGAGGCCAAGATCGGCGCCATCGGTGTGCGTATCCGGCGTTGGGTCACCATGCATGGCATGGCCGTCAATCTCGATCCGGACCTGTCCCATTTCGGCGGGATCGTGCCTTGCGGGATTGCCGATTATGGCGTGACGAGCATGGCGCGCCTGGGTGTGCCTGTTGCGCAAGAGGCATGGGATGAGGCATTGCAGCGCCGCGCCGGGGACTTCCTGAGCGCATTCGCGACGATCGAGGCAGAATGAAAAGAGTGATGAACTGGCAATTTCCGGCAGGGGTTGCAGCTGCGATGCTGCTTGGCGCGTCGCTTTCTGCTTGCGGAGAAGAAAGCGCTCAAAACGACGACCGGACGGCCTCGGGCGAGGTTCTGGAAGGCTCGATCAGCGATGCGATGCTGCCGCTGGATACGGTGACATCGCAGCCGCCGCTCTTGCAGAGCCAGCCCGGAAGCGGGACCGGCTCTGAAGAAGAGGCGCAAGCAAGCGAAGAAGATTCCGGCGAAGCAGGGACGAATGCAGCCGAGGGCGAAGCGCCTGCCGAGGGCGAACCCTCAGCGCCGCCTACGGCCGAACCTGCTGCAGATTAGGAGCGGTTGCCCAGATCGCCCTTGCCGACCGTGCTGCCTGCCATTTCCAGCATCCGGTCGAGACTGGCCTTGGCTTTCAGGCGCAGGCCTTCCTCAATCTCGATCCGCGGCTCCAGGTCGCGCAGGCACGCATAGAGCTTTTCCATGGTGTTGAGCGCCATGTAGGGGCAGATGTTGCAGTTGCAGTTTCCGTCCGCTCCCGGCGCGCCGATAAAGGTCTTATCCGGCAGCGCCTTTTCCATCTGGTGGATGATATGCGGTTCGGTGGCCACGATCAGCGTGTCGCCCGGGAAGCTCTTGGCGAAATTCAGGATCGAACTGGTCGAGCCGACATGGTCGGCATGATCCAGGATCGTGGGCGGGCATTCGGGATGGGCGGCAATCGGCGCATCGGGATGCTGCGCCTTCAGCTTGAGCAATTCGGTCTCGCTGAAAGCCTCGTGCACGATGCACACTCCGGGCCAAAGCAGCATTTCGCGGTTGAACTTGCGGGATAGATATCCGCCCAGATGCCTGTCCGGCCCGAAGATGATCGGCTGATCCTTCGGGATCTGCTGCAGGATCGTCTCTGCGCTGGATGAGGTGACGATGATGTCGCTCAGCGCTTTCACCTCGGTCGAACAGTTGATGTAGGTCAGCGCGATATGATCGGGATGCGCCTCGCGGAAAGCCTTGAATTTTTCCGGCGGGCACGAATCTTCCAGGCTGCATCCGGCATCCAGATCGGGCAGAACCACGATCTTTTCGGGGCTCAGGATTTTCGCCGTGTCGGCCATGAACTTGACGCCGCAAAAGGCGATCACTTCGGCATCGGTTTCCGCTGCCTTGCGCGAAAGTTCCAGACTGTCGCCTACGAAATCGGCGAGGTCCTGCAATTCCGGCTTCTGATAGTAATGCGCCAGGATCACCGCGTTGCGCTCTTTGCGCAGGCGTTCGATTTCTTCCAGCAGGTCGGCACCTGCAGGGATTGTGGTCTCGGCGCTCATGGTATCCCGGCTTCCTCTTTGCTTCCTGCACCGGATATAGCGCTCCAGCGCGCAATTTCATCCCCCATCGCCGCAGTGGGCGGAGAAATTCAGGAGCCCAGGAGCCGGAAAGGGTATGGCCGGTGGTTGCCGTATAGCGCCAGGCGCTGCGTTCCAGGCTCCCCATCGCCGCGCCGGTGGAAGCCGAACACATTGGCGATCACCAGCGTATTGGCCGGGACCGCGTAAGATGCCGGATCGGGCAGGCCCAGCTGCGAAAATTCGCTGCGGGAGATACGGAAGGCACCGCCCATCCCGCCGGTATCGCCCGCGCAGCTCGCTTCAACGGCCGCCGCTGCGCGCGCATCTTCCCATGCAAGGCGTGCGGGGGTGAGCTTGTGACTGGTCGGCACATAGACGAACGGGCCGTCCTCATCGCGCACCGGCTCGAGAAAATACCAGAATTTGACCGCGTTGAAGAAGGTGTCGCGGTGAAAATCGCGCTGAATGTCGGGATTGCCGCGATCTTCATGGCTCACCGATTCATAGATCGAGCCCCGCCTGGGATCGAAAGAGCGGCCGGTCGCGACGCGAGTCAGCCCGCGCAGCGCTGGATGGAGGGCGAATTGCCGGGCCAGCGGGCCGGGATCGATGAACCGGTTGAGCGTACTGCCATCGAAGCGGTCGAAGCCCCAATCGTGGTGGCGTTCTTTGCCGAAGCCCCGTTCGGTTGGCTCGGGATAGGGGGTTGCATCGCGCGCAATTGCGGCGGCTTCCGCTACTTCCCTGTAAAGACGCAGAAAATCCTGCTCGGGCAGAAAATCGGAAACGATGGCGACGCCATTGTCGCGCAGTTCGCACTCGGCCTTGGTAAGTGTGCCGGGGCGCTGCCAGCGGCGGAAGGTACCCAGCGCCATGGCCGTTTTCACGCGGGCACGGTGCAGGCCCAGGCGGTTGAGCCCGGCATGCCCCACCCAGCGGTCGCCGAAATATTTCTGGGAAGTCAGGATCGAATAGACCATCGCCGAATTATTCGCTTTTTTCGTACCTTCAATTCAAGTGCATGCCATAGCGGGCAGGCGTAACCTATTCGCTAATAACCCAAAATTCACCATCACGCACCACGCGTCCCTGGCGCTGCAGCTCGATCAGGTGCGCCGTGACGGATTGCCCCGCGGCAGGCCAGAGTTTTTTGTTCACGCCGGCATACATGCGCGGCACCAGTTGCATGACCTCGTGCGGTTCCTCATTCAGCAGTCTAACGATCTGGCGTTCGCGTTGTTTCCTGTGCCCGATCATCCCGCGCACCAATTGCTGCGGTTTTTCAACTGCCGGGCCGTGGGCCGGGTAATATATGCGGTCGGATCGTTCGTGCAGCAGGCTGAGCGAGGCCATGTAATCGGCCATGTTGCCGTCTGGCGGCACGACGACACTGGTGGACCAGCCCATCACGTGATCGCCGGTGAACAGAGCGCCGGTTTCTTCCAGCGCGAAACACAGATGGTTGGATGTGTGCCCTGGCGTTGCGATCGCGGTCAGCGTCCAGTCGGGCCCGGTCAGGCTCTCACCGTTTCGCAAGACCCTGTCAGGGGCATATTCCCTGTCGAAAGGGGCATCCACTCGGGGTTCGTCGCTTTCGATCACCAGCGGCGCGCAACCGGCAATCTGCGCCCCTGTTCGTTTCGCAAGCGGGGCTGCCCCCGGGGAATGGTCGCGATGGGTGTGGGTGCAGCAGATCGCGGAGACCGAGGCATCGCCGATCGCAGCCTCGATGGCGGCGAGATGTTCGGGATCGTCGGGGCCGGGATCGATCACGGCGATCTCTTGCCCCGCGCCCACGAGATAGGTTTGCGTGCCGGTAAAGGTGAAGGGCGACGCGTTGGGCGCAAGCACCCGCCGGACAAGCGGTTCCAATATTTCAATCTTGCCTGTCGGCCAGGGTTGCGGTGGGAGGGCCATGCGCCGCATATGGAGCACAGGGAGCCCGATTGCCATGATTCAACCGTTAATTCTTGTGCTTGATGAAGGCACGACTTCCACCCGTGCGATGCT
>JAUIFP010000035.1 GCA_030430365.1 Alphaproteobacteria bacterium | reverse complement strand
AAGCGGATTTCGGCACGCCTGAAGTCCTCTCCGAAGAGATGGTCACGCTGACTATCGATGGCCGCGAAGTCACTGTGCCGGCCGGCACCACCGTGATGCGCGCCGCATCGGAAAGCGGCGGCAAAATCCCCAAGCTGTGCGCCACGGACAGCCTGGAGCAGTTCGGTTCGTGCCGGATGTGCCTGGTCGAGATCGAAGGCGCGCGCGGCACGCCTGCCAGCTGCACCACCCCGGTGGGCGAAGGCATGGTGGTCAAGACGCAGACCCCGCGGCTGGAAAAGCTGCGCCGCGGCGTGATGGAGCTTTATATCTCCGATCACCCGCTGGACTGCCTGACCTGCAGCGCCAACAACGATTGCGAGCTTCAGGACGAAGCCGCCAATGTCGGCCTGCGCGATGTGCGTTACGGCTATGCCGGCGACAATCACATGGGGCAGGATGTCGACACGTCGAATCCCTATTTCGATTTCGCCCCCGACAAATGCATCGTCTGCTCACGCTGCGTGCGCGCCTGCGACGAAACGCAGGGCACCTTTGCCCTGACCGTGGACGGCCGCGGCTTCGCTTCCAAGATCAGCGCAGGCCAGACGGGCGACGATTTCCTTTCCAGCGAATGCGTGAGCTGCGGCGCCTGCGTGCAGGCCTGCCCGACCAGCGCGCTGATGGAAAAGACGGTGAAGGAACACGGCAAGCCGGAACGTTCCGTGGTTACCACTTGCGCCTATTGCGGCGTGGGCTGCACCTTCCGCGCCGAAATGCGCGGCGAACAGCTGGTCCGCATGGTCCCCTGGAAGGACGGCAAGGCCAATCGCGGCCATAGCTGCGTGAAAGGCCGCTTCGCCTGGGGCTATGCCAACCACCAGGACCGCATCACCTCGCCGATGATCCGCGACAGCATCGACCAGCCCTGGCGCGAAGTCAGCTGGGAAGAGGCGCTGGCATTCGCCTCTGGCAGGATCAAGGATATCAAGGCCAAGCACGGCCCGACGGCACTGGGCGGAATTACCTCCAGCCGCTGCACCAACGAGGAAACCTTCCTCGTGCAGAAGCTGATCCGCGCCGTTTTCGGCTCCAACAACACCGATACCTGCGCCCGCGTCTGCCACAGCCCGACGGGCTATGGCCTCAAGACCACGTTCGGCACCAGCGCCGGCACGCAGGATTTCGATTCCGTCATGGATTCGGACGTCATCCTGGTGATCGGCGCCAACCCGACCGACGGCCACCCGGTCTTTGCCAGCCGCATGAAGCGCCGCCTGCGCCAGGGTGCGAAGCTGATCGTGATCGATCCGCGCAGAATCGACCTGGTGAAGTCTCCTCATGTAGAGGCCGCACATCACCTGCCGCTGCAGCCCGGCACCAATGTCGCCGTGCTGACCAGCATCGCGCATGTGATCGTCACCGAAGGCCTCGCCGACGAAGAGTTCATCAAGGAACGCTGCGACGTCGACGCCTATGAGGAATGGGCGCGCTTCGTTTCCGACGAGAAGCACAGCCCCGAGTTCCTCGAAAGCGTAACACGCGTTCCCGCCGAGACGGTTCGCGAAGCGGCCCGGCTCTATGCCACGGGCGGCAATGGCGCGATCTATTACGGCCTGGGCGTGACCGAGCATTCGCAGGGTTCCTCCACCGTGATGGCGATCGCGAACCTTGCCATGTGCACCGGAAATATCGGCCGCCGCGGCGTGGGCGTGAACCCGCTGCGCGGACAGAACAACGTGCAGGGCGCATGCGACATGGGCAGCTTCCCGCACGAACTGCCCGGCTATCGCCACGTTTCCGACAGTGCGACCCGCGATCTGTTCGAGAAGGACTGGGGCGTTTCGCTCGATCCGGAGCCTGGCCTGCGCATCAACAACATGCTGGATGCCGCCGTCGATGGATCGTTCAAGGCGATCTACATCCAGGGCGAGGACATCCTGCAATCCGACCCGAACACGCAGCACGTGGCAGACGGCCTGTCCGCCATGGAATGCGTGATCGTGCATGACCTGTTCCTCAACGAAACGGCGAACTACGCGCATGTATTCCTGCCGGGTTCGACCTTCCTCGAAAAGAACGGCACCTTCACCAATGCCGAACGCCGCATTCAGCCGGTGCGCAAGGTGATGGATCCGGCCAATGGTTACGAGGACTGGGAAGTCACGCAGTTGCTCGCCAATGCGCTCGGCGCGGATTGGAACTATCAGCACCCGAGCGAGATCCTGGACGAGATCGCCCGCCTGACCGGCAGCTTTGCCGGCGTGTCCTGGGACATGCTGCAGGAACGCGGCAGCATCCAGTGGCCGGTCAACGAGAAGCATCCCGACGGCTCGCCCGTCATGCATATCGAGGGCTTCGTTCGCGGCAAGGGCCTGTTCGTGGTGACGGACTATGTCCCCACCGACGAGAAGACCGGGCCGCGCTTCCCGCTGCTGCTGACCACCGGCCGCATCCTCAGCCAGTACAATGTCGGCGCGCAAACGCGCCGCACGCAAAATGTGCTGTGGCATGAGGAAGACCTGCTGGAAATGCACCCGACCGATGCCGAAAATCGCGGCCTCAAGGATGGCGACTGGACGCGCCTCGCAAGCCGCACCGGCGAGACCACGCTGCGTGTGAAGGTAACCGACCGCGTGGCTCCGGGCGTGGTCTACACCACGTTCCACCACCCCGCGACGCAGGCCAACGTGGTGACGACCGACTTTTCCGACTGGGCAACGAACTGCCCCGAATACAAGGTCACCGCCGTGCAGGTCATGCCGTCCAACGGCCCGAGCGAATGGCAGGAGGAATATGCAGACCTCACCGCCATGGCACGCCGCATTGCCGGCGAGGAAATGGAGCCTGCCGAATGAGCAAGAGCCAGATCGAAACGCTGCGCCGGATGGCCAACCAGATCGCCAAGAACTTCGTTGCCATCGGCCACGACAAGGCGGTTCTGGCCACGGCCAACCATATCGACCAGTTCTGGGACCCGCGGATGAAGGCGGCGATCTTCGCCGACGATTACCAGAGCACGCTCGATCCCATCGCGGCGGGGGCGATCGCGCATTTGGACCAGGGCCATCATCCGGAGCCGCAGACCCGCGCGACCCAGTTCAACAAGCCGGGTGAGCTGCATAATTCAGATGCCGGCTGACCCGGTCGAGGTCTGGGCGGACGGAACAAGCAGGACAATCGAGCGCGAATGGGTGCCGGAAGTGCCGGTGGCCCTGGAATTCAACGGGCTCGCCTATGCAGTGATGATGGCGAGCCCGGAATATCTGGAAGACTTCGCGCTCGGCTTCGCACTGACCGAAGGACTGGCGAAGAAACCGTCCGACCTTTCCGATATTGCCGTGGCCGAAGTGGAAAAGGGCTGGATCGTTCGCGCGAACCTGACCGGCCTGGGCATCGAGCAATTGACCGAACGCGTGCGCACCCGCGTGGCGGAAAGCAGCTGCGGGCTATGCGGGATCGAGAACCTGGACGCCGTGGCAAAGCCCCTGCCCCAGGTTGCCGCGCATACTCTGCTGGAACCCCGGGCGATCTTCCATGCACTGTCGCAATTGCGCGATCATCAGCCGCTGGGCAAGGCGACCGGCGCGGCCCATGCCGCAGCATTCGCCTCCCCTGAAGGCGATATCCTCTTTGCGCGCGAAGATGTCGGCCGCCACAATGCGATGGACAAGCTGATCGGCGCGCTGGCCACGGCCGGGCAAAACCCGGCGGAAGGCTTCATCCTCTCGAGCGCGCGCTGTTCCTACGAGATCGTGGAGAAGGCGGTCCGCGCCGGAGCCGTGCAGCTGGCCACCATATCCCTGCCCACCAGCATGGCGGTGGAGCGCGCAGAGCAGGCCGGGCTCAGCCTGTGGTCCCTCGCCCGCGATGACAGCGTGCTGCTGGTGAACGGCGCGGGCACGACTGCCTGACGCGCCTTCTGCCGCGCCCTATTCGGGCGGCAGCTGATAATCGAGCCGCGGCTCCCACGTATCGTCGAACAGATCGGGCAGGCCCGAATCGGCGATCACCACGCGTTTGGTGATCTTCCACTGGCCGTCGCGCTTCACCAACCGGTCAAACTCGCGGCCCTGTTCGATGAAGCGCTGCGGGCCCTTGATCGTGTCGTTGAGCGTCTGCGTCCAGAGGAACTGGGCCGTGGCCTTGTCACCCTCCACCTCGATCAGGAAGTTGGACAGGATCATGCGGAAGGTGCCGGTCAGCCGCGGCTTGTCCTCCATCACGCGCCGGTAAAGATCGCGCACCTCGTCAAAGCCGGTCACCACAATGCCGTTGATGTCGAGTTCGAAATTCTCGTCGAAGAAATATTCGAACCCCTTGGAACGGATGCCGCCGGAGAAATAGTCGATGCACATTTCCTCGATCGTCTTGCGGTCGATCAGGGCCTGCAGCGCCGCTTCCATCGATCCCGCCTTGGCCAGCGATTCGCTCATGAATATCCCTCCCAGATTCTTTACATGTTAAGCAGTCTAACGCGATCGCATGCACAGGCAAGGTGCGATTGAACCGCCTTGCCGATTTCGGCGGCGGCTTGCCGGAGATGGACATGGCGGCTGTACATGGCTGGCCGAATTGGGCAGGGGCGGCCTACTCCGCTTCTCCCCCGCATTCGGCGGCGGCAAAGGAATTGCGATCCCCCGATGGTTTCGACTTACGACGTGATTGTGCTGGGTGCCGGTGCCGCCGGGCTGATGTGCGCGGCGCAGGCCGGCCAGCGCGGGCGCAAAGTGCTGCTGCTCGATCATGCGGACCGGCCGGGCAAGAAGATCCTGATTTCAGGCGGCGGACGCTGCAATTTCACCAATATCCATACCGCGCCCGAGCGTTTCCTGTCCGCCAATCCGCATTTCGCCAAGTCGGCGCTCAGCCGTTACACGCCGTCCGATTTCCTGGCGCTGGTCGAAAGCCACGGGATTACCTGGCACGAAAAGACCCTGGGGCAGCTGTTCTGCGACGATTCGGCGCAGCAGATTGTCGACCTGCTGCTGGCCGAATGCGCGAAGGGCGGCGTCACGCTCCATTGCGGCGAAAGCGTCCGCGCCGTGAGCCATGCGGATGGCAGCTTCAAGGTGGAATGCGAAAGCCTGACGGCGCAGTCCACTGCCCTGGTGATCGCCACCGGCGGGCCTTCGATCCCCAAGATGGGCGCGACCGGCTTCGCCTATGATCTGGCGCGGCAATTCGGCCTGAAAGTGGTGGAGCCGCGCCCGGCCCTGGTGCCGCTGACGCTGAGCGGGGACGACGTGCTGTTCCGCGAATTGTCGGGCGTGGCGGCGCCGGTCATCGCCAGCTGCGGCGCGGCATCGTTCCGAGAAGCGGCGCTGTTCACTCATCGCGGCCTGTCCGGTCCGGCGATCCTGCAGATCTCCTCCTATTGGCGCAAAGGCGATCCCGTCAGCATCGATTTCCTGCCCGATGCCGCTGAGGGCTGGCTGGTGGAGGCCAAGCAGAGCGCCCCGCGCAGCCATCTGCGCGGCTTGCTGCGCGCTGCCCTGCCTGACCGCCTGGCGGATACGCTGGATGAGAAACTCGGCCTGACGGGCACTCTGGCCAACATACCCGATGCCGACTTGCGCGATGCACAGGCACGCCTGGCAGCGTGGCAGTTCCTGCCCAATGGCAGCGAAGGCTTCGCCAAGGCCGAAGTGACGATCGGCGGGGTGAACACGGCAGAGCTTTCATCCAAGACGATGGAGGCCAGGCGCATGCCCGGCCTCTATGTGATCGGGGAAGCGGTGGACGTGACCGGCTGGCTGGGCGGCTATAACTTCCAATGGGCCTGGGCCAGCGGCTGGGCCGCCGCTCAGGCGCTGTAGGCCTCTATTTGGCGCCCTTCAGTTCCGGCTCAGAGTGATCGGCGTATAGGCCAGGAAATCATGCCCGTCGGACTCTCCGTCGAACAACAGATAACCCGATGCGGAATTGGCGCTGGCGAAGCGCACCACCATCGTCATGGTCATCCCGGCATCGCGCAGCGTATTGCCCGGCGCCGCCGGGCAGTCGCTATAGATGTATGGCGACAGGGGCCCCAGGACCGAACCGCCAGTGAGGAAGTCGAAAGTCTGGGCATAGCCTTGCAGCCTCTGGCAGGCGGTCGGGCCGTAATCGATGTTTTCCTGCTGCCAGTTGGGATAGTTCGACGTTCCCACCAGCACCGGCAATTGCGCCCACTCGCATTCTCCGCCGTTCTGATCGGCGCCCACCGCGGCATTGGCCAGCGCCTGGGAATCGGCCGGTGCCGGCACGATCAGCATCTCGCCCACCTGGTCGACACCAGTCGCGAAAATCACGCCGATATCTTCCATATGTTCGAAGTCGATCGTGGAGCCCTTCGGCGCCTTGTAAGGCATCATCATCCCCGCCGCGCTGAAAGCGCCCACGCCATGGGAGACGCGCCATTGGCCGGAGAGTTGCTGCAACAGCTCCCCGCCGACCGCGGAGCAGAAGTCATTCGCCTTGCCCGGCTGCGCCGTCATGAGGAACGCCATGCCCAGAAGGCTGCAGAGAATCCTGAAATGCTTGCTCAAGGGAAAGTCCTCCGCTTGACGGCTTGCTGCATTGGCTAGCACGGCCTGCCGCAATCACCAACTGGGCAGACCGCATCGCCTGCCCAGCCGCTTTCCCAAGCGCATTCCGGCCGCCTTGCTGCGGCCCCTTTTGCCTACTCCGCCGTGGAGATCAGGCAGCCGCGATAGTTCCAGGCCATTATGAACATCGATTGGGGATCGCCCGCTGCCGCCTTGCCGATCATCGTGTTCCAACGATGGTTGGCCGCGGCATCGGCCCGGAACGTGGCCATCGGATCGTCTATCTCGTCTGCAAGGCGCTCGCTCCAGGCATTCAGCTCCGCGCTCGCGGCGGCCGGCTTGATCTGATCGGGCATGGAATCCACCAGATCGGCATCGAACATGCCGTCCGTATAGGCCTGGTCCAGCCGGGACCACATGGCGCCGCATTGCTTGTCTTCCGAGAGGGTCTGCGGAGTCGAGATATTGCCATTGTCGCCATAGGCCCAGCCGGCCTGCGCCGCATCTTCCACAAGCACGGGAATATCCTGCGCGGATGCAATAGTGGCCGCGGACAGGGCGGCACAGGAAGCAAGGGCAACAATCAGCGATTTCATTCGGGTTCTCCGGTCACCGGCGGGCACATGCCAGCCTTCAGCAATTGGGGTTGTTGGGAATGCGGCTCATCACGCAATTGACGTGGTGGTATTTCTTGCGGGTCTGGCTCGCGATTTCCGAGGCCGATGGCATCGGCGAAGGCGTGAAGCTGCCGCCGGAAGAGGAACCGCCATAGGACGAAGCCGAACGGCCATAGGCGGATTGCCAGCGCGCCGCGGCCTGCCCGGGATTGTTGGTGCCGGTGCCGAAGGTTCCTTCCAGGCCGGTTCCGCGCTTGCGCATTTCCGTGTTGGCCGCCGCATTCACATCGCCGCTGGGGAACCACAGCGCGGTGACATAGAGATGCTCGGTCGGCAGGTAGCCCATGCGGCCCTTGCCCGCGATGTACCGGATCGCCTCGGCCAGATAATCCTTGGACTTGTATTCGTAGATCGCGGCATGCGTGGCAGCGGCATAGTCGCCCGATTCCAGCGCCTTCAGAAAACCTGCCTTCACCGCCTGTTGCTGCGCCAGATAGGCACGCATCCTCTCTGCTTCCGCCGCGTGCTTGCAGCCGACGCCGGAGCCGAGATTGCAGGCCTTGGCATAGAAGGCCGCCGCTTCGCCCCAATTTGCGCTCTGCTGCGCATCCACGCCCAGGCGCAGGCAGGATGCGTCCTCACCCCCGTCGCAATTCATGCGCGCATAGCGCAAGGCCTGCGCCTTGTTCGCGCCTTCCAGCGAGCCATCGCCATACAGCATTTCCGCAAGCAGGCAGGAATTGGGGGACCGGCCAGTGGCACAGCCCGTTTCCGCCATCTTGCGGGAAAGCTCCAGATCGCTGATTCCGGAGAAACGGTTCCCGAAACCGTCGGACACGATGAAGGCCCCCGTTTCGCAGGCGCTGGCAGTGCCTTGCGTGCATTGATCCGAATAGAGATAGGCCATGCGGCGGATATCACGGTTGTTCGCACCCGGACGGCTGAACCAGTCGAGCGCTTTGCCGCAGGCTTCCTTGTCCCGGAATTCGCAGGCCCTTGCATAGAAGTTCGCCGCGATGCGGGGATCCGGTTCCAGCCCGGGCCCGCCATTTGCATAGAGCCGGGCCGCCTCCGCACAGCTTTCGCGGTCCTTGAACGAACAGACGATCCGCCATGCTTCGGCCAGCCGCGCGGCATCGCGCTGTTCCATGCCGGAAGCGGCCATGTTGCGCGCCCGCGTCTGGCAGGCATCGTAATTGTAATTGACGCTGTCGAGGCAGCCGGGAACGGCAAACTCGTCCACTTCGGGTTGGGCCAAGGAAGGCGAGGCGAAAGCTACAAACGCCGCGAGCACGGCCGACAGCAGCCCGAGAATGAGAGTGTTGCGCATGGCAGTGCAGCCCTGGTCCGTCTTCTAATCCGTCTTCAGCACATCCGGCGCCACTCGCAGTGCAATTCGCGGAGTTCGGGCCTTGTCTTGCCGGACGGCCATAAGCGGGCTTTTCGCGGCGTGGCAAGCGGGAAAAGCGTATAAGCGCAATCGGTTATGCGCTGGGGCCTTCGCCTATCCGCCAGATGCGTCCATCGCTTTCAATGTCGCCACCAGGTGATCGAACACATAGGGACTAAGCGGTTTGGTGAGGCGGCAGCCGACCTTCGCTCCATCTTCCCAGAGCACCATCGCGGACATTGCCGACAGTCCCCCGATCCTGACCCAGATGACCGTGTCGATATGGCAGTCGCTGCATCCATCGAGGCGGAAACCGGTCTGCGAAAGGTCGGTGAGGCGGCCCTTGCGCCAGCGATGGGTTCCAGCGCGATATTCCATTTCAATGCCTAACGGCGCCCGGAATGTTTCCCTTCGTTCAGGGCGTCCACCAGTCGTCTGTTCAGAACTGCTCATGGAAAGACAAAGCCTTGGCGCATGACGGGTTCCGAAATGAGCCCTGGCGACGCACGGCAATGGCAGACCGCGCAGGTGCCAGACTCTTGCGGGAAGCAAGCGATGGGTGGGAAGCGGTCAACGCCAGCCGCCGCACAGTCGATCCTCAGTCGGCGCTATATCGCCGCGAGCAAGATTTCCGCCACCTCATTTGGCATGTCGATCATGGCATCGTGGCCGCAATCCAAGGAATGGCATTGCCAGTCGGGAAGCTTCGACAAGCGGTCGAAATTCGCCTGGAAGGGTGGCGCCGTGCCAATATTGGCCTTCACATAGGTCTTGTTTCGAATTTCGCCGAGAACTCCTGAAAGCGTCAAGCGTTCGGAAAAACAGGCGGCGGACTGAGGTGTGGTCTGTGCATCGACCCAGGCTCGATCGGCCGGATTGACGCAAAACATCTCTGCCGTGATCGGCTTGACCATGCCGTTCACATCGGGATGGGATTGGCCCATTATGTCATCCAGGCACTGCCCGCTTTCCGGCAGAAAAGCGTCGAGATAGACGATTGAGGCAACGGCATCACGACACTTTTCAATCGCCCCTGTGATCACCATTCCGCCATAGGAATGGCCACAAAGAACGATATCATTCAATTCCTTCCATTTGATCTCATTCACCACATCCATGACATGCGTAGTCAGGTTCACGGGCAGGTCCGCGAGGTGCGAGCGCTCGCACACACCGGTCAGTGTCGGCGCATGGACGGTGTGGCCAGCCTCCTGCAGAATGGGCACCACGCGCTGCCAGCACCAGCCGCCGTGCCATGCACCATGCACTAGCAAGAAGGTCGCCATCCTCTCTCCAATTCGAGATCGCAGATTTATCCAACGGGCCATGATTGGCCAGATGACCTGGGTCTAACATGACTTGCTGGAACCGGCCACGACCGGGTCACCCAGACGTCCGCCATGGGTGGGAGGCGGATGCCAGAAATACTCGTCATTGTCCTGTCGGACAGCTTCGCTTCCCCGCGAAAGCGGGAACCCAGCCGGGGCCAACTTCTCGAACCCGAAATCCTCTGCGAGGTCGCGCCAGTTGGGATTTTCCCGCTCGATCAGTTCGAGTTTCCAGGCGCGGTTCCATTTCTTGATCCGCTTTTCCCGCAGGATCGCCTGCTCCATTGTTCCGTGCCGTTCGAACCAGACGAGCGTCCTTACGCCATAGTCGCTGGCAAAGCCCGGAAGAAGGCCATCGCGGTGCTTGCCGATGCGTGCAGGCAGATCGGAAGTGACACCGACATATAGCGTGCCGTTGCGGCGCGAGGCGAGCAAATAGACGGTCGGTGCAAACTCGCTGTGCATTCCTTCAGCCTACTGGGTTCCCGCTTTCGCGGGAATGACGAAGGGAGTGCTAGGTATTGTCCGCAAAGGGTGGGAGGCGGACATTTCATCAAGAAGGTAACTCGAACCGCACAGTGGTCGTTGCGTTGGTATTTTTTGGGCTGCCGTCGATATCACGTGCTGGCTCAAATCGAGCATTCTGTTCTATCGCGCTGCAAAACTGGGGCGCAAACTCTGACGAACTTGGGGAAGCCACCTTGCAGTTTATCGCTCTTCCGGCCTCGGTTATTTCAAACGCTAGGATCACCTTGACTGGCACGTATTGAATTTCGGAAAACCTGATGTCGCCGGTCTTGATCCATAGCTCTGGATTGATCGGCACCGCGCCGCCAAAGCTGGATCGCACTAACTCGGTGTGCTGAACGGCTGTATTCGCGCCCTGCCGTTCAGCTTGCTCAGAAGGACCGCAGGCAGAAAGTCCGAATAGACCAACAAACAGAACATGGACCAGCTTCATATATAAGATTTGCCGCAATGCCGGAGTGTCCGCAATGGGTCGTTAGCGGACATATCAAAGAGTTCGTCATCCCCGCGAAAGCGTGGACCCAGCAGAAACCGTTGAAACTGGGTTCCCGTCTGCACGGGAATGACGAAGGGTGGGGTGTGCAACGTCCCCACTGCGTCGTTAGCGGGCCTAGCGCGAAGAGAGCCAACCTCGCCTAGCGGCTCAGCTGGAACACCGCATATTCCGCGCGCCAATTGGCGTAGGTGGGGCCGATTTCCCGGTCATGGGTGAAGAACCAGCTGCGCTCTATCTTCACGCCCTTATAGTCCAGCAGGGCATAGAAATCGGCGATGGTCAGCTGATGGATATTCTCTGTTTCATACCAGCTCACCGGCAGGTGCCGCGTGATCGGCATGCGGCCATGGACCAGCAGCGAGAAGCGCATGCGCCAATAAGCGAAATTGGGGAAGGACACGAAAGCGTCCCGCCCGATGCGCAGCAGCTCGTCCAGCATCTTGTCCGGATGTTCGGCCGTCTGCAGCGTCTGGCTGAGAATGGCGACGTCGAAAGAACCGTCGGGATAATATTCAAGGTCGCGATTGGCATCGCCCTGAATCGCCGAAAGCCCCTTGGCCACGCAGAGCTGGACCTTCTCCGGGCTGATTTCCATGCCGCGCGCATCCACGCCGCGCTTGTCCCTGAGCGCGGCCATCAGCGTGCCGTCTCCGCAGCCGATATCGAGCACGCGCGCACCGCGCGGCACATGCTGCACGATGGCCGCAAGGTCCGAACGAAGATTGGCAGGAAGCGCGTTCATTCAAGGAACCCCTTGATCACACTGTCCAGCGCCGGAACGTCCAGCAGGAAGCTGTCATGCCCATAGGGCGCGGAAAGCTCCACGAAGCTGACCGGCGCGGCTGCGGCATTCAGCGCATGCACCACATTGCGCGTTTCCGCCGTGGGATAGAGCCAGTCCGTATCGAAGCTGATCAGGCAGAAGCGTGCGCTCGCGCCGGCGAAGGCATCGGCCAGCCGCCCGCCATGTTCCTCCGCCAGGTCGAAATAGTCCATCGCCCGGGTGATATAGAGATAGGAATTGGCATCGAAGCGGCTGGTGAAGCTGATCCCCTGATGGCGCAGATAGCTTTCGATCTGGAAATCGGCGTCGAAACCGAAGCTGATTGCCTTGCGGTCCTGCAGGCGGCGGCCGAATTTCTCCGTCAGCCCGGCTTCGGAAAGATAAGTGATATGCGCGGCCATGCGCGCCACGGCCAGCCCGGCATCGGGCGAGATCCCGTCCGCATAATATTCGCCCTTGCGCCAGTTCGGATCGGCCATGATCGCCTGGCGTCCCACTTCGTGGAAGGCGATGTTCTGCGCGGAATGGCGCGCGGTGGTGGCGATGCCGATCACGCGGGCGGCGCGTTCGGGATAGTTGGCCGCCAGGCTGAGCGCCAGCATGCCGCCCATCGATCCGCCGATCACGGCATGCAGCGTGCCGATGCCCAGATGGTCCAGCAGGGCGACCTGCGCGCGCACCATGTCGCGAATGGTGATGACGGGGAAGCGCATGGCATAAGGCTGCCCTTCACCGTCCAGGCTGGAAGGCCCGGTGGAGCCCATGCAGCCGCCGATCACATTGGCGCAGATGACATGGAAACGGTCCGTATCGATCGTCTTGCCCGGGCCGACCGATTCAGACCACCAGCCCGGTTTGCCCGTGATCGGATGCGGGCTGGCGACATATTGATCCATCGTCAGGGCGTGGAAAATCAATACGATATTGGATTTGTCGGCTGCCATCTCGCCATAGGTCTCATAGGCGATTTCGACATTTTCCAGCGTCTGCCCGCTATCGAGCGGCAGAGCGTCTGGCAGCTTGAGCGTGCTGCTGGAGGAAGTCTCTAGGGTTGCCATTGCGCAAAGCGGCTTGGGGGAGGCCAAGCGGGCTGTCAATCGCCAGTGAACTGCTCTATGCGCGCGCCCAGCATGGATAAGAAGCCAACACCCAAGCCATGGATCGCAGCGATCCACGCCTATGTCCCGGGCAAGTCGCGCTCTACCGATGGGCGCGAACTGGTGAAACTTTCCGCCAACGAAAATCCGCTGGGCTCCAGCCCCGCGGCGCTGGCGGCGCGCGCCGATGCAGGCCAGCCCTGCCTCTATCCCGATCCGGACAGCACCGCGCTGCGCGAAAGACTGGGCGCGCTCTACGGCGTCGATCCGGCGCGGATCATCTGCGGCACGGGTTCCGGCGAATTGCTGACCATTTCGGCCAGCGCCTTTGCCGGGCCGGGGGACGAAGTGCTCTATGTTCGCTACGGCTTCTCGCTCTACGAAATTGCGGCGCGGCGCTGCGGCGCGACTCCGGTGGAAGCGCCCGATGCCGATTACGGCACCGATGTGGACGCTCTGCTGGCGCTGGTGAACGAGAAGACCCGGGTGATCTTCCTCGCCAACCCCAACAATCCCACCGGCAGCTTCATGCCGCGGGAAGAGGTTGCGCGCCTGCATGCCGCATTGCCGGCAGACGTGCTGCTGGTGATGGATCAGGCCTATGCCGAATATGTCGCGCCGGAGGATGACGATGGCGCGCTGGAGCTGGCCGAAAAGCACTCCAATATTCTGGTTACCCGAACCTTTTCAAAGGCTTATGGCCTGGCGGGCGAACGGGTCGGCTGGGGCACCGGGGCGCCCGAACTGATCGAGGTGCTCAACCGGCTGCGCGGGCCCTTCAACGTGAATGCCGGCGCGCAGGCCGTGGCCGCCGCGGCGGTGGAGGACCAGTCCTTCATCGTTCATTCGCGCGATCATAACAAAAATGAACGCACCCGCTTCGTCGCCGCGCTCGACGCACTGGGCAATCACGGACTGCGCGTCCTGCCCAGCGAGGCCAATTTCGTGCTGGTCCTGTTCGAAGGCGCATTGACTGCCGAGGCCGCGCATGACGGGCTGGCACAGCGCGGTTACGCCACGCGCTGGCTGCCGGGCCAGGGCCTGCCGCAGGCGCTGCGCATCACGATCGGCACGAGAGAGCAGATGGACGACGTCGCCTTGATCCTGAGAGAGCTGACGGAGCAGGCATGATGAATGCCGCCCCTTCCCCCTTCGAGCGCGTCGCGATCATCGGCCTCGGCCTGATCGGCGGTTCGATCGGCCTGGCAACGCGCGAATTCGCGCATGGCATCGTCACCGCCGGCTATGACGCCGATCCGGCCGTGCGCGCCCGCGCCAGCGAATTGAAGCTGGCGGACACGATCTGCGAGACTGCGGCCGATGCGGTGCGCGGCGCGGATCTGGTGATTCTGTGCGTACCGGTGGGCGCGATGGGCGATGCCGCCCGCGAGATGGCGCCTGGCCTTTCCGAAGGTGTGGTGGTGAGCGATGTCGGATCGTCCAAGGAAACGATCACCGAAAGCCTGACATCCGCCCTGCCCGGCCATTGCATCATTCCCGCGCATCCCGTCGCCGGGACGGAGCATAGCGGCCCGGAAGCCGGTTTCGCCACGCTGTTCCAGCATCGCTGGTGCATCGTCACCCCGCCCGAAGGCGCGGATGCGGACAAGGTTTCGCAGCTGGTCGCCTTCTGGCAGGCGCTGGGCGCCACGGTCGATACGATGGATGCGCATCACCACGATCTGGTGCTGGCCGTGACCAGCCATATCCCGCACCTGATCGCCTATACGATCGTGGGCACGGCATCGGACCTGGAAGACGTTACCCGAGGCGAAGTGATCAAATATTCGGCCGGCGGCTTTCGCGATTTCACCCGCATTGCCGCTTCCGATCCGACGATGTGGCGCGACGTGTTTCTGAACAACCGCGATGCCGTGCTGACCATGCTGCAGCGCTTCCTGGACGATCTTTCCACGCTGAAAGACGCGATCGAGGATGGTGACGGCGACGTGCTGTTCGAACGCTTCACCCGCACCAGGGCAATCCGCCGATCGATCCTGGATATGGGGCAGGACGATTCGCGCCCGGATTTCGGGCGCAAGGATCACGGCTAAGCCGCAGGCGCGCGCAGGCGCCCTGCCTATCCGTTCAATTCGTTGATAGCCTCATGCACGCGCGCTTCGATCTCCGCGCGTGGCAGGCCCGGCGGAATCGGTTCCCCGAACCGGAGCGTAATCGTGCCGCGCCGCTTCCATACCCGGTGGTAGAGCGGCCCGCTGTCGAGGGCGACCGGCACGACCGCCAGCCCCAGCACCTTGTAGAGCCCGGCAAAGCCCGAGCTCAGCCGCTTGCGCTGGCCATGGGGCACCCGCGTGCCCTCCGGAAAGATCGCCAGCGGACGGCCGCTGGAGGCGTAGCTGCGCGCCTGGGCAATCATCGACCGCAGCGCTCTGGCTCCGTCGTTGCGGGCGACGGGCACCGCGCCATAGGCCTTTGCCGCGCGCCCCCAGCCGGGGATCGAAAACAGTTCCTGCTTGGCGAAGATCACCGGCCTGTGCAGCGACACGGCAATGTCGATCGCCTCGAAAAAGCTTTCATGCTTGAAGGCGTAGAGCACCGCCTCCTGCGGCCTTTCCCCTTCTTCGACGATGCGGATTCCCAGAATCCCTTCCACGCAATGGCGGTGCATGGCCGACCAGCTATCGGCCACCTTAGGCAGCGCATGCGGGCCGAGCGCCAATGCGATCATGGCCGCAATGACCCAGAAAACGGTCAGGCCGTAGAAGACGCCATAGAACACCAGGCTTCTGATGACGGAGCCCATGCCTCAGCCCCGCCACACGCCGGCAAACATCGTGGCGATGAGCTTGTTATATTCCAGGAACAGGATGCGCATGGATGGCTGCGAGCGCACGGCATCTTCCAGCACGAGGACATCTTCCGGGATCGCTGAATCCAGTTCCAGCGCCGCCCGGCGCATATGCCAGTCCGTGGTCACCAGGCGCAGCGAGGTCACCTGGCGGTCTTCGATCCATTCGGCCGTTTCCACGGCATTGCCCTGCGTATCCATGGCTGCGAAGCCCAGCGTGATGCAGCATTGCATCAATCGGGGGCTGACCTCGTATTCGGCGGCGAATTCATTCGGCTTCACATCGGGGTCCACTCCGGTGACCAGCAATTGCTTGGCCTGCCCGTCGCGCAGCAATTCCAGACCGCGATCGATCCGCCCCTTGCCGCCTGTGGGCACCACGATGGCATCGGTCTGCATCTCGCCCGCGCCCCTCGGCAGGAACACGGCAAAAAGCATGAAGCCCAGCGCGTAGATGACGAAGGCGGCGGCGGGGATACGCAGGATCACAGCATGCGCCTCAATACGGCCAGCACGGTCAACCTGGCCGTGAGCATCGCAATCAGCACACCGATCACGGGAATTGCTGCAATGGCTGCCCAGTCCCTGAGCGAGAGACCTCCCCCGGCCACCATGCCCGAACCCAGAGCGGCGAATTGCTCGCCCAGCAGCAAGACGGCGGCGGCGCCGACGATCAGGCCCACAATGCCGCCCAGCGTCGCATCGATGCCCACCGAGCGCTGAAAGATCTTGGCGATCTGGCGATCGGTTCCGCCCAGCAGATGCACGATCTCGATCGTATCGCGATTGGCGCCCAGCGCGCTTCTGGCCGCGAGCCACACGGCCGCCGCGCTGGTCGCCACCAGCAGCAGGATCAAGCCCGCTGCGAGAAATTGCAGAGAGCGGATGGCGGAGAACACCGGGGCCAGCCAGCTTGCCTGCGCATCGACGCGCGCGGCCGGGGCGGAGCTGGCCAGCAGTGCGCGCAGCATTTCGGTCCGGCTATCGGTTACGGGCCCGGTCAGCTTGACGTCGATCAGCGCCGGTATCGGGATGGCATCGTCAAGCCCCCCTGCCCCGCCGGCCGCCGCTTCGCCCAACCAGGGTTCGACCAGCTCCCTAAGCTGCTCGTCTGGCACACGGCCCACACTTTCGACACCGTCGGCATTGGAAAGCACCGAGATCGCCAATTCGGTCTGCCGTCCCCGCTCTTCCGGATCGGCTTCGATAATCTGCACGGTGATGCCGCCGGAGAGCTCCGAGCGCGCGGCATTCGCCATATTCGCCAGGGCAAGGCCGCCTGCTGCGGCGATCGTGGTCATGGCGATCATGATGGCGATCACCCAGGGCATCGGCCCCGATAGCCGCGCCTGCGGAACCAGCTGCGCCCTGCGTTCCGATCCCAGGCCGGCCACCTTCACTCCTCCCCCGCGGCGTGCCGATGCGGCGGATAACGCAGCGCACCGGTGGGATCGTGCAAGTGCCCGTCCTCAAGCCGCATGATCAGCGATTCCGGTACCTTTTTCAGCAAGTGGAGATCATGCGTCGCCACAACGACCGTAGTGCCGAGGCGGTTGAGCGCTTCGAATAGGCGCAGGAGCTTTTGTGCAAGTTCCGGATCGACATTGCCGGTCGGCTCGTCAGCCACCAGCAGATCGGGCCGCGCGACCACGGCGCGGGCGATGGCGACGCGCTGCTGCTCCCCGCCGGACAGAGTGGCGGGCCGGGCATCGCTGCGGCCGGACAGGCCGACCCAGTCCAGCATGTCGGCCACCAGGCCTTCGATCTCGCTTTCGCGCATGCCTGAAACCCTGAGCGGCAAGGCGACATTATCGGATACGGAAAGATGCGGAACAAGGCGGAAGTCCTGGAAGACGACACCTATGCGCCGCCGGAAGAGCGGCAGGTCGCCACGCGGCAAAGTGATCACATCGCTGCCGAACATACGGATCATCCCGCGTGAGGGCCGCTGCGCCAAATATAGCAGCTTGAGCAGCGACGTTTTACCGGCTCCGCTTGCCCCGGTAAGAAAATAGAAGCTTCCGGGATACAGTGTAAAAGAAATATCGCTGAGCACTTCTTTGCCGGCGCCGTAACGCAGCCCGACATTATCGAAATGGACGATCTCCCCTCCGCCCCCGCTCATGCGCGTACCTTGGCCGTTTTTTCAGGTGGGAAGTTCAGCTTATCGCACATGGCGACCGGGCTATAGCCGCTGATCGATGTGGAAAAAAGCCACTGCTCAACAGGCTCGACTGATGGGAGGACTTGTTGGTAGACGCGCCAAGTGCTTAAGCTTGCTCCACAATGATCATCGCATGCCCTGCCTGCGCGACGCGCTATGTCGTTCCAGACAGCGCATTGGGCGTCGAAGGACGCACGGTTCGCTGTGCAAAATGTCGGCATAGCTGGTTCCAAGAAGGTTCGCTCGACCTCGTCCGGCGGCCGCCCGCAGCCGCGCCGGCACCTCCGCCGCCTGCACCTGCCCCCCAGCCGCCAGCGCAAGAGCCACCAGCCGCAGAGGCACCTGCACCGCCGCCCGAAGCGCAGCCTTCCGCCGAGCCGGCAGAGCAGGCCGCTGAAACGCCCGAGACGGATGCCGAACAGGAAGAGCCGGCCGCGAGCCATGCCCAGGCAACGGTGCATGCCCCCGTGCGGCATGAATCCTATGTGGAAGAGCATATTCCGCCGCCGCCCGTTGCGGATTCTCCGGTCACTCAGGTCGTCTACGAACAGGGCGCCTATGCCTATGACGACACCTACGATCACTCGCAATTCGACCACAAGCCGCCGTTCCGCCCAAGGCGCAACATGCTCAAGCTGTGGACCTATGCCGCGGCGGTCTTCGCGATCTTCGCGCTCGGCACCACCATGGCCGTCAGCTATTGGGGCCTGCCCGAATGGGTTCCCGTCAGCCGGCCGACCTTCGGCGCCCGCCAGGCCGATCTGGTGCTCGATTTCCCGGCAGACCAGCAGGACCGGCGGCAATTGCCCAACGGCACGGAATTCTTCGGCGCCAGCGGCACGGTAACCAATGTCGGCCGCGAAACGCGCTCCCTCCCGCCCATCCTGATCGTGATGCGCGATGAGCGCGACAGGATCGTGTATAGCTGGGAAGTTGCCCCTCCGCAGCGCACGCTGGCCCCCGGGGAAAGCGTGTCGATCAACGAAGCGGTGACGGATGTTCCCAAGGCCGCGAAATTCGCGGAAATCGGCTGGAAGCCAAGCTGACGGCGCGGGCGGCACGTGCCGCGGCAAGCTCCAAGCAAATTGTCGTTCAAGCGCGCTTGCAGGGGGGTGGACGCTTTGCTAAGGGCGCGCTCCTACCCCGCGGGGGCCGCATGTTTCAGGCCCTTGTCGATTATGCGGTCGTGGCGGAACTGGTAGACGCGCAACGTTGAGGTCGTTGTGGGCTAACGCCCGTGGAAGTTCGAGTCTTCTCGACCGCACCATCCATTCCTAAGAGCGAACTGCATTTCGCCTTCGGGCACACTGCCCACCCGAAGTGGCGCAGTTCTGCGGGCTTTGCGGGCACGTGGCAATCAAGTTGAAGCCAGAGACACTGCGAACTTTCGTGTCTCAGACAAAAGCCGGGCCGGATTCTCTGTCGACGAGAACCCGGCTTCTCATTGGTTTGCGCTGTTCTCCGGGTTCAGGCGGCGAGCCCGAATAGCTCTTCCTGTTCTTCCCAGCAGAAGGGGATGCTGGTCGAGAGGAGGGTCTTGCGATTGAGCTTTCCGGGTTGAGTCCCTGCAGCGATGGCCTCGATGATCCGCGGGCTGAGCCACGAGATGCGAAGCAGCCGCGCAAGATGAGTGCGACATCTTCCCTCGCGTTTACCTAGCTGATTGAGGCTTAACTCAGGTGATGCCAGCACGAGACGCTGCGCCTCCAATGCTTCGGCAATCAGGGAGACGAGGTCATCAGCGACCTTTCTGTCGAGAGCCTTGAAATCGATCCGCAACTTTGCTTCGCGGAACGGTCGACGCGTTGGCAGCGGGATCAACCAGGTCCACTGGTCGTCTCCCGAGATATCGAAGGCGGCCGGATCAAGGGTAACCTCGACGCCATCGGTGCGGATCGCGATTGATGAGATTAGCGACTGAATGACCGGCTTGAACATGCGCAGCTCGCTGATTTGCTGTTGAAGCAGCTGCGCCCTGACCAACATCGTTTGCAGCTGCCCCGCCTCGACGATGCCCGAGAGTCGGCGCAAGGCATGTTCGTCAGCGAGAAGATTGCCGAGTTGTTCGATGAGGTGGCGATCGATCAGCCCTTGTGGGAAGCGGGTTGCAGGTGGATCGCTGGGCCGCGCCAGATCTTTGCGGGTCTCATAGTAGGAGTATCTCCTGCTTCCCTTAGTCGCAAAAGTAGGAACAACCGGACGGCCTTCGGGGTCGGTAATGATGCCGTTGAGTAGGGCGTCGTTGCGACTGTTCTTCGGCCGCTTTCTCGGCGGTGCCTTCTCTGCGAGCTGAGCCTGCACCGCGTTCCACAGTTCCTCATCGACGATGGCTTCGTGTTCGCCGTCGTAGACCTTGCCCTTGTGTACGATCTTGCCGCGGTAGACCGGGTTCTTGAGAAGATAGAACAAACTACCGCGAGCAAATGGGATGCCGCCTTTGTGTGGGCCACTGGTGCGCTGCTGGACCTTGGTGACAATGCCGTCCGCCGCGAGACGCTCAATCAGGGCAGGCACTGTCTTCAGCTCAAGATAGAGGCTCATGATGGTACGGACTCGCTCGGCCTCTTCCGGGACGGGAACCAGCTTGCGCTCGATCACCTGGTAACCGAGTGGAACCGGTCCGCCCATCCACAGGCCCTTCTTCTTAGATGCCGCGATCTTGTCACGTATGCGCTCGCCGGTGACCTCAAGCTCGAACTGGGCGAACGAGAGCAGGACATTGAGCGTGAGGCGACCCATGCTCGTGGTGGTGTTGAACGCCTGCGTCACGGAGACGAAGCTCGCCTCCTTCGCATCAAGGCGCTCGACGATCTTGGCAAAGTCGGCAAGGCTGCGGGTCAGGCGATCGACCTTGTAGACGACGATGACATCGACAAGACCTGCATCGACATCGGCAAGAAGGGACTTCAATCCCGGACGTTCCATGTTGCCGCCCGAGAACCCGCCATCGTCATAACGGGCAGGGACAAGCGTCCATCCTTCATGGCGCTGGCTGAGGATATAGGCTTCGCAGGCCTCGCGCTGGGCATCGAGACTGTTGAACTCCTGTTCCAGCCCGTCCTCGGTCGATTTGCGGGTGTAGACGGCGCAGCGCAGCGGCTTCACGATCAACTTCCCGTGAGGCCGAAGAAGCGCGGGCCGTTCCAGTGTGTGCCGGTGATGGCCTTGGCGATGGCGGAGAGCGACTTCCATACCTGCCCGTCGTATTCGAAGCCGTCATCAAGCACCGTCACCGTATGGCCAACACCATGCCAGTCGCGCACGAGCCGAGATCCGGGCGTCAACTTGCGAGGCATCGCCTTTCTGTCATCTCCCTTCGATGCCCGCACCGCCACCTGGCGCAGCAGCGAGCGGGTCGCTCGGCTCACCCCGCCGAGCTTCTGTTCCTGCAGCTGATAGGCGATCCCCTGTCGCAGCAGGTCCGGCGACAGGCTGGGTGCAGGCGCTGCGAAGCGCCGCGCCCATTCCGCTCTGAGATCTTCCGCCGGCATCGCCGCCAGCCGGTCGAGGGTGACGTAGGGACGCCGGGCCATCAGGGTGCGACCACGCGGTAAACTCGTTCCTGACCATCCGCCTTGCTGCTCGTCACTTCGTGGCCCTTCTTCTTCAGCCCAGTGAGCGCGGCCCGCAAGGTGTGTGGCAGCCAGCCTGTTGCAGCGACCAGTTGGGCGATCGTGGCTCCTTCGCGCCGCTGCATCAGTTGTAGGGCGAGGCTAATCTTGCTGGCACGCTTCGGCTCGTGGGACATGCGGCGAGAGCGCTTCACAGGCCTCGTGATCTCATTGATATCGGTCATTGGGTGGTCTCCTGTCCGGTGCAACGACCATCGCTGCTCCCACCACCCAAGGCCCTGCCGACTAGGTCGGTCAGGGCAGCGGCCGCCTGCGGTGGCCGCGATTGGTTGACAGCACCAATGCTTGCAGTGCGAGTGAAGTCCAATGGAATATAGAGTTGATTGCCTACATTCGGATGTCTGATCCACCGTCCGCTTTGCGCCCCAATTTCGGTCAAAGAGACTGAAATTTCTGGTGCCTATAAGCGGTCGGTCAAATGGCGGAGCGAGAGGCTTTCATTCACGTGGTCTAGGGTCCGGATCCATAAACGGGATTCACACCGGCGCTGCAATGTGATTCACGTGCCTCCAGCAAGGAGTGACGTGACCCCTGATTTTCCTCCAAGTTGGATTAGAGTCCGGCCCTGACAGAAGGACGGACGAGATGAAGAGAACGAGGTTTTCAGAAGAGCAGATCATCGGAGTGCTGAAGGTAGCGGAGGCGGGTGCGAAGACCGCTGACCTGGCCCGTCGGCACGGAGTGTCGGAAGCGACGATCTACAACTGGAAGTCGAAGTATGGCGGGCTGGAGGTCTCCGATGCCCGGCGGCTCAAGGAGTTGGAGAGCGAGAACGCGAAGCTGAAGCGGTTGCTGGCCGATGTGATGCTGGACAAGGCTGCGCTGAAGGATCTTCTGGCAAAAAAGTTCTGACGCCCGTCGCAGAGCGGGAAGCTGTCGCTCATCTCCAGGCGTGCCACGGGATGAGCGAACGGCGGGCGTGCCGTGTTATCGATGCTGATCGCAAAAGCGTGCGTTACCGTTCCACCCGATACGATGATGCCGAGCTTCGCGAGAAACTGCGTGAGCTGGCCAATGAGCGTCGCCGGTTCGGCTATCGCCGTCTGCATATCCTGCTGCGTCGGGAGGGGATCATGATCAACCGGAAGAAGACCCAGCGCCTCTACAAGGAGGAAGGGTTGGCGGTCAGGCGACGACGAAGCCGCAGGCGCGCTGTCGGGACCAGAGCTCCTGCTCCGGTGCTCGCCTTGCCGAACCAGCGCTGGAGCCTGGACTTTGTGCATGACCAGATGGCCTCGGGCAGGAGGTTCCGCGTGCTCAACGTGGTCGATGACGTGACGAGGGAGTGCCTTGCAGCGGTGCCGGATACCTCGATCTCGGGCCGCCGTGTCGTGCGCGAGCTCACAGCGTTGATCGAACGGCGTGGCAAGCCCGGCATGATCGTCAGCGACAATGGCACCGAGCTCACCAGCAACGCTGTGCTGGCATGGTGCGGCGAGGTCGGCGTGGAGTGGCATTACATCGCGCCCGGAAGGCCGATGCAGAATGGCTATGTCGAGAGGTAGGCCATCGGCCAGCTGCGCTTCCAATGGCCGCATGCGCGACGAACTGCTCAATGAGACGCTGTTCTTGAGCATGGCCCATGCCCGTGTCGAGATCGCGGCCTGGGTCGAAGACTACAATCGGGAGCGACCACACTCGTCTCTCGGTTACGCAACACGGGCGGCGTTCGCCGCTGAACTGGATAAGCAATGGCCTGCTTCGCTACGCCCTACGGGCTCCGCTACACAGCCCATTGCTTCAACCGCGCCTATGCGCAAAATAACCGCCCGGCTCTAATCCCAGCTGGGGGAAAGCTGGGGGTCACGTCAGTTTTTCAAGCTTGGAGAGCCGCCAAACTCTCGGCCTAATTTTCCTTCTATAATCAAAATGCGGCCATAAATTTATCGATAATATAAAGATGTTTGAGGCAATTTAATAGTTGTAGGACAATTAAAGACGTAATTTACAATCCATCAGCCTAATTAAAGCTAAATAATAATACGATTTTTTAAATCAATTTTTCGCAATAGGCAGTGAAATAGTTATTTTAAGCCCGCCGCATATTATGTTTTCCGCCTGCAAATCACCGCCATGAGCTAATATCGCGCGGCGGGCGATAGCCAAGCCTAAGCCAAAACCTATCCCAGCGTTTGCCGTACGCACGAAAGGTTCGAAAATGGCGGCCACGTCCTCTTCCCCTATTCCCGGGCCCTCATCGGCGATGGCGACCAGATAGGCATCGCTGTCCCGATCGAAACTGGTGGAAATGGTGATGGTCGAACCTGGCGGAGAGAAGCGCACCGCGTTGCGCAGGATATTGTCCAGCGCGCGGCGGATCAGCTCGGCGCTGCCCTTGACCGGGCTCTGGCTCTCGCCGCTCTCAATCAAGCCGAACTGCTCGATCGCGATGTCATGCGTCTGCGCTTCGAAGCGGGCGTCCTCGGCCACGCTGGCAATGATATCGATCAGGTCGAAATAGTCGTCGCCCGACGTCTGTGCGCTCTCCGCGCGGGCCAAGGTGAGCAATTCGTTGACCATCGTTTCGAGCCGCGCGGTCTCGCGCTCGATCCGCTCGAAAGCCCGGTCCACCGCCTCGGGCGATTTGCGCCCCAGCGCGACGGCCAGCTGCAAGCGGGTGAGCGGGCTGCGCAATTCGTGCGAGACCTGGTGCAACATCCGCTCGCGCGTTTCGACCAGCTGTTGCAGCCGTTGCGCCATGTGGTCGAAGTCGCGGCCCAGATCAGCGATCTCGTCACGCCGCTGGCCGATGGCGGGTTCGAGCCGGACGCCGAGTTCGCCCTTGGCGAGGCTGTCGAAACCGCGCTGGAGCTGAAAGATCGGGCGGGTCAGATACAAGGCGAGTAGTACGCTGAACAGAAGACCTCCGAGCAGACCAACCACCAGCATTTCGGGCGGGGTGTTGAGCGGCCAGCGGGATCTTTCATTTTCGAAATACCGGAAGGCAATGCGCCATTCGCTGCCATCGGGAGCGCGAGCGAGGGTTGAGCTTTCCTTCCAATTGCCGTCGGGGGGCAGGGGGGAGATGGCATCGCCTTCACCATCCATCCGACGCAGACTTACACGATTGCGATAGTCGGCGGGCAATTGTGCGCGCAATGTCTCGAACCCGCGCTCGCCCGCCTGCTGTACGGCCTGCGTACCTGCCGCCAATGTAGCCGGCGCAACCGCCTCAGCCAACAGCCGTTCCGGAGGCGAGCGCTCCTGACGTTTCATTTCGAACAGCAGCCACACAGCCTGCGTAATCAGCATAAAGGTCAGCCAGAAGGCCGCCAGAATTTTGATAAACAGCCGGTTTTTCATGGCCATCCCGTCACTGCACGACCTGTATTCGGTAGCCGACACCCCGGATCGTCTCGATCGCGATCGCACCGTTCGAACAGGCGGCCAGCTTGGTGCGGAGATTGCTGACATGGACGTCAACGCTGCGATCGTAGGATTGCCGTTCGCGCCCCAGCCCGGCCAGCGACAGCGCATCCTTTGTCGCGACATCATCGCCCGCCTGCATCAGCGCGGCAAGCATGTTGAACTCGGTCGCGGTCAAGTCGATAGGCTGCCCGCGCCACGCTGCGCGCCTGGCAGTGACCTGTACCTCGAGCCCGTCCTGAGAAAGCGTGGCGGGACTGGTTGGTTCGGAGTTGGCTCGCCGACGCAGCACCGCGCGCAGCCGGGCAACCAGTTCGCGCGGGTAATATGGCTTGGCGATGTAATCGTCGGCGCCCAGTTCCAGCCCGACCACCCGATCGACCTGATCGCCGCGCGCGGTCAGCATAATGACCGGAATGTCGCTCGCTTGGCGGATTTCGCGCAGCACCTCGATCCCGTTCAGCCGTGGCAGCATGATGTCGAGGATCACCGCCTCATGCGCGCCCGACAGCGCGCGATCGGCGCCCTCGCGGCCGGTAAACACCGCCTCGGTCCGGAAGCCTTCGCTTTCCAGATATTCGCGCAGCATCGCGCTCAATTCCTCGTCGTCGTCGACGATCAAGACAGGGCGTTTCGGGCCATCCACGCTGCGGAGCATGGCGCAGGCGCACGGCCGTGTCAGCGCCCTTGTCGAAATCTTTACGCTCTGTCTACGCACTCTTGACGCACAGCCGGTGCCGCGCCCGCTAAGGCAGGTGCATGTTTACCCGACGCCGCCTCATCATCGGAGGTGCCATCCTGGCCGTGCTTGTCGCACTGCTCGCCTGGCGCATGTTCTTCTCCTCGTCCGACGAGCCTGCGCTGCTGACCGCAGAGGTCACGCGCGGCGATATCGAGCAAACGGTAGAGGCCACGGGTACCGTGATGCCCTCCGAACTGGTCAGCGTCGGCGCGCAGGCATCGGGCCGGATCGAGCTGCTCAATGTCGCATTGGGCGATACTGTCAAGCAGGGCCAGCTGATCGCGCAGATCGATTCGCAGACACAGACCAACGATTTGCAGACGTCGCGAGCGCAATTGGCCGATGTCCGGGCGCAGCTGGCCGCCGCGCAGGCCACGCTGGTCCAGGCGAAACAGGATTTCCGCCGCCAGCAGATCCTGGTGCCCGGCGAGGCGACATCTCAGGCCGATTACGATGCCGCGCAGGCCACGCTCAAATCCGCGCAGGCCGGCGTCGATGCGGCCCAGGCGCAACTGCGCCAGTCGCAGATCAGCGTGAACACCGCGGAGGTCAATCTGGGCTATACTCGGGTCGTCGCGCCGATGGACGGGGTGGTGGTGGCCATCGTCAGCAAGCAGGGCACGACCGTCAACGCCAACCAGTCGGCACCGACCATCGTCGTGCTGGCCAAACTCGACACGATGACGATCGAGGCGGAAATCTCCGAAGCCGACGTCATCAAGGTGAAGCCCGAAATGCCGGTCTATTTCACCATCTTGGGTGATCCCGACACGCGCTATGACGCGACCCTGCGTCAGATCGAGCCAGCGCCCGAATCGATCGTCGACCAAGTGGACAGCTCTTCTTCCAGTTCGGACGAGGCGATCTATTACAACGCGCTGTTCGACGTGGACAATCCCGATGGCACGCTGCGATCGATGATGACGGCCAATGTCACGATCGTGCTCGATCGCCGGCAGAAGGCGCTGCAAATTCCCTCTTCCGCGCTCGGCGCCAAGGGCAAGAACGGCACCTATGCGGTCCAGGTGATGAACGAAAAGGGCAGGCTGGAAACCCGGCAGGTCAAAATCGGGCTCAACACCAATGTCGTGGCCGAAGTTCTCTCGGGCCTCGAGCAAGGCGACAAGGTCGTGGTCGGCGAAGCCACCGCCAGCAACGACAGCAGCAGCAATAATGGCGGGGGCCGCATGGGTCCGCCGCCGATGTGAGGCAAGCCGTGAGTGAACCCCTGCTCAAGCTGCGCAATATTCGGCGCGAATATCCCTCTGGCGATGGCGTTTTCGCGGCGCTGAAGAATCTCGATCTCGACATTAACGCCGGCGAGATGGTGGCGATCGTCGGTTCGTCGGGTTCGGGCAAGTCTACCCTGATGAACATCCTTGGCTGTCTCGATCGCCCGACCAGCGGCCGCTACGAAGTGCGCGGCAAGCCGACCGGTGAGCTGGAGCCCGACGAGCTGGCCGCGCTTCGGCGCGAGCATTTCGGCTTTATCTTTCAGCGCTATCACCTGCTGGGCGACCTCAACGCGCTGGGCAATGTCGAGGTACCGGCGGTCTATGCCGGCATGCCGCGACAGGCGCGCGCGGAACGGGCGACCAGCCTGCTCTCACGGCTGGGGCTCGCCCAGCGGGTCGAGCATCGCCCCGGCCAGCTTTCCGGCGGTCAGCAGCAACGCGTGTCCATCGCTCGCGCGCTCATGAATGGCGGCGAGGTGATTCTGGCGGACGAACCCACCGGCGCGCTCGACAGGGTGAGCGGCGAGGAAGTCATGCGCATCCTCGGCGAACTGCACGAGGAGGGACACACGGTCATCCTCGTCACGCACGACATGGAAGTGGCCGAACATGCCGACCGGATCATCGAGATCAGCGATGGCGAGATCGTGGCCGATCGCGCGAACAAGCCGGCCGAAACGGGACGTGCGCTGCCCGAACCCGAAAGGAAGGGCAGCGGGTGGCAGCAATTGGCCGACCGGTTCCGCGAAGCGTTTCGCATGGCGGTGCTCGCGATGGCGGCGCACA
>JAUIFP010000129.1 GCA_030430365.1 Alphaproteobacteria bacterium | reverse complement strand
GAAGGCCTGGCCATGATCGCCGCCATTGCAGTCCAGAATGTCGAGCTGGCGGATGGTCTTCAGCTTGTGCTTCTTCAGCCACATGGTGAAGACGCTGGTGACGCCCGGATCGAAGCCCGAACCCAGCAGCGCCATGATGCCCGCCTGCTTGAAACGGTCATGATAAGCCCATTGCCAGTGATATTCGAACTTAGCTTCGTCCTTGGGCTCGTAATTGGCGGTGTCGAGGTAACTAACGCCTGCAGCCAGACAGGCATCCATGATCGTCAGATCCTGATAGGGCAGCGCCAGGTTCACGACGAGTGACGGTTCGATCTGCTGGATCAGCGCGGTCAGCCGGGGCACGTCCTCCGCGTCGATTTCGTATGTGGAGATATGCACGCCGGTGCGCGCTTTCACGCTTTCGGCAATCGCATCGCATTTCGACTTGGTGCGGCTCGCCAGGTGAACGTCGGAGAAGATCTCCTTGTTCATCGCCATCTTGTGCACGGCCACCGAACTGACGCCGCCTGCGCCAATCACCAAAACTCTGCTCAATTCCATTCTCCTTTGCTCCAATCCGCTTTGCAGGAGCGACGCTGCGCATATAGATCGCCTTTATGTCAGCACAACACATGCACGCGCCGACACGCAAGGGCGTGATCGAGGCAGCGGAGCGGATTGCCGCGATCCTGCCGCCCACGCCATTGCTGCCGGTGACGATCGGCGGCACGGCCTGCTGGGTGAAAGCGGAGAGCCTGCAGCCAATCGGAGCCTTCAAGATCAGAGGCGGATGGAACCGGCTGAGCCAGCTGAGCGATGAGCAGCGGGCCCGAGGCGTCGTGGGCGTTTCCAGCGGCAATCATGCGCAGGGCGTCGCCTGGGCAGCTAAGCGGCTGGGCATTCATGCAGCGATCGTCATGCCCAACGACGCGCCGCAGGTGAAGCTAGCCAATGTCCGCGCCTTGGGGGCGGACATCGTTCTGTATGACCGGCCGGGCGGCGAGGACCGCGACGTAATTTCAGCAAGGCTCTGCGAAGAACGGGGGGCAACTTTCGTACATGCTTATGGCGATCCCTGGGTGATCGAAGGGCAAGGCAGCGCGGGGATCGAGGCGGCTGCGCAGCTGGCCCAGCGCGGCGTGGACGGCCCGACGCGCTTCATCGCCTGCTGCGGCGGCGGGGGGCTCTCCGCCGGCCTCGCCCTCGCCTGTCCGGAGGCCGAGATCGTGCCTGTTGAGCCCGAAGGATGGGACGATGTCGCGCGCAGCCTGGAAGCAGGAGAAATCGTGTCCGTAGGCCCAAATCCGCCGCCCACGGCCTGCGACGCGCTGCAGACCCCCGCAACATGGCCAGTCAATTTCGAAGTACTGAAACGGCGCGCATCCCCCGGCCTGGCCGTCAGCGAGGCGGAAGTCCGCGCGGCGCAGCGTTTCGCCTTTTCGGAACTGCGCTTGGTGCTGGAACCGGGCGGCGCAGCGGCGTTGGCTGCAGCGCTTGCCGGAAAGGCTGCGCTCGATAGCGGCACAGTGATCATGCTGACCGGCGGCAATGTCGACCCGGCGGCCTTTGCCGCAGTGATCGCTGGCGCGGATTAAGCACTCGACAGGGCCGCCCGCCCTTTGACAACGCAAGAGGCTGGGCGCAGTCTCCATGCCTCCTGTGAACTCAGGAAAGGGGGAAGACATGCAAGCGCAAATGCTCGCACCGGCAGCCGCATTGGTGGCCTGGTCGCTCATCATGCTGTTCTGGGTTGCCGCAACCCGTTTTCCGGCCATGGCGAAGGCGGGAATGGACGCCAAGTCCGCCAAGCGCGGGGGCCGCGGGCAGGATCTGGAAGGCGTGCTGCCCGATAGCGTCAACTGGAAGGCGCATAACTACTCGCATCTGATGGAACAGCCGACACTGTTTTATGCCGTGGTCATCATCATCGCCGTGACCGGGCCGACGGCAGTAGATGCGTTGCTGGCATGGGGCTATGTCGCGCTGCGCGTCGTCCATTCGATCTGGCAGGCCACGGTCAACCGCATTCCGGTGAGGCTGTTGCTGTTCCTCGTCATGACGGCATGCCTTGTCTATCTGACATTCCGGGCGGTCGCGCTAACGGTGTTTGCATGAGGCATAAGGGACGCGTGACATGATCGGAATGGGAATTCTTCAAGCGGCCGTGGCTCTGGCGATCTGGACCATGGTGATGTGGGTTTGGATGTACGCAACGCGCATCCCGGCCATGAATGCCGCCAAACTATCGGACGAAGAGCTCTCACGCCTCAACCAGGCCAGCCTGGACGCGGCGCTGCCGCCGCACGTCCAATGGAAAGCCTATAATTACAATCACCTGCATGAGGCACCGACTGTATTCTATGCAGTGGCGATCATGCTGGCGATCGTCGGCCATGGGGACGGCGCGGCCGCTCTGCTCGGCTGGGTCTATGTCGCGCTGCGCGTAGCGCACTCGCTGGTGCAGGCGACAATCAACAAGGTGATGCTGCGCTTCGTGCTCTTCGCACTGTCCAGCCTGGTACTGATGGCTCTGATCGCCCTAGCGGCCATGGCGGTCTTCTAGGCCGCAAGCGCGATCAGGCGTCGGCCTTTTCGGCTTCCTTCTTCGCGAAATCCAGCGTCGCCAGGAAACGCTCGGCATCCAGCGCGGCCATGCAGCCGGTGCCCGCCGCAGTCACCGCCTGACGATAGGTGTGATCCATCACATCGCCGCATGCGAACACGCCGGGCACGGAAGTCTTGGGTGTACCCGCCTCCACCAGCAGATAGCCGCCATCGTCCATCGGCAGCTTGTCCTTGAACAGCTCGGTAGACGGCGCATGGCCGATCGCCACGAAGGCGCCGTCCACTTCCAGCGTGCTTTTCTCGCCGGTCTGGGTATCCGTCAGCACCAGATGGGACAGCGTGCCGTCCTCGCCCGCCACGAACTCATCCACCGTCTTGTTCCACATCGGCGTGATCTTTTCGCTCCCGAACAAACGGTCCTGCAGGATCTTTTCGCTGCGCAGCTCGTCGCGCCGGTGGATCAGCGTGACGTCATCGGAATGATTGGTGAGATAGAGCGCCTCTTCCACCGCCGTATTCCCGCCGCCAATCACTGCGACTTTCTTGCCGCGATAGAAAAACCCGTCGCAGGTGGCGCAGGCGGAAACGCCCTTGCCGCCCAATTCCTGCTCTCCGGGAACGCCAAGCCATTTGGCCTGCGCACCCGTGGCGATCACCAGCACATCGCCGACATATTCATCGCCGCTATCGCCCCTGGCCGTGAAGGGCGAACCGCCGGCGATGTCCACATCGGTGATCATGTCCCACATCATCCGCGTGCCGACATGCTCGGCCTGCGCCTGCATTTCTTCCATCAGCCATGGGCCCTGGATGACATCACGAAATCCGGGATAATTTTCCACGTCGGTGGTGATCGTCAGCTGCCCGCCTGGCTGCAGCCCCTGCACCACGATCGGCTCCATTCCCGCACGCGCGCCATAGATCGCAGCCGAAAGGCCGGCCGGGCCCGAACCGATGATGAGCATGCGTGTCTTATGGGTAGTCATCCAGATTTCCTTGTTTTCGAGCTTTAGGGGTCATGTAGTCAGTCACGCGCCGGCAGACAATCAAGGCAATGTTTGCGGCGGCAAAACCTGATTTCAGGCGGGCACCGTTTCTTGCAGATCGCGCAGGAAATCCTCCGTCCACACCGTCACATTCTGCGTGCGCACCCCTTCTTCCAGCGCCTGCCATCTTTCCTTGCGCTCGCTCAGCGGCATTTCCATCGCCAGGCGGATCGCATGGGCAAGATCGTCCGGGCTGTGCGGATTGACCAGAACGGCCTCGGTCAGCTGCTGCGCCGCGCCGGCGAAGCGTGAAAGGATCAGTACGCCCGGATTGTCCGGGTCCTGCGCAGCGACATATTCCTTGGCCACCAGGTTCATGCCATCGCGCAGCGGGGTCACCAGGCCGATCTTCGATGCCCGGTAGAAGCCGAACAGTTCGGCCGTGTTGTAACCCTTGTTCACATAGCGGATCGGCACGATATCCACTTCGGAGCGGGCACCGTTGATCTGCCCGGTCTTCTGTTCCAGCAAGGCGCGGATCTGCTGATACGAACCGATATCTTCCCTGCTGGGCGGGGCGATCTGGATATAGACCAGCTGGCGCACATAGTCCGGATAGCTGTCGAAGAACCGGCCGATCCCGTCGATCCGCTCCGGCAGGCCCTTGGAATAATCCAGGCGGTCGACGCCGATCATTGCGGAGCGGTGGCGCGTGCTGGAGAGCACTCTCTGCTCCGCCTGCCGGGCCTCACCCGTATCGCCCTGCGCCATGAAATATTCGTAATCGATCCCGATCGGATAGGACCGTGCGATCGTCACCTGCCCATCCAGCTCGATCCGGCCGGTCGCTTCATCGACATTCGCGCCCAATTCCTTGCGGCAATAATGGAGGAAGCTTTCCAGCCACTCTTCGCATTGCAGGCCGATCAGGTCGTAATGCAGCATCGTCTTCACCAGCCGTTCGTGAAACGGCAGGGAAACGAACAGGCGCGTGGGCGGCCAGGGAATATGAAGGAAGAACCCGATCCGGTTCTTGAGCCCGCGGGAACGCAACCGCTCACCCAGCGGGATCAGGTGGTAATCATGCACCCAGATCATGTCGTCTGGCTCGATCAGGGGGGATACACTCTCCGCGAAGCGTTCGTTCACCCGCTCATAGCCCTTGCCGAATTCACGCTCATACTCGGTCAGGTCGATGCGGTAATGGAACAGCGGCCAAAGCGTCGAATTGGCATAGCCGTTGTAATATTCCTCGACGTCCTGCTCTTCCAGGTCGATCGTCGCTGTCGTAACTCCATCGCT
>JAUIFP010000034.1 GCA_030430365.1 Alphaproteobacteria bacterium | reverse complement strand
ATTAGCCCAGGCCTCCGCAAGTTGGCCGCCCAATGCAATTTCCAGGATGGCCGGCGGAGAGGCGGCAGTCGGGGCGCTGTCTTCCTCGTCCTCTCGCTCGATCGCCTCGGCTTCCACCCTTCTGAGCTTGCGAATGCGCAGCCACCCCGCCAGCGCGATACCGGCAACGATGACAATCGGCCATTTGGGCATGCCCGGCAGCAGCATGAGCGCCGCCAGCACGCCCAGGACGATCAGCGGGATACGCGGTTCGCTGGCAAGCTGGCGGAATATCTCTGTGCTCAGTTCCCTGTCCGCCGAAGAGCGCGTGACGATGATCCCGGTGGCGATCGAAATGATCAGCGCAGGCAACTGCGTGGCTATGCCATCGCCAATCGTCAGCAGGGTGAAACGCTGCAAAGCATCGGCCCAGCTCATCCCCATCTGGGCCACACCCACGATGAGCCCGGCAATGATGTCGATCAGCAGGATGATGATCCCCGCGATCGCATCGCCCTTCACGAATTTGCTGGCCCCGTCCATCGCGCCATAGAAGGAAGCTTCCTTCTCCAATTCCTCGCGCCGCTCGATGGCCTGCTTCTGGTCAATCAGGCCGAGATTGAGATCCGCGTCGATACTCATCTGCTGGCCGGGCATGGAATCCAGCGTGAAACGCGCAGCCACTTCGGAAACGCGCTGAGCGCCAGACGTCACCACGACATATTGAACCACGATCAGAATGAAGAACACGACGAGGCCAATCACGAAATTGCCCTGCACCGCATGAGCGCCGATGGATTCGATCACGTCTCCTGCATCGGCGCCGGTCAGAATGAGACGCGTGGCAGCGACGTTGAGCGAGAGACGATAGAGCGTCGCCACCAGGAGCAGTGATGGAAAGGTTGAGAATTCGACCGGCTTGGTGACGTAGAATGTCAGCAGCATGATCGTGAGACCGAGGCCGAAATTTACGATAATGGCGAGGTCCAGCAACCCGGGCGGCACCGGCGAGAACAGAATAAGCAGGATGAGGACCGTGCCCAGGACGAGCACCAGATCCCTGTTGCGCGAAAAGAGCTCATTCACTTTGTTCTGCCCCCACCGCAACTTGCCCCAGCTCCGCCGTGCCGTCCGTGCCGGAGGGCGCCTGCGTTTCGTCTTCCATCCTGCGCTTGCGCTGAGCGGCATAATGCCGCGCCACCGCATGGAAATGTTGCGGCCCTATCGGCGCGTCGGCCCGGCAATCGCGATAAAGCGCCCGGGCCAGCACCGGATCGGCAATGATCGGCAATCCCAGCAGCCGAGCCTTTCTTTTCAACAATTGAGCGAAATGGTTGCGCCCCCTCGCCCGCACTATCGGTGCCGCCATCTTTGCCGGATCGTAGGCCAGAGCAACGGCGAAATGCTCCGGATTGGTTACAAGGAAGTCCGATCCGTCGAGCTTGCCCAGCCCTTCCGACTGCTTGCGCATTTCCTGGTGCAATTGCTTGCGCTTCTGCTTGAAGCGCGGCTCCCCCTCGCGTTCGCGGTTTTCGCGCGTCAACTCGCGGCGGCTCATGCGCATCTGCTTGCGGAATTCGCTTCGCACGATCAGCTGATCGAGCACCATGAACAGGAATGCGGCGCAGATAAACGCGAAAAGCAGGCGTTTCGCTCCGCTCGTCATTGCGCGGCCAAGCGCATTGGCATCGGCGAGCGTATCGCCGAACATCGCCACCGCCCCTGAAATCATGAGCCAGGCCAGCGCAGTATAGACCGCCAGCTTGACGACGTTCTTCAGCGTCTCCTTGAGCATGCGAATGGAAAAGAGCCGTTTCAGACCTTTTGCTGGATTGAGCTTCGTGAAATCGGGTTTGAGCGGTTCGGCAGTGAAGAGAAAACCGCGCAGCTGCAGCAGTTCGAGGAATACGAGCACGACGATGATCGTCAGGCCAAGAAACAGCAGCGGCTCGAACGCAGGCCAATAGACGGCCCGCACAATTGCCAGCAGCGCCTCCGGCCGATCGGCGCGGCTGATACCGACGCCGAGTGACAGGCGCATAAGGTCCGAAAGACGGGTGACAAAGGCAGGCCCCGCCATCAGGGCAATCGCTGCAAGTGCCAGCAGGCTGCCAACAAAGCCGAGATCCATTCCGCGCGCGACCTGCCCCTTTTCCCGCGCCCGCTTCAGCTTGTGAGGTGTGGCTTCCTCGGTCCGATTCTGCTCCTGTTCCTCCACCGCATCAGCCCCCTGACAGGACCAGCAAGTTCGGCGCGCTCTCGATTGCAAAGCGCAGCAAACGCAGGGCGATCCCGATGGAAACCGCCAATGCGATCGGCAAGGTGATCAGCATCGCGATCGACTTCACCTGAAAGCCGATCAGCAACATGTTCATTTGCGGTAGTGTTCGCGACATGAAAGCGATGGTGAGGTCGAGCAGGAAGAGCACCAGCAGGCAAATACCGAACAGCCCGAGACCCGCAGCAAACGCCCCCGAAAGCAGCGTCGACAGGGCCGCCATGTCTCCGGCCAGCAGCCCTTCCCCGACCGGAACGTTTTGCAGCGAAGCCGCCCATAGTGCCAGGAGATCGTAAGGCCCGCCCATCGCGAAGAAGACCAGCGCCGCGGCATAGGCGAAGATCGTACCTGCCAGCGGCATCTGCGCGTCCGTGGTCGGATCGGCCACCATCGCCAGGCCGAAGCCCGCCTGAATATCGACCGCGCGGCCGGCCCACAGGATGGCGGCAAAGGCGATCTGCAAGGAAAGCGCTATGGCGATGCCAATGGCCAGTTCACCTGCGGCGAGCGGTACAGGCGAAGCGCCGGCACGCAGCGCGCCAAGCGCAGCGTCAGGGTGGCCCGCGACCAACGCCATGGCCAATGCCAGAGCCAGCAACACCCGCACAATCGGTGGGAGACGCAGCAGCGTGAATGGCGGAGCGAAGGCAAAAGTCGGGCCGATCCGCAGGCTCACCAACATGACGGCGGAAATGCGAAGGCCAAGCTCTTCCACGAGGCCAGACTATTGGGCGAGCGTGGGGATCAGAAGGTAGAGCGACCGCGCGAAATCGGTCAGCCGTGCCACCATCCAGGGTCCGAGCGCTATCAGGGCAAAAACAGCCGCCAGCGTCTTGGGAACATAGCTGAGCGTGATTTCCTGGATCTGTGTCGCCACCTGTAGAACCGAGATCAAAAGGCCGACCACCAGGGTGGCGATCAGGACCGGCCCCGCAATGATAAGGGCGTTCCAGAGCATCTCGTTCATGAAACCAAGCGCGCGATCGGTACCCATCGCATATCCCCCCAGAACGCCTTTCCCGCCTGCTATGCTTATGCGGCGGGCCATGGCGCGCTCAATTGAGGGCCGCCCCGTATCCGCACTGCTGCGTATATGCCGGAAGCTTCAACAGTATGCCGATCTACGCTTTGATCATTGCGCCTTGGGCGATAGAGCGACGGCTTGAACCCGAACATGATAAGCAAAGCTGGTGTGAACGACATGCGTGGATCTCTGACAGAATCCGACCTGCTGATTTCGAAAGCCTATGTGGCCGGCCAATGGACCGGTTCCGACGCTGCCCCGATTGCGGTAGACGACCCCTTCACGCTTGAAGAGTTCGGCGAAATTCCGGATCTCTCGCAAGCACAGGTCCAGCAGGCCGTCGACGCGGCCGCCGATGCATTTCCCGCCTGGGCGCGCAAGCTCCCAAAGGAACGGGGCGATATCCTGCGCCGCTGGTTCGATCTGATCATCGCGAACAAGGAAGACCTTGCTCGGCTGATCACGCGCGAAAACGGCAAGCATTTGCGCGAAGCGCGGGCCGAAGTCGATTACGGTGCCGGCTTCATAGATTTCTATGCCGATGAAGCCACGCGTTCTTATGGCGAGATCATTCCCGCGCCCGTGCCGGGCCGCAGGCTGATGGTGGAAACGGAACCGGTTGGCGTATGCGCCGCGATTACGCCGTGGAATTTCCCGCTGGCCATGGTTGCCCGCAAGGCCGCGCCTGCCTTGGCCGCCGGCTGCACCATGGTGGCCAAGCCACCGGAACTGACGCCGCTGACGATGCTTGCACTGGCCAAACTTGGCGAGGAAGCGGGTATCCCCGCTGGCGTTCTAAGTATCGTAACAGGCCATGCCGCGCCAATCGGCGAAGTCCTGACCAAGTCGCAAGTTGTGCGCAAACTCACCTTCACCGGGTCCACCCATGTCGGTGCCATGCTGGCGGAAGCCTGCGCGCCAACGATCAAGCGGCTGAGCCTGGAACTGGGCGGCAACGCGCCGCTGTTGATCTTCGACGATGCCGATCTCGATACCGCGGTGGAAACCGCGATGGTCGCCAAGTTCCGCAATTGCGGCCAGAGCTGCGTCGCGGCCAACCGCATCTATGTCCAGAACGGCATCAGAGACCGCTTCGTCAAAGCCTTCGGCACGAAGGTCTCCGAGATGAAGGCTGGCGACGGGTTCGACGATGCGATGGATATCGGCCCGCTGATCGATGAAAGGGCAATCGCCAAGGTGGACGAACACCGCGAAGATGCGCTTTCGAACGGAGCTACACTGATTGCAGGGGGCCCTTCGCCCGGCGGACGGATATCGGTGCCAACGCTGCTGTCGGACGTTCCGGCAAATGCCAAGCTCACGCAGGAAGAAACCTTCGGCCCGCTCGCCGGCGTGGTCGGTTTCGACACGATGGAGGATGCCGTGCGCATGGCGAATGATACGCCATTCGGCCTTGCATCCTATGTCTGCTCCAGCGATCCGGCGACGATTGCACGCGTCGGGCGCGATATCGAATCCGGCATGGTGGGCGTGAATACCGGCCTGATTTCTACCCCGCTCGCCCCGTTCGGCGGTGTCAAAATGTCGGGCCTGGGCCGTGAAGGTTCGCACCACGGACTCGCAGAATATCAAAATCTCAAATATATCTGCCACGCAGGCCTGTAAGGCCCCGCCGTAGAAGCGAGAGAGGTGACTGAACGGATCCGACGCAGATAGCGGCGGGCAATCCCCCCATGCGCCCCCAAACTCGCCAAATTTCTCTGCCGCGCTAGGCCGCGCTGCGGCCGAACGGGCGGCGTATTGCCAAAAGAGTCTACCGACACCACCGGGCCAGACAAGACAGATGAAGAGCCTTCGTGTTTAAGAACACGGATTGATCCAGGGCCATCCAATATGAAAACGATCCAGAATCTGTTCCGTGCAATTGTTGTCGCCACGCGCAATTTCCCAAAGCCGGCGATCGCCGGGACGCTCCTGCTCGGCATCGTCGCTTCATGCAGCATGGGCCCGTCGGGCCCCGCCGCTGTCGACAGCGAGCGAATGAGCAATGCGAATTCGCAGGAGAATGTCGATGACTGGATGTCCTATGGCCGGACATATGACGAACAGCGCTTCAGCCCGCTGGACCAGATCAATGACGGCAATGTGGGTGAATTGGGCCTTGCCTGGTTTGACGATCTGGAGACCCTGCGCGGCGTGGAAGGTACGCCGCTGGTTATCGACGGCGTGATCTACAACACATCGGCTTTCAACATCATCAGTGCCTATAACGGCGCCACGGGTGAAAAGCTTTGGACCTACGATCCGCAGGTGGACAAGGAATGGGCCCGGCTTGCCTGCTGCGGCCCCAGCGCCCGGGGCATCGCCGCATGGAACGGCAAGATCTATGTCGCTGCCCTGGATGGACGTCTGATCGCAGTAGACGCGGAAACGGGCGAGGAAGTCTGGACCACCAAGACCTTCGAAACCGACTGGCCTTATTCGATTACGGGCGCACCCCGTGTGTTCGACGGCAAGGTGGTGATCGGCAATGGCGGCGCGGATTACGGCGTACGCGGCTTCGTCTCCGCCTATGATGCCGAGACGGGCGAGCAACTTTGGAAGTTCTACATCGTTCCCGGCAATCCAGCCGATGCGCCCGACGGCGAAGCATCCGATTCAGCGATGGAGATCGCGACGCCCACCTGGACCGGTGAGTGGTGGAAAGGCGGCGGCGGCGGTACGGCTTGGGATTCGCTGGTCTACGATCCCGATCTCAACCTCGTCTATATCGGCACCGGCAACGGCGCGCCGCATGTCGACACTATCCGTTCGCCTGACGGCGGAGACAATCTTTTCCTCTGTTCGATCGTGGCGGTGAATGCCGATACCGGCGAATATGTCTGGCACTATCAAATGGTGCCTGCGGAATCGTGGGACTTCACTTGCACTCAGCCGATGATGCTCGCCGATCTGGAGATCGAGGGCAAGGAGCGCCAGGTGATCATGCAGGCACCGAAGAACGGCTTCTTCTATGTGCTCGACCGAAAGACAGGCGAACTGATCTCTGCCAAGACATATGTTCCGAACACCTGGGCGGAAGAAATCGACATGAAGACTGGGCGGCCGATCGAACTGCCGACCGCGCGGCTGACCTACGAACCGGAGCTTAAGTCGCCCACCCCGCTCGCTTCGCATTCATGGCATCCGATGGCCTACAGCCCCAATACCGGGCTCGTCTATTTTCCTGCCCATGAACAATGGATGGTCATGGCAAAGATCCATGAGGAAGACTTCGAGCACGTAAATTGGCGCAACAATTCCGGCCTCGATTGGGTGAGCCAGCCGGAAAAGCGCAAGAAGCTGCAAGAAATCGCAGACTCGCGCGAAAAGGGATTCCTGCTGGCCTGGGATCCGGTCAATCAGAAGGAAGCCTTCCGCATCAAGCACATTGCCCCCGGCTCGGGCGGCGTACTTGCCACGCAGGGCAATCTGATCTTCCAGGGCACGCCGGAAAAGGAATTCGCCGCTTACCGTGCGGATAACGGCAAGAAGCTATGGAGCATGCCGGTTCAGAACGCCCCGATTGCGGGCCCCGTGACCTATATGATCGACGGTGTCCAATATATCGCCGTGAACACCGGCTGGGCCGGGCAGCCATCTTCGATACTCGCGAAGATGCCGGGCTGGCATCACCTTTCCACCGGGCGGCTGATGGTCTTCAAGCTCGGCGGACAGGAAAAGCTGCCCCCCCTTCCCCCGCAATCCGAGTTGCCTCGTCCGCCGCGCCTGACGGCAGATGAAACGGTCGTGCGCGAAGGCGCCAAGCTGTTCGCCGAAACCTGCTCGACTTGTCATGGGAAGGACGCGCGCGGTGGCTTGAAGGATCTGCGCTGGATGACGCCGGAAACCCACGCAGATTTCATGGACATCGTCCTGGGCGGAAAGCGCACCGAGAAGGGCATGGCCAGCTTCGCCGACATCTTGACGAAGGAACAGGCCGAAGCGATCCACCAATATATCATCGCCAGGGCCAACGAAGATTGGGCCGAAGAGGTCGCGAAAGGCGCTGCCGCACAATAATCGGAAGAAGAGGATGCCAATGTTGAAACCTTTGCTTTTGGCGGCGGGAGCCGTTGCCGCGCTTGCTTCTTCTCCTGCGCTCGCCCAGGCGGCGGGCGAGGAGAACGCCCTTGTTGCACCTTCCTGCGACCGGGCCTGCCTGCTGGACACGCTCGGCTCCTATATGGACGCGCTCAGGGCAGGCGATGCCGCGCGCCTTCCGCTCGCGAAGGACGCCGTTTTTACCGAGAACAATGTTCCGATCTCGCTCGATCGCGGCTTGTGGGCGACGGTGACGGCAGTGGACGAAACGGGGCTTGAAGCCGCGGACCCGCTCACCGGCAACGCCGCCTGGTTCGGCTCGGCGCGGGAGAAGGGCAATCCGGTCATCTATGCAGTTCGCATCCATGTGGAAGGCGGATTGATCGACGAGATCGAAACCGTGGTCCATCGCAAGACGGCGCTGCCCGCCCCCTTCGGCGATACCGAGAACATGGTTCACGATCCCGAATATTACGATGTGCTGCCGCCCGAAGAGCGCAGCTCTCGCGAGCGGATGCATTCGATCGCCGACGGATATTTCGACACCGTGCAGCTCAATGACGGACAGGTCTTCACGAACTTTTCCGACGATTGCGGTCGGTTGGAAAACGGCATTCGCACCACCTCCAACAATCGCGACGACGGCAGGCAACTCGCCGCAGAAGGCTGCGAAGCGCAGTTCCGCATGGGCATCTACCGGATCAACAAGCGAATCCGGCGCGATTTCTTCATTTTCGATGAGGAACGGGGCGTAGCCGTCGGCCGCGGCTTCTTCGACCATGCCAATGAGTTCGACCGTTATCTGCTGACCAACGGGCAGGAGATGCGCACCGCGCTCAAATGGCCGAATTCGATCACCCTGCTGGAAGCTTTCCGGATCAAGAACCAGGAAATCCAGCGGATCGAAGCGGTCTTCACCTATGTACCCTATTTCATGCACAACCCCTTCTGGGGCCCCGATTCCACACCTCCGGCACATGCGCCGCAGCCCGAAGTCTGCGATACCGAATGTCTGACGGCGAATGCCCGCTCGGTCATGGCAGCCTATGTCGGCAATGACTGGCAGAGCGTGAACTGGGCCGACCAGGTTGCCTATACCGAAAACAGCGTCGGCATCCGCATTGGCGAGAGCGTATGGCGCACGGCCACCGCTGTCGACGACAATCCGCTGATCGTGGCCGACCCGCTGACTGGCAAGGCGGTCTGGATCGGGCGGATCGAGGAACATGGCCAGCCAGCATGGGCAGCCATGACGGTGAGCGCCGCGGGCGACAAGGTCGGCGGGATCGACGCGGTTATCCGGCGCAAGGAATACGGCCCGCCCTATGCCGAGCCGGGTTCCGCCCCCAGCTACTCCGCCTTGCCGCAATCCCAGCGCAGTTCGCGCGAAGACATGCTGGCAGCGGCGGACAGCTTCTATGCCGCCCTCAACTCGCAGGACGGCACCGTGCCCGAAGCCTTCGGCGAGAACTGCAATGTCGCGCTCAACGGCCAGGACCTGGGGCCATGCGCCCCGCCCTTCGCCGCCGGCCGGCTGCAGACGATGGAGCAAGTCCGCGACCGCAGCGTGCTTGCAGTGGACGTGGAACGCGGCCTGGTCGTCTATTCGACTTTCGAGGACTTCGCCGCGATCGACAAGAATTACGTCGATGCCACAGGCGAAAGCTTCAAGGACAATCTATCCTATCCGCTGACGCAGCAGGTGGTGGAACTGTTCCGCATCGAAGGCGGCAAGATCGTGCAGGTCAGGGCCTACACATCGGAACTGCCATACGGCATGAGGCCCCACGGCGCTGGCTACTGAGTAGCCGCCACAGGGCCTCACAGGCGGGCCTAGAGGCCCGCCTTCAGCCGCTTGGTCGCAATTTGGCAGCCGTCGCTCATGGCCTTCAGCTTGGCCCAGACGATCTCCTCATGGCCAACGCGTGACCCGATGCCGCAATCGGTGCAGGCATGGACATTTTCCATGCCCACCAGCTTGGCATAGTTGATCAGGCGTTCGGCCACGAGTTCGGGATGCTCGACAAGGTCGGTATAGTGGCCCACGACCCCCGGGGCGATGATCTTGCCATCGGGAAGCTTCACATCTTCGAACACGTGATATTCGAAATCGTGGCGCGGATTGCTCGCCTCGAAAGTGTAGCACTGGGCATTGATCCCGATCATCTTGTCGGCGAGATATTTGAACTCGATGTCGTGCACATGGGGCCGGTGTCCGGATCCCCAGCAGAAGTGGAAGCGGACCAGCTCCTCCGGAATGCCTTCCAGCGCGTGATTGATGACCTCGACCATGAAATCCAGGTGCTTGCGGTATTCCTCGACCGTCCAGTCCGGATAGAACATCCAGGTGGTCGCGAATTCCGGCTCGTCCATCTGCATGATCAGGCCGGCATCGGTGATCGCCTTGTATTCCTCGCGCATCGTCTCGGCGACGGCGAACATGTATTCCTGCTCGTCCTTGTAATGCAGGTTGCGCTTGCCCGCACCGGTGCTGAGCGGGCCCAGCGTGGCGATGAAGCCATCGACGCCCTGCTTACCTTCCAGGCCCTTCTTCAAGGCGGCGATATCCTTCGCGATGGCGTCCTGGCCGGTATAGCTCAGCGGGCCGTCGCAGATGCCCTCCGTGCTCCCGGGTTCGCGCACCTGGCCTGGCGTCGAGAAGCCGGGGCGGATCGGTCCGCCCGAACCTGCAAGCCATAGGCCCGACTGGTAGAAGCCGGGGAAGTCGCGCTTGTCACGCTCGGCCACAAAGGCCCTTTTCGGCTCTACTCCGGCGGGGCGTTCGCGCGTCGAAAACCCTTCGACGCGATCGGCGATATAGGAACTGTAGGCGCCGCCTTCGGCCGCCTTCACATATTCGCCGTCATTGATGATATCGACCCCGCACTCGATCTGCTTGTCGACCACCCATTCGACTGCGCCGGGAAGTTCGCGCTCCACCTCTTCGCGGTGCTCGCTCGCATGCGCCAGTACCTCGTCGAATTCCGCCGGGCGCGGAAGATTGCCGCCATGGCTGCACAAAATATGATCGGTTGAATGCCTCATGAAACCGGGTCCTCTCTCCAGGTGATTGTGCCAGGCTGCCAGAATCGCCTTCCGCATGCCTGTCGTTACTATGTTAAGTTCTTTAGAGCGGACATGACAGTATCAGTCCAGCTTATATCTTGCATCGATTGAAGCCCTGTCGGGCCGCAGAGGCCTTATTCGCTCTGCGCTTCGTCTCTCCCGGGGCGGTAATAGAGATCGGCATTGGTCTTGCGCCGCAGGAACTTCCATTCGCCGCCGCGCCGCACCAGTGTGTCTTCATAGCGCCCTGCACTGCCCACGATCGGCATGCCATCGGGCCCCTTCAGATAGAACGTCCAGCGCGACCAAGCCGTGGCCGTATCGCCATCGGTGTCCACGATCATGTTGGTCATCACGTGAAAGCCGGGATTGTCCGGCACTTCGCCGGACGGCCCGAGGGAGCCCTGCATCATTTCCAGGATCGCCTCCCTGCCCACCGCCGCGCCGAAGCCGCCTACCCAGACGCCTTCTTCTGCGAACAGGTTTGCGTAATCTTCCAGCTGCCGTGCATCGAGATAGCGCCCATAATTGACCAGCAATGTGCGAATCTCTTCCCGGTCGGACAGTTCCCGCGCGTTGATCGCGCCCTGCCCTGTTTCCGCCTGCACCGGCGCCGTGGCGGCGAGCGCCATCCCAAGCAGCAGGCTGGAAATCATCGCTTTTCTCATGTCCTTCCTTCTCCCGTATTATCTGGTTTTTGTGCCCGATATCGTTCCAGCAATTGGCCGTATTGGCCAGTTCTCATCGATATTCGCGGTCAAGGGCACGGCGATCCATCTTGTGCCGATTGAACGCATGTGCGGGCACCTTTGGCGTTCGCCCGATCAGGCCAGTTGACAAGCGGCCCTGCTGCCCGCTATCCGCCCGCGCCTACCTGCCGCGCGGAGTATGTTTGACCGCACGGCCCGTGCCCAGATGGCGGAATTGGTAGACGCACCGTCTTCAGGTGGCGGCGCTCGCAAGGGCGTGGAGGTTCGAGTCCTCTTCTGGGCACCATTTTTTCTCCCAAGCTGAAATCGCCGGCAGGCACAGATCGCTCTGCGCCTCAACCGCTCTACCTATTCATCGAATTCGGCCGCTGTCCGTTCATAGCTGCGGGCATAGGTGCTCAGCCCCTGCCACACGATCAGGATCGCGAGCGGCCCCAGCACCGCCGCAGCCAGCGACATCGAATATTTCAGATCGCCCGGATCGCTGAACAGATAGTCGGTAAAGAGCGCCACGATCAGCGGCCCCAGCGCAAAAGCGATCACATTGGAACTGAACTGCTTCACTGCACCGATCTGCGCCCGCATCGGGTTGGGCGTGATCAGCTGCGCCGCCGCCGTGGCCGGCCCCACGCCGAGCGAGGAGACGAACACGTTGAGCGAATAGAGCGCCAGCAGGACGTAGGGATTGCCCATCAGCGGGAAGACAATCGAGAGCGGAACGGTTACCAGCAGAGCATAGAACACGATCTGCATATTCGCCCCTGGCACGCCGCGGCGCGTCATATATTCGGAAAGCTTGCCGCCAAGGACCAGACCAATGGGCCCCACGCCCATGATCAGGAAGCCCTGCAGCAGGCCGATCTTCGTCAGGCTCCAATCGAATTCGCGCACGAACAGGGTCGGCATCCATTGCGTGGTTCCCAGCGCGAAGAGATACTTCATGCTGTGGCCGCCGATCACCGCCAGATAGGTCCGCCAATCGTTCCACATATAGAGCGCGACATCCTTCACCGGCACCGATTTGAGCTTGCCCTGGATCGCCACGGATTTGCCGCGGCGACGCGGCTCCTTGATCATGGTGACCACCACGATGGCCCAGAGCAGGCCCGGAAAGCCGACAATGATGAAGGCCCATTGCCAGGGCCGCAAAACGCCAACGAAGGGTATGTCGAGCGGCGGGAAATGCGCCACGAATGCCAGCACGCTGCCGCCGATGATCAGCGCCAGCCCCGTGCCCGCTTGCGCCCCGATCGCCAGCGTGCCGGTTGCGAAGGCCACTTTCTCCCGCGGGAAGATGTCGGTGAGCATCGACCAGGTTGCAGGGCCATAGCCCGATTCACCCGCACCGATGCCCATCCGTGCCAGGAACAATTGCCAATAGCCCTGCGCCAGCCCGCAGGCGATGGTCATCGCGCTCCAGAAGGCGATACAGCCGCCGATGAGATTGCGGCGATTGGCGACATCGGCATAGCGGGCAATGGGAAGGCCCGCGATGGCATAGGTGAGCGAGAATGCGGCGCCCAGCAGCAGCGCCGCCTGGGTATCGGAAATGCCGTAATCCGCCTTGATCGGTTCAATCAGCAGGGAGAGGATCTGCCGGTCGAGCACCGTGAACATGACCACCACGCCAAGCACGAAGAGCGACCAATAGGCGCTTCTGGTGCTGGGGAGCGCGTGTGGCTGCGCCCTGGAACCTTCACCCGACCCTTCACCGGAAAAGTCGGTATCCGTCGCTGTCTGCGAAGCGGCATCGGTCATCATGTCTCTCCCGGGCATGGACGGTGGCTTTGCGCCTATCCGCATGTCATGCCATGCCCATTGTCACCGCAAATTTGCTTTAGCACAATGAGATTCGACAATAGCAAATGCTGTCTGCTGCTTGCCCAGCCGGCATAGCCGCCCGGCCAGCCAGGCAAGCTGCCGATTTTCTCGAGCCAGCGATACCGGTGTTTCAGGCCGCGGCCGCAGCCTCTCGCTCCTGGCGAAGATGCCCGATCCACAGCAGCGCCAGCAGCACGCAGCCAGCTGCAGCCAGCGCGAAGACGCCGATGAAGAACCCCTGCGCTCCGCCCATTTCGAAGGCATAGACGCCGGCATAGGCAGACGCGATTCCGCCCAGGCGCCCGGCAGCATCGGCGAGGCCAATGCCCGCGGCCCGCACCGCCGAAGGATATGTCTGCGCCGCCAGCGTATAGAGCGAGGTCACCTGTCCTGCCACGGTAAAGCCCGCCAGCGGCAGCAGCAGCATCATGATCTGGCCGGTGGGCGTGCCTGCCAGCACCGCCACCACTGTGCCGAGAGAGAGGATCATGCCCGCGCCGAACAGCAGGCCGACGCGGTACACGCCCAGGCGCCCGATGGCCCAGCCGGAAAGCGGCGTGGCGATCATGCTGCCGATCGTCCAATAGAAGATCGACTGGCTGGCGAACGCTTCGCCCAGATCGAGCGAATCGAATACCACCGGCAGCCAGCTGAAGATCGCCGCGCCCAGCAGATACATGATGAAGAACAGCGCCCACAGGCCGAGCGTGGAGCCCATATTTTCGCGCAGCAGCTTGGCGGCGGATTGCAGCATGCCGGGCTTCGCCTGCCCTTCCCCCTTGCCTTGCTCCGCCGGTTTTTCATCCTCTTCGCCGGTCAATCCCACGCGCTGCAGCAGCTTCGCGCGTTCCTCTGCCCGGCCGGGAAACTTGGCCAGGAACCCAGGCGATTCCGGCAGGAAAATTGCCAGGATGATGAGCAGCCCCGCAGCTATGCCTCCGCCGATCAGAAACAGCATTTCCCAGCCGAAACGCGGCGTGATGTAGCCTGCAGCCAGCGAGCAGGCGCCCAGCCCGAGTGGCCCCGAAAGGATCGCGACACTCACGATCAGCCCGCGCCGCGCCGGTGCGGTCAGCTCCGTCATCAGAGCCATACCGATCGGCAGAACCCCACCCAGGCACACGCCGTTGACGAAAGCGAGCACGTAGAGCGCCGGCAATCCCTGAATGAAAGCAATCAGGAAAATCGTGACGCCCTGCAGGAGGACGAAAGCGAGCAAGGGCAGCCGCCGGCCCCAGGCATCACCCAGGAACCCGCCGACGACACCGCCCAGCGCCGCTCCGATAGCAATCAGTGCCAGCGGCCCGGCGAGGTCGCGCGCCGCGATATTCCATTCATCGAGCAGCGATGGTGCGACGATCGGAATGACAGTGAGGCAGAAACCGCGATAGAGAAACAGCGCGACCAGCAGTGCCAGCGGAGCCCAGCGATAGATGGTGAAGGATAGCCCGGCGCGCCCCGCGCCGGCCTGGGCCTGGTTTTCCGGCAATGAACACTCTCCCGCATGTGCCCCGCCATTCTTGAGACAGCGATCGCAATGTCCCGGCAGGTCTGCCCGAGCCCACTTGCCCTGTCAAACCAATCCGGTGAACGGTTAGCGGCCTAAATATTGGCTGTGGCAGGTTGGGTCAGGTGGCTTTCGGGGCCGAAAATCCCGGTGAAGCGCGCCACCAAGTCGAGAATCGCACCATCGCGATGTTCGATATTGCTAACCGGTGAGCGTTACGATGTCAAGATATATTTACCGTTTTGGTTATTTTTAAACACGCACTCTGAGCTTCCCCCGCAGCATAGTGGCGTGGTTCACTAGCCTTTGCGTGGCTGCGCGCATCGTGCCCTGCGTGTCGGCAAATTCGAATTCGCCTTCGCGCAGTTCCATCACCGCGACGTCTGCAGAGGCCCCTTCGGCAAGCGTGCCCAGCCCTTCGAAAAGCGGGAATGCCGCGGCGGCATTGCAGGTGGACATCGCGATCACGTCCACCAGCGGAATGCCCAGGCTGAGTGCGGCGGACATCACGGTCGGCATGGCGACCATGCCCGCTTCGTAACCAGAAACCGTCCAGTCGGAAGACAGCGTATCGGGCAGGAAGCCCTGCTCCACTGCGGCCTGCGCGATGTCCCAAACGACATGTTCGCGCGTGCCGTTACCCCAATCGAAGATCACGCCGCGCTCGCGCGCAGCCCAGGCTTCGGGGATGACCTTGCCCTCCCCATCGGTGAGGGCGTGGGGCGGCGGGGCGAAGATGTGGGTCACGATGTCGCCGGGCCGCATGAGGTCGAGCAGCGCGCCCAGCGGCGAGAAGGTAGCGCCCATATGGATCATCACCGGGATGCCGAAGGGCTCCGTCGCGGCAATCGCGCGGCGCAGCACTTCCAGATCGTGCTCGCCCGTGATCGACTGGGAAAGGCGCGCCTTCACCCCCACGACCTGTTCGCGGTTGGCGGCAATCGCCGCGCGCGCCGCCTCGACATCGGCCAGGGCGAGATCGCTGGTTTCGCCCGTCCCCATCGTCACGCCGGTGCGCCCGATATTGAGGAGGATCCCCGCCTTCTGCGGCACGTCCTGCAAGGCAGCGACGCCCTGCTCCACCGTTTCCGCCCCTTGCCAGCCGGCCTCGATCCAGCCGGTCACGCCGTCCGCCAGCATCAGCTCGGCGCTGGAGGGATCGACCGTGCCATGGGTGTGAATGTCGATCAGGCCGGGGACGACCAGCTTCCCGCCGGCATCGAGCACCCGCGCGGCGCCTGGCACGATTTCGGGATGGATGGCGGCAATGCGTCCCCCGGCAATGGCCAGATCGCTCACGGTGTCCACGCCCGCGGCCGGATCGATTACCCGCCCGCCCTTGATAACGAGATCGTAGCCTGCCTGCGCCGCCGCAGGTGAGAACCTGCCGCTTCCGATCAGCGCGGCCGCACCCGCCATTGCCATGAATTGCCTGCGGTTTGCTCTGCCTGTCATCGCGCGCGTTCCTCTCCGAATTCTGCCTGGCCTGCCTGAGGCCTAGCTGTTGGTGGGCATGGCGTAGCTCGCGCCCTTGGTCAGCCCGTCATTCCAGCGGATCGTGCTGGTCTTGAGCTGGGTGTAGAAGCGCACGCCCTCGGCCCCGTGAATATGATGATCGCCGAACAGCGATTCCTTCCAGCCGCCGAAGGAGTGGAACGCCATCGGCACCGGGATCGGTACATTGACGCCGACCATCCCGGCCTTCACGCCGTTCATGAAGGCGCGCGCCGCGCCGCCATCATTGGTCATGATCGCCGTGCCGTTGCCGAACTCGTGATCGTTCACGAGCTGCAATGCGTGATCGAAAGAGGGGCTGCGCACGACCGACAGCACCGGCCCGAAAATCTCTTCCTTGTATATCCTCATATCCGGCGTCACCCGGTCGAACAGAGTGCCGCCGATGAAGAACCCGTTCTCCAGCCCTTGAAGCTTCAGGCCCCTGCCGTCGACGACCAGCTCCGCGCCTTCCTCCACGCCGAGATCGACATAGGATGAAACCTTGTCGCGGTGCTCGCCCGTGACCAGCGCGCCCATCTCGTCCGCCGCATCCAGCCCGGCGCCGATCTGCAAGTCCCGCACGCGCGGGGCGAGTTTTTCGATCAGCGCGTCGGCGGTCGCATCGCCAACCGGGACCGCGGCGGAGATAGCCATGCAGCGCTCTCCCGCAGAGCCGTAAGCCGCGCCCATCAGCGCATCGACCGCCTGGTCCAGATCGGCATCGGGCATGATCACCATGTGGTTCTTCGCCCCGCCCAGCGCCTGCACCCGCTTTCCGGCGTTGGTGCCGCGCTGATAGATCGACCGGGCAATCGGCGTGGAGCCGACGAAGCTGATCGCGCGGATGCCCGGATGATCGATCAGCGCCTCCACCGTTTCCCTATCGCCGTTGACGACATTGAACACGCCGTCCGGCAGGCCCGCTTCCTTCAGCAGTTCGGCGATCAGCATCGCGGCCGAAGGCACCTTTTCGGAGACTTTGAGGATGAAGCAATTGCCGCAGACCAGCGCGACGGGGAACATCCACATCGGCACCATGGCCGGGAAGTTGAACGGCGTGATTCCGGCCACGACCCCCAGCGGCTGGCGCTGGGCGATGGAATCGATCCCGCGCCCGACATTCTCAGAAAATTCGCCCTTGAGCAGCACCGGGGCCGAACAGGCGAATTCCACCACTTCCAGCCCGCGCGTCACTTCGCCCCTGGCATCGGAGAGCACCTTGCCGTGTTCGCTATTGATCAGCTCGGCGAATTTCTCCGCATTGCTTTCGATCAGGTCGCGCAGGCGGAACATTACCCGGGCGCGCACATGCGGCGGCCTGGCCGCCCAGTCCGGAAAGGCCGCCTGGGCTGCATCCACCGCCTGGTCCACTTCGGCCTGGCCCGCGAAAGCCACCTCGGCGGTCATTTCCCCGCTAGCAGGGCAATAGACCTTGCCCGATCTGCCGCTCGATCCTTCGCGGGGGGAGCCGCCGATATGGTGGCCGATGGACTTCACGGCGGATGCGGCAGGTGCAGTACTCATAAGCTAAAACCTCATTGATAAGCTTGCCGGTAGAGCGCGCGGATTTCCTCCGCGCTGGGCACCAGCGGATTGTTGCCGGGCGATCCCGAAGCGATCGCCTGCTCGGCCATGATTTCGATCACATTGTCCCAATCGGCCCTGGCGATCCCGTATCTGGCGGGCGACGGCACTTCGAGATCGGCATTCAGCGCCTCGAGCTCTTCCAGCAGCCGGGCGACGGCGGCCTGATCGCCTTCCTCCTGCCGGGCGAGCCCCATGGAGCGCGCGCAATCGGCGTAGCGCCCCCGCGCCGCCGGAGCGGAAAAATTCGTCACGGCGGGCAGCAGCATGGCGTTGGAAAGGCCGTGCGGCACGTGGAAGAATGCGCCGACCGGGCGGCTCATCCCGTGGACCAGCGCAACCGATGCGTTGGAGAAGGCGATCCCGGCGAAATTGGCGCCCAGCATCATCGCCTCTCGCGCAGGGCGGTTGCCGGGCTCCGCCACGGCCGTGCGGATATTGGGCGCGATCGCGGCCATCGCCTTCAGCGCGAAGGTGTCGGAAAAGGCGTTCGCCTTCTTGCTGACATAGGCCTCGATCGCATGGGTCAGGGAATCGATACCGGTATCAGCGGTGAGCCGCGCAGGCATCGTCAGGGTCAGTTCGTAATCCACCAGCGCCGCGACCGGCAGATAAGCGAGCCCAATGCACAGCAGCTTTTCGTTCGAGCTTTCATCGGTGATGATCGTGAACTTGGTGGCTTCCGAACCGGTGCCTGCCGTCGTGGGGATGGCGATCACCGGCAAGCCGGGCGTATCCTGGCTGTGCGGCGCGCGGTAATCGCGGACCTGGCCCGGCAGGCCGCCAAACACGGCAATTGCCTTGGCGGAATCGAGCGGACTGCCGCCGCCGAAACCGACCACGCAATCGTGCTTCCCTTCGTGCAGGAACTCGATCCCCTTGAGGATCGACGTGTCGGTTGGGTCCGGCACCGTATCGGCGAACACTCGCGTGCCCGTGATCCCTGCATCCGCCAGCTGGGAAAGCAGCCGATCCACCCAGCCCTGCTCCACCAGGAAGCCGTCCGTCACGATCAGCGGGCGCGACAGCCCCAGCGAGGCCAGCACGTCAGCCAGTTCTGCAGACGCCCCTGCCCCGATGCGCATGATCCTGGGCATGGCGATGGTCGGAAGCATGATGATCCTCTCTCGCAGGCCTCTCTCATCAGCTGCTCACGCCGAGCCTAACCGGCACAGCAATGGCTGCCATTGCCCGATCAGTTATCGCGATAAGTGCCGCGCTGCAATTGCAAGGATCGTATGGTGTATGTCATCTGCGGCACTGCCCGATTTGCGCGGGCCCTGCCGGTTATACCGCCGAGCTGAAGCGCCGCGCCGATTCCTGGCGATAGGGATCGAACTGCGCCGCGATCGAGCGCGCATAGGGCAGCGCGTGAGCGGCCAGGCTAAGCTGCCCCTGATCGAGGGCGCACAGGCCGCGGTCCATGAACGGGCGCAGGCGCGGCAGGACTTCGCGCAGCAGCTCCGGACCGACCGGCGCGCGGCCATGGCACAGCAGCCCTTCGATCACGGCCGAACGAAGGCGGTCATCCTCGCTGCGCAAAACCCCGAGCGCTTGCGGCAACCTGTCTTGCGAGAGAAGCATGCCATAGCGCCCGACATTCTTCTCGTTCTGGATCACGAGCCCGGGGAAGCTGCTGATCGCCGATGCACCCAGCCCGATGACGACAGGCGCCTCGTCATCGGTGAAGCCCTGAAAGTTGCGGTGCAGCCTGCCAGAAACCGCCGCCTGGGCCAGTGGGTCACCCGGCAGAGCGAAATGATCGAAGCCCACCTGTTCGTAACCCAGCCCGGCCAGCATCTTGTAGCCCAGCTCCGCCATGGCGAAGCGCTCGCGCTGATCCGGCAGGTCCCTGGCGTCGACCTTGCGCTGGCGTGGAATGAGATGCGGCACATGGGCATAGCCGAACAAGGCAATGCGATTGGCGCCGAGCCTGGCCGAACGATCCAGCGAGTCGAGCACATCTTCCCGCGTCTGCCCCGGCAAGCCGTACATCAGGTCGAAATTGAGCGAAGCCACGCCCGCATCGCGCAGCATATGCGTGCTACGCTCGATCAGCTCTGCCGGCTGCACCCGGCCGATCGCCGATTGCAGTTTGGGCGAGAAGGTCTGCACGCCCAGGCTGGCATAGCCGACGCCGACACCGGCAATCACATCCCGCCAGCCATCCGCAAGAGTCCGCGGGTCGAGCTCCAGCGATATGTCCGGCGAGGAAAGCGGGAAATTCAGTGTGAGCGCATTGATCAGGCGCACGAAATCGGTCGGGGAGATCGCATTGGGGCTGCCCCCTCCAAACGCGATCCGGCGAACTTTCGCACCTTCGGGCAGGCGCGTGCCGACCAGCGCAATTTCCCGGTGCAAGGCATCGAGATATCCGGCCACGCGTTTCTTGCGGTTGGCCGCCGCAGTGTTGCAGCCGCAATACCAGCAAATCCGCTCGCAAAAGGGGATGTGGATATAGAGCGATATGTCGCCCTGCGCTTCACCCAGCGCGCGCTCGAAATCCGCCGGGCCGACATCGCCCGTGAATTCCGCGGCAGTCGGAAAACTGGTGTAGCGGGGCACCGGTTTGGAAAGCAGATCTGAATGATAGGGCCACATGCATGCCTCTAGAGCAGGGCATGGCGCGGACTTCATTGCGGCAAATCAATTGCTCCTGCGCGCGCTCCGCTTGCGCTTGTCGCCGGACTGGCAACCCTTGGCGCAGCATGCGCTCCCCGTGGTTCCGGGAAGCGGGCTGTCCAGCGGAATGCTGACAGAGGCCGATCCGCCGCACAGGCTGAGCGCAAGCGCCTCTCCGCGCACGAGCAAGGACGGGTTGGCCGCCGCGGGAAGCAGCGCAAGCACGGCGAATATCTGCAGGGGCGCGGACATGGCTATTCCTTCCGCTCCTCGTCTTCGTCCTCTTCATCGTCGATAAGGATCCGGTTCGCCGCCCCATCAAGATCGTCGAACTGGCCGCTCTTCATCGACCAGAAGAAGGCGCCCAGCCCCGCCAGGCCCAGCAGAAGAGCCACCGGGATCAGGAAGGCAAGGACATTCATTCCCGCGCCTTCACTTGCGCGCCGCGCGGGCCAGCCGCAAGGAATTGGCCACCACCACCAGAGAGCTCATCGACATGGCCAGCGCCGCAATCATAGGCGTCACCAGCCCGGCAATGGCCAGCGGCACGGCAAACATGTTGTACCCGATCGCCAAGGCGAAATTCTGCTTCACCACCCGCATGGTCGCGCGGGCCGTATGCACGGCGCGCGGCAGGGCGAGCAGCGACTGCTGGATGAACACCAGATCGGATGCCTGCAGCCCAACATCGCTGGCCGAACCCGGCGCAATCGATGAATTAGCCATGGCCAGCGCCGGCCCGTCATTGAGCCCGTCCCCCACCATCAGCACCTGATGGCCCGCTTTCTGAAGCTCGACGATCAGGTCCTGCTTGTCCTGCGGGGACGCTTCTGCCTGCGCCGGAAGCCCGGTTTCGCGTGCGACATTATCGACCGAGGCGCGCTGGTCGCCCGAGAGGATCGAGGCATCCACGCCCATTGTGGCCAGGCGCGCCAGCGCCTCGCCCGCATCGGGGCGGAGCCGATCGGCAAAGGGGATAAGCCATGCCGGACGCCCGGCGATTTCCAACATCACGGCAATGCCGTTCGACGTTTCCGGCCGGCGCAAAGCGACCTGTTCGCCGTGCCAGAGCGCGAAGACGCCTTCGCCCGCCCGCTCCTGCACATCGGCAAGTTCCGCGGCCCGGCATCTCCGCGCCGTCAGCGCATCGGCCAGCGCGCGCGATATCGGATGGCGGCTATGCGAAGCCAGCGACAGCGCCACGGATGCGGCATCGGACGGCAGACTGTCCAGCAAAGAGGGATCGGGGACAGGCTGCCCCCGCGTGAGCGTACCGGTCTTGTCGAGCAGCGCGCGGTCGACCTTGGCCAGCCGCTCCAGCGCCGAACCGTCCTTCACCATGATCCCGGCGCGCATCAGCGCCCCGCTGGCGACCACTTGCGCCACCGGCACGGCCAGGCCGAGCGCACAAGGGCACGTGATGATCAGCACCGAGATCGCGATGACGAGCGACTGGTACCAGCCCGCCCCGGCAATCATCCAACCGGCGAAAGTGAGCGCGGCGAGCGAATGGACCGCCGGCGCATAAAGGCGCGCCGCGCGGTCGGCGATGCGCACATATTTGGAGCGGTCCTGCGCCGCCGCCTCCATCAGCCGGGCAATCTCGGCCAGCGTCGTATCCTGCCCGATGGCGCTCACCTGAACGTCGACCGGCGCATCGAGATTGAGCGTTCCCGCCAGGACCGCATCGTCCCTTGCGCCCGGCACCGGCGCGCTCTCGCCCGTCAGCAGTGCCTGATCGAAGCGGGTGCTGCCGGCAATGATGGTGCCGTCCGCCGCGAGCCGTTCGCCCGCCGCGACCCGCATGATCATGCCCGGCAGAAGCTCTTCCGCCTTCTTCCATTCCAGCGTGCCATCATCTGCGACGACCATCGCCCCCTGCCCCGCCTGGCTGAGCAGTGCATCGACGCCGGTCCGCGCGCGGTCGCGCATCATCGCATCGAGCACCCTTCCGGCGAGCAGGAAGGTGAGCAGCATCAGCGCGCCGTCGAACCAGGCATCCGCTCCGCCAACGACTACTTCATAGAAACTGAGCGCCGTGGCGATAATCACGCCGAGCGAAATGGGCACGTCCATATTGGTCCGCCCGCGCCGCACCGCGCCCCAGGCCGACTTGAAGAAGGGCATCCCGGCATAGGTGATCGCAGGCACCGCGATCAGGGCCGAAATCCAATGGAACATCAGCCGCGTGCTGCCCTCTGCGCCGGACCAGACGCTGACCGAAAGCAGCATCACATTCAAGGCGGCGAAGGCCGCCACGGCAAGCGGCGCAAGCAGCGGCCTGACTGCCGATTGCGACTGTTTGAGGGGGCCCTTGCGCGGCTGCGCCTCGAACCCGATCCGGTCCAGCTCCACCACCAGATCGCGGGCCTTGAGCGACGCGTCATGCGCGATCGTGACTTGCCGCGCCGACAGGTTCGCCCTGGCCGAATGGATCCCCGCCACGCCTTTCAAACCGCGTTCGATGCTGCTGATGCAGCCCGCGCAATGCATGCCCGGCACGGCGAGGACGGTTTCCTCCCCCTGCCCGCGCAATTCTTGCGCCAGCGCGGTCATCTAAGCTCTTCCTCCGTGCGCCAGACATCCCCGCCCGAGCGCGCTTCCAGCCGCAAGGTCCAGCGGCCGTCCGGCAGTTCTTCGGAAGAGAGGAAGCGTCCGCCATCCTGCGCCGAGAAATTCAGCGGCACATCGTCCATGCGGCCCAGCGGGTGCCGTGCCATGCCGGACAACTGCGTACCGGCCGGCGCACCATCGAGGCTGACGGAAACGCGGCCATTGGGAAGCCATGCCGTCTGGCTCTGCCATCCCAGCCTTTCCGAAGCCTCCGCCTCGTCCAGCCAGCGGTTGAACTCCTGGCTGGCGACATAGGAATTTTTCACCACGATCCCGCCGAATGTCGAATGAGCCAGGCGCGCCATGGTGAAGTTCACGGCGCCGACCACGCCGAAAAACACAACCAGCGCGGTTGCGGCATGCCATCCGGTAAATCGTCTGTCAGCGCGCTTCATGTCTGCCCTGCCCTTCCGGTGCGTCAAATCTTGCTTCCCCGCTATCCGTCTCGCCTTGCTCGTCGAGCGACCGCAGGATGAAAGTGAAATCCTGCCCCTGGGTATGGCGCGGCGCGACGACATAGGCACGCATCGTCTCGATCGCATCGGCAGGGACGGCCCGCGTGATGCTCCGCGCGGCGGAATGGTGCGACATCTCTTCGCTCCACATTACAGCACCGGGCAACCCTTCGATAGAGATCTCCATCTCGCGCGGGCGGCTTTCCATGTTGCGCAGCTTCAGCGTGTAGGAATTGCGGACCGAACCGTCCCGCATCAGCATGAAGGGCGGATTGCGGTCCTGCGCGATAGTAAGATCGGTATGATTGCGGGTACCCAGCGCGAAAAGCAGGCCCAGGCCGATCCCGCCCCAGACCAGGAAATAGATAACCGTGCGCGGATGCAGGATGGTCTTCCATACGGGCCGCGGCTCTCCGCCGGCCTTCTCATGCTCGCAATCTTCCAGCGTCGCATAATCGATCAGCCCACGCGGACGGCCCACTTCGGCCATCACCCGGTCGCAGGCATCGATGCACAGCGCGCAGGTGATGCAGCCGATCTGCGGCCCCTCGCGGATGTCGATACCGGTGGGGCAGACGGATACACATTGATTGCAATCGATGCAGTCCCCGAAAGCGTCCGGCTTCTTCTTCGCCTTTTTCAAGCTGCCTCGCGGCTCCCCGCGCCAATCCTTATAGGTCACGGTGAGGGTCTTCTCATCCATCATCGCGGCCTGGATGCGCGGCCATGGGCACATATAGATGCACACCTGCTCCCGCGCGAAACCGCCGAGCAGCACAGTCGTGAAGGTGAGCACCGCAACGGTTCCGTAAGCGACCGGCGCGGCCTGACCGGTCCAGAAGTCATGCGTCAGCGTCGGCGCATCGGCGAAATACATGATCCATGCACCGCCGGTCCAGAAGCCGATGATCAGGTAGATCGTCCATTTGAACGCGCGTTTCGCAATCTTCTTCGGCCCCCAGGGCGCGGCGTCCAGCCTGATCCTGGCATTGCGGTCACCGTCGACGAAGCGGTCGACATGCTGGAACAGGTCGGTCCAGACCGTTTGCGGGCAGGTATATCCGCACCAGGCGCGGCCCACCGCGCTGGTGACCAGGAACAGCCCGATGCCCGCCATGATCAGCAGACCGGCGACGAAATAGAATTCGTGCGGCCAGATCTCGATACCGAACATGTAGAAACGCCGGTTGGCGAGATCGACCAGCACCGCCTGATCGGGCGCATAGGGCCCGCGATCCCAGCGGATCCAGGGGGTGCCGTAATAGATCGCCAGCGTGACCAGCATGACCAGCCACTTGAAACGGCGGAAGGGGCCGTCGATCCGCTTGGGATGGACGAATTTGCGCTTTTCAAAAAGCTTTTCGGGCGGCGGGACGCGCGGCCCCGCTGCCTCGATAGTGCTATGTTCGTTCATCGTCCTCATTCGCCGGGGCATCGTCTGCCTCTGGCGCGACCTCCTGAGTAAAGTCTTCGCCCCCTCCCAGCGAGTGTACGTAAATGGCGAGCATCTTGATCGTCACCGGATCCAAACGTTCGCCCCAAGCGGGCATGACGCCGTTTCTTGCGTTGTGGACCGTGTAGGTGATTTCATCGCGGCTGCTGCCATAGAGCCAGATCGCATCGGTCAGATCCGGTGCACCGAATTCGCGCATCCCCTTGCCATCGGGCCCGTGGCAAATGGCGCAATTGTTTTCGAAGAGCTGCGCGCCGGCAGGATTGGCCGGCCCCAGGCCCGATAGCGACATGACATGGTCGACAACCTGGGAGACCTGCTCGCCGGTCAGAATTCCATCGCGCCCGAAAGAGGGCATGATGCTGAAGCGGGTATCGTCATTGCCCGGCTGGCGAATGCCGTCGAGCAGCGTGGTCTGGATGGCAGTCAGATCGCCGCCCCACAGCCATTCGTCGTCATTGAGGTTGGGATAGCCCTTGCTGCCCGCTGCGCCGGAGCCGTGGCACTGGACGCAATTGACTTTGAAGGCGGCCCGTCCGCCGGCAAGCGCGGCGCTCATCAATTGTTCGTCGCCCTGCACCTGCTCGAGCGGCATGGCGGCCAGTCCGGAGACGGCCTCCGCCCGGCGCGCTTCCTGCGCCTCGAGCTCGTCGGCAAGCGCGCCGCGGCTGGTCCAGCCCAGCACGCCTTCCGTGCCCTGGGAAATCATCGGCCAGGCGGGATAGGCAATGCAATAGCCGATCGCGAAGACGATGGTGGCGTAGAAGGTCCACACCCACCACCGCGGCATGGGCGTATCGAGTTCCTCGATCCCATCCCATTCATGGCCGACAGTCTGCGTGCCGGTTGCTTCGTCAACGCGCTTATTCGCCATCGTTCTCATCCTTGAAAATGGCTTCGGCGGCTTGCCTGTTGCGTTCCTTCGCCCCGGGCCTGAACGGCCAGGCGCACAGCCCGACAAAAATCGCCAGCATCAGCAGCAGCCCCCAGCTATCCGCCAGATGGCGCAGGAAGTCGTAAGTGGAATGCATGCTCATCGGCCGGTCTCCGTAGCGAGTTCCTCCTGAGCGGCAGCGCTGTCCACATCGACCAGCGTCCCCAGCATCTGCAGATAGGCGACCAGTGCATCCATTTCGGTCAGCTTGCCCGGATTGCCGTCGTAATCGCGGATCTGCGCCTTGGGATAGCGATCCAGCAAATCGCCGGGATCGGCCATGGGATCGGCCTGGGCGAGGAAGTCCGCCTCGGCATTTTCGACATCGGCATCGCTATAAGGCACGCCCACGCCGCGCAGCGTTTCCAGCCGCGCGGCCGGATCACCCATCTCCAGCTCATTGTCCGCCAGGAAGCCATAAGGCGGCATGATGCTTTCGGGCACGACCGAACGCGGATCGACCAGATGCTGGACATGCCACTCATCCGAATAGCGCCCGCCCACGCGTGCCAGATCCGGCCCCGTGCGCTTGGACCCCCATTGGAAGGGATGGTCGTACATGCTCTCGGCCGCCAGGCTGTAATGGCCATAGCGCTCCACCTCGTCGCGGAACGGGCGGATCATCTGGCTGTGGCAGACATAGCAGCCTTCGCGGATATAGATATCGCGCCCCGCCTGCTCCAGCGGCGTGTAAGGCCGCATGCCTTCCACTTCCTCGATCGTGTTGTCGATCCAGAAGAGCGGTGCGATTTCCACGATACCGCCGATCGCCACGGCGATGAAGGCCCCCACGCCCAGCAGCGTGACGTTGCGTTCCAGCTTCTTGTGTTGTTCTGTCAGGCTCATATCTGCGATCCTTACTCGGCCGGAACTGCGACGGCGGGCCGGTCGGCCTCTTCGTCATAGGAAGCGGTGGTCATGGGCGCTTCTTCGCGCTGATGGCCCAGGATCGTCCTCCAGACATTGATCACGAGCAGAATGGCACCGAGGAGGTAGAGAATGCCGCCAAATGCGCGCAGCAGCAGAATCGGGTGCAGCGCCGCGACGGTGTCGGCAAAGCTGTTCACCAGATAGCCGTCCGCCCCGTATTCGCGCCACATCAGGCCCTGGGTAATCCCGGCGACCCACATGCTGGCCGCGTAGAAGACGATGCCCAGCGTCGCGAGCCAGAAGTGCCAGTTGACCATGCGCAGGCTGTAGAGCCTCTCCCGCTTCCACAGGCGCGGAACCAGGAAGTAGATGGAGGCGAAGGTGATCATGCCGTTCCATCCCAGCGCGCCGGAATGGACATGGCCGATCGTCCAGTCAGTATAGTGCGAAAGCGAGTTGACGCTCTTGATCGACATCAGCGGGCCTTCGAAGGTGCTCATGCCGTAGAATGCCAGGCTGAGCACGAACATGCGGATGATCGGATCGGTGCGAACCTTGTCCCACGCGCCGTTCAGCGTCATCAAGCCGTTGATCATGCCGCCCCAGCTGGGCATCCACAGCATCACCGAGAACACCATGCCCAGCGTCTGTGCCCAATCGGGCAGCGCGGTATACGAAGTAATACATCATGGCCAGGAAGCCGGCGGTGAGGAAGAAGCCCACCGCATTGTGGCCGTACCACCACTGCGTCAGCGCGTCCTGCACACCGGCGAAGGCGCTATAGCTCTTCGAACCGAGCAGGCTGACCGGCAAGGCAAGATTGTTGACGACATGCAGCATGGCGATCGTCAGGATGAAGGAGAGGTAGAACCAGTTGGCCACATAGATATGCGGCTCCTTGCGCTTCACGATCGTACCGACGAAGACCGCAAGATAGGCCAGCCACACGATGGTGAGCCACAGATCCACATACCATTCGGGTTCGGCATATTCGCGGCTTTGCGTGATCCCCAGCAGATAGCCGGTCGCCGCCAGAACGATGAACAGCTGATAGCCCCAGAACACGAAGCGCGCGAGACCGGGGAATGCCAGCCGCGCGCGGCAGGTCCGCTGCACGACGTAGAAACTCGTCGAGATCAGGGCGTTCCCGCCGAAGGCGAAGATCACCGCGGAAGTATGCAGCGGCCGCAGGCGCCCGAAATTGAAATAGGGCTCCAGATTCAGGAGCGGAAAGGCCAGCT